>JAPSLQ010000218.1 GCA_031180595.1 Isoptericola sp. | reverse complement strand
TGCGCGTGCGACGCTCGATCGGCGAGCGGCATCGCTCCGGTGGAGAGATGCAGGGGGAGGGGCACGCGTGATCCGGTTCGAGAACGTCTCGAAGGTCTACGCCCGCGGGGCGAGGCCTGCGCTCGACGGCGTCACGGTCGACGTCGCGCGCGGCGAGTTCGTCTTCCTCGTCGGCGCCTCGGGCTCCGGCAAGTCGACGTTCCTGCGCCTCGTCCTGCGCGAGGAGCGCCCGACGGGCGGCCGCGTGTACGTGGCGGGCCGCGACCTGTCGACGATCTCGAGCTGGAAGGTCCCCTCGCTGCGGCGCAGCATCGGCGTCGTGTTCCAGGACTTCCGCCTGCTGCCCAACAAGACGGTCTACGAGAACGTCGCGTTCGCTCTCCAGGTCATCGGCCGACCGCGGCACGTCATCAAGACGACGGTGCCCGAGGTGCTCGAGATGGTGGGCCTCGACGGCAAGGAGAAGCGGCGCCCCCACGAGCTCTCCGGTGGCGAGCAGCAGCGCGTCGCGATCGCGCGCGCGTTCGTCAACCGGCCCCAGATCCTGCTCGCGGACGAGCCGACCGGAAACCTCGACCCGACCACCTCGCTGGGGATCATGCGCCTGCTCGACCGCATCAACCGCACCGGCACCACCGTCGTGATGGCCACGCACGACGACGAGATCGTCAACGAGATGCGCAAGCGCGTGGTCGAGCTCTCCACGGGCCACGTGGTCCGCGACGAGGCGATCGGCTCCTACGGGGAGCGCGAGTCGATCCTTCCGCAGATCGGCACGACGCCGGTGCTCGACGCCCCCGGGCGCAACCAGCCGCAGATCCGCGTCATGCCCGAGCCCGCCGACCTCGAGGCCGAGCGTGCGGCCGAGGAGGCCGCGGCGCGCGCCGCGGCCGAGCGCGAGACCGCCGCGTCCCCGCACCACCCGGCCGACGACGTCGTGCAGCAGGTGCTCGCCGAGCACGGCCGCGCCCGCGCCGGACGGGAGGGCTGACGTGCGCCTCCAGTTCGTCGTCACGGAGGTCCTCCAGGGGCTGCGCCGGAACGTGTCCATGGTGATCTCCGTCGTCCTCGTGACGTTCGTGTCGCTGACGTTCGTGGGCTCGGCCGCGCTGCTGCAGACGCAGGTCGACAAGCTCAAGGACGACTGGTACGACCTGGTCGAGGTCTCGGTCTTCCTGTGCCCGACCGGCTCGACGGCGCCCACGTGCGCGGCCGGCGAGGCGACCGAGGAGCAGATCGACGCGCTGCAGACGGTCATCGAGACGGAGCTCGGCGACGTCGTCGCGCAGACGTACCTGGAGACCAAGGCCGACGCGTTCGCCGCGTTCAGCGAGCGCTACCCGGACGGCTACCAGGGCACGCAGCTCACCGAGGACGACATGCAGGCGTCGTTCCGGCTCAAGCTCGTCGACCCCGAGCAGTACCAGGTGGTCGCCGACGTGCTGACCGGCCGCGACGGCGTCGAGGTCGTCGAGGACCAGCGCGCGATCTTCCAGCCGCTGTTCCTCGCGCTCAACCGGGCGTCGATGCTCGCCGCCGGGCTCGCCGGCGTCATGCTGCTCGCCGCCGTCCTGCTGATCACGACGACGATCCGGCTGTCCGCGATGTCGCGCCGGCGCGAGACCGGCATCATGCGGCTCGTCGGCGCCTCGAACCTGTTCGTCCAGCTGCCGTTCCTGCTCGAGGGGGCGATCGCCGCCGTCGTCGGGGCGCTGCTCGCCATGGGCGGGCTGTGGCTAGGCGTGAAGTACTTCATCACCGACTGGCTGCAGGAATCGGTGAACTGGGTAGCGTACGTGACCGTGGGCGACGTGCTGCGCGTCGCCCCGCTGCTGATCGGCATCGCGGTGGCGCTCGCCGTGGTGTCGTCGGTCGTGACGCTCAACCGCTACACGAGGGTGTGAAGACGACGATGCAGACCTGGGGGGCTGGTCCTGTACGTCCCGTCGGCCGCTGGCGACGCGCGGTCGGCGCGATGCTCGGCGCCGCGCTCACGGCGGGGCTGGTGCTCGGTGGCGTCGTGTCGGCCGGTGCCGACGACATCGACGACCAGCGTGCCGCCGCCGAGGCGGCCCAGCGGGCCAAGGAACGCGAGCGTGAAGAGCTCCAGCACGAGCTCGAGGACACCAACGCCCGCTTCAGCCAGGCCGTGCTCGACCTCAACGCGGTCGAGGCGCGGCTGCCGGTCGCCCAGGCGGAGCTCGCGTCCGCGCAGGCCATGCTCGAGGAGGCGCGCCGCAAGGCCGAGATCCTGGCGCAGCGGCTCGAGGACGCCCGCGCCGAGGAGTCCGCCGTCACCGAGCAGATCCAGGCGGACGCGGGCAAGGTCGAGGCGGCGCGCGCCGACATCGTGCAGATGGCCCGCGAGGCCTACCGGGCCGGCAGCAGCCCGAGCACCCTGGGCATCGTCACCGGCGCGCAGTCGACGCGCGAGTTCCTCGAGGAGTACGCCGTCTCCTCCTCGGCGGCGCGCAGCCAGTCGCGCACGCTCTCCGAGCTGCAGGACGCCGAGGCCCTCGCGCGCAACCAGCAGGCCCGGCTCAACGCGATCCGCGAGACCATCACCCAGCTCAAGGCGGAGGCGGACGCCAACGTCATCGCGGCGCAGGAGGCCGAGCGCGAGGCCTCCGACCGCAAGGCCGAGGTCGAGCGGCTCATCGCCGAGCAGCGCGAGCTCAAGGCGTCGATCGAGGAGCAGCGCGAGACCGCGATCACCGAGCTCGAGGAGAACGAGGAGCAGCAGCAGCAGCTCGAGTCCGAGATCAAGGAGATCATCGGCAAGCAGAAGGAGCGCGACGCCCGTCTGGCCGAGGAGCGGCGCAAGGCGGAGGAGGAGGCCCGCAAGCGCGCGGCCGCCGAGGCCGCCAAGAACAACAACGGATCCGGTGGTGGCGGCTCCGGCGGTGGGTCCGGCGGCAGCAGCTCCGGTGGAGGTGGCGGCTCGGGCGGTGGCGGCGGCGGTGGCGGCAGCACGTCCGCGGGTCCGTTCCTCGGCTGGCCGACCAACTACAAGGTGGTCACCAGCTCGTACGGCATGCGCTACCACCCCAGCCTCAACGTGTGGCGCCTGCACGCCGGCACGGACATCCGCACCTACTGCGGGACCCCGATCTACGCGGCGCAGACCGGCTACGTCGAGCGGGCGTACTACGCCAGCGGACCTGGCAACAACGTGCTCATCAACCACGGCACGCACCGCGGCAGCAACGTGATGACGCGGTACCTGCACCTGTCCACCGACGTCGTGCGCGTCGGCCAGTACGTCGACAAGGGCCAGGTCATCGGCTACTCGGGTTCGACGGGCACCTCGACGGCCTGCCACCTGCACTTCGAGGTGTACGTCAACGGCAGCACCGTGGACCCGATGAGCGGCTGGCTCAACTGACCGCTGCCCGCGGGGCGGGTTTCTCCGGGCGCTGAAAAGCCTCGACGCCCGTGCGTGCTCCCGTATCCTGGGACGTCGCGACCACCGGGAGGAGGAGACCATGGCCAAGGGCGCCAAGAAGCAGGCGGACCCGCGCACGATCGTGGCGAACAACAAGAAGGCCCGCCACGACTACGTGATCGAGGACGTGTTCGAGGCCGGGCTCGTCCTGTCGGGCACCGAGGTCAAGGCGCTGCGCATGGGCCGGGCCTCGCTGATCGACGGCTACGCCACGATCGACCGCGGCGAGGCATGGCTCGAGAACGTCCACATCCCGGAGTACTTCCAGGGCACGTGGAACAACCACGCCCCGCGGCGCAGGCGCAAGCTGCTGCTGCACCGCGAGGAGATCCTGCGGCTCGACTCCAAGGTCAAGGAGAAGGGCCACACCCTCGTCCCGCTCAGCCTGTACTTCCTCGACGGCCGCGCCAAGGTCGAGATCGCGCTCGCGCGGGGCAAGAAGGAGTTCGACAAGCGCCAGGCGCTGCGCGAGAAGCAGGACCTGCGCGAGGCGCAGCGCGCCATGCGCCAGCGCGAGCTCCTCAGCTGAGCGACCCGACGCGCCGGACACGGGTGCCGGTCCGCACCGCGCGGGGAATCTCCGCCACCTGTTCGACGGCGTCGACCACGCGCGCCACGTCGTCGGGCGAGGCGGGGGAGTCGACCTCGACGGCGTACTCGATGCCGGTCGAGGTCCACGTGCCGGTGTCGTAGCCGCCGCGGGCGTGGACCCGCACCCCGTCCACGACGACGCCGAGCGTCTCGGCCTCCCGGTAGACGTCGTTGAGCACGCACCCCGCGACCGCGAGGTGCAGCAGGTGGGCACCCGTGAACGCGGCCTCCACGGT
>JAPSLQ010000018.1:16844-29135 GCA_031180595.1 Isoptericola sp. | reverse complement strand
CGATCTCGCGGCGCTTCGGGCTGCCGACGCGGCCCGTCTCACCGGTGGAGAACGGCGGGAAGTTGTAGTTGTGCATGTAGCGCTTGCGCGTGACCGGCCCGAGCGAGTCGATCTGCTGCTCCATGCGCAGCATGTTGAGCGTCGTCACCCCGAGGATCTGGGTCTCGCCGCGCTCGAAGATCGCCGAGCCGTGCACGCGCGGGATGACCTCGACCTCGGCCGACAGGGTGCGGATGTCCGCGAGGCCCCGGCCGTCGATGCGCACGCCCTCGGTGAGGACGCGGCGGCGCACGAGCTTCTTCTGCAGCGCGCGGTACGCGGCGCCGAGCTCCTTCTCGCGGCCGTCGAAGCCGTCCTGGAGCTCGCCGACGACCTGCGCCTTGATCTCGTCGAGGCGGTTCTCGCGCGCCTGCTTGTCGGCGATGGCCAGCGCCTCGCGCAGCGGCTCGGCGGCGGCGGACTCGACGGCGGCGAAAGCGTCGTCGGCGTAGTCCGGGAAGAGCGGGAACTCCTGGACCTCCTTGGCGGCCTGGGCGGCGAGCGACGCCTGCGCGTCGCACAGCGAGCGCAGGAACGGCTTGGCCGCCTCGATGCCCTCGGCCACGACCTCCTCCGTGGGCGCCTGGACGCCCTCGGAGCGGATCAGCCTCCACGCGTCGTCGGTGGCCTCGGCCTCGATCATGGCGATGGCCACGTCGGTGCTGCCGTCGTCGCCCGTGACCGCGCGACCCGCCACGACCATGTTGAACACGGCGCGCTCGAGGTCGGAGTGCTTGGGGAACGCGACCCACTGGCCGTCGATCAGGGCCACGCGGACGCCCGCGACCGGGCCGGAGAACGGCAGGCCGGAGATCTGCGTGGACAGCGACGCGGCGTTGATCGCGAGGACGTCGTAGGCGTCGTCCGGGTGGATCGACATGACCGTCACGACGACCTGGACCTCGTTGCGCAGGCCCTTGACGAACAGCGGGCGCAGCGGGCGGTCGATGAGACGGCACGCCAGGATCGCCTCGGTCGAGGGGCGACCCTCGCGGCGGAAGAACGAGCCGGGGATGCGGCCCGCGGCGTACATCCGCTCCTCGACGTCGACCGTGAGCGGGAAGAAGTCGAACTGCTCCTTGGGGTGCTTGCCGGCGGTCGTGGCCGACAGCAGCATCGTCTCGCCGTCCAGGTAGGCGGCGACGGAGCCCGCGGCCTGGCGGGCCAGGCGGCCCGTCTCGAAGCGGACGGTGCGGGTGCCGAAGCGACCGTTGTCGATCACTGCCTCGGCGAACTGGATCTCGGGACCCTCCATGGGTGCCCTCCTTGCTCTCGAAGGCGCCCCCGGCGATCGGCGGCCTTCGATCGAGGCCCACGGAACCCGCCGGCCGCGCGGACGAGCCGCGAGGCTGGGGTTCGGGGGGCCACTACCGAGGACCGGACGACTGCCCGGGCGGCGCGGTGGTTGTCTTCTATGACATCACACCAGACCAGCCCGGTCCCTGCGCGAGGGACCGGGCCGTCCGGGTGTGATCAGCGACGCAGACCGAGGCGCTCGATGAGGCGACGGTAGCGCTCGATGTCGATCTTCTGCAGGTAGCCGAGCAGACGACGGCGCTGGCCGACCAGGAGGAGCAGACCACGACGGCTGTGGTGGTCGTGCTTGTGCTCCTTCAGGTGCTCGGTCAGGTCCTTGATGCGCTGCGTGAGGAGCGCGATCTGCACCTCGGGCGAGCCGGTGTCGCCCTCGTGAGTCGCGTACTCGGTCATGATGGACTGCTTGGTGGCAGCGTCGAGCGGCATGGGCTCTCTCCTAGGTGTCGTTGCGCGGTGCTCCGGGACTGCTTCACCGGGCGCTCTCTGTCCGCGGCCGATCTGACGGCCCGCCCATCCTACCAGCGTCCCCGCCCGCGGCCCGGCACCGGCCCCGGCAGCCGCCGGTCCTCAGTCCCGCAGGATCTCGCGGGCGCGGGCGACGTCGTCGCGCATCTGCGCGACGAGCGGCTCGATGCCCTCGAAGCGCAGCGTCGGGCGCAGGCGCCCCACGAGCTCGAGGACGACCTCCTCGTCGTACAGGTCGAGGTCGTCCCGGTCGAGCACGTAGGCCTCCACGCGCCGCTCGACCCCGTCGAACGTCGGGTTGGTGCCGATCGAGATCGCGGCCGGCAGCCGGGTGTCGGGGTGCTCGGGCTCGGCCTGCGCCAGCGCGGGGCGCAGCAGCCGGCCCGCGTACACGCCGTCGGCGGGCACCATGCCCGTGATGCCGCCCAGGTTGGCGGTCGGGAAGCCGAGCTCGCGGCCCCGGGCGTCACCGTGCACCACCGTGCCGCTCACCCGGTGCGGGCGCCCGAGCACCTCGGCGGCCTGCGCGACGTCGCCCTCGGCGAGCAGCGCGCGCACGGCCGAGGAGGACCAGCGCTGCGAGCCGGTCCCGGGCGGCGGGGCGCACGTGCCGACGTCGTCGACCGCCACGACCTCGAAGCCGTGGGCCGCGCCGAGCTCGACCAGCGTCGCGAGCGTGCCGGAGTTGTCCTTGCCGAACCGCACGTCGTGCCCCACGACGACGGTGCGCGCGCCGAGCCCCTCGACGAGGTATCGCGTGACGAACTCGTCGGGCGTCAAGGCGGCGAGGTCGAGCGTGTACTCCACGAGCAGCACGGCGTCCAGGTCCGTGGCCGCGAGCAGCTCGAGCCGGTCGTCGAGCCCGGTGATGAGCTCGGGCGCGGACGCCGGGCGGTGCACGACGGCGGGATGCGGGTCGAACGTCACAGCCACCGCGCGGGCTCCCCCGGCGCGGGCGAGCTCGACGATCCGGGCGAGCACGGCCTGGTGCCCGCGGTGCACGCCGTCGAAGTTGCCGATCGTGACGACGGACGGGCCGAAGCCCTCGGGGACCTGGCTCAGGTCCGTCCACACCTGCACGCTGCGCTGCTCCTCGTCGTCCGACGGATGGCGCCCGAGCGGGACGCCGATCGTCAAGGGTAGCCCGCCGCCGCGTCCGCTCAGCCCGGCAGCAGCGCGCGGACGCTCGCCAGGTACGCGTCGGGGTGGAAGTCGTCGAGGAGAGCACGCTGCAGCACGAACGCCTGCCCCATCCCCATCAGCGCGGGCCGCAGCGCCTCGGCGGCGGCGTCGGCGCCGTCCGGGGCGAGGTCGGGCCGCGTCGCGAACCAGGCGCTCAGGGCGTCGCGGACCACGGCGGCGAGGGTCGCGGCCAGCTCCTGGACGATCTGCTGGATCTGGGGGTCCATGGTGGACTCCGACCACATCTGCAGGAGCACCTTGCTGTCGCCGACGTCCCGGACCATGCCGCTCGTCAGGATCACCAGCACCTCGTACGGCGACGGGGGTCCGCCGTCGGCCGAGGCGGCGGAGATCTCGCGCACCCGGCGGCCCAGCATGTCCTCGGCTACGGCGGCGAAGAGCTCCTGCTTGCCGGCGTAGTGACCGTAGATCGCACCCGCCGACAGCCCGGACTCCGCGACGACGTCGGCGATGGACGTGCGCTGGTACCCCTTGGCGGCGAACGACCGCAGCGCGGCGGCCCGGATCCGGTCGCGGCGGGCCTCGCGGTGGGCGTCGCTGACACGCGGCATCGGCGTCTCCTTCGGAGGTCGTGGTTGACAAGTCTAGGGACCGGGAGCAAAGTCGCCATAGAAAACGAACATTCGTTTTTGATCCACGTCGCCGAGCCCGAGGAGCCCGACATGCCATCGCTCACCCGCCGCACGCCCGTGGTCCGGGTGCTGGCCCTCGCGGCCGGCGCCACTGCGCTCGTGTCCCTCCTCGTGCTGGCGTTCTCCTGGCCGGCGGTCACGGCCGAGCCCAGGGACCTGCCGGTCGCGGTCGTCGGCCCGGCGCAGGCCGTCGAGGGCATGCGGTCCGAGCTGGAGGCCCGACAGCCGGGCGTCGTCGACCTCGTGGAGGTCGGCGACCGCGACGCGGCCGTCGCGGCGGTCGAGCGGCGCGACGTCTACGGCGCCGTCGTCCTCGGCGAGACGCCGGAGGTTCTCACCGCGTCCGCGGCCGGTCAGGCTCCCCACCAGCTGCTCACCGGCCTCGCCGGCCAGATGCAGCAGGAGCTCACGGCGCGCGCCGTCGCGGCCCTGCAGGAAGCGCCTGCCGAGGGCGCGCTGCCCTCGGTCGTCGTGACCGACGTCGTCCCGCTGGACGACGGCGACCCGCGCGGCGCCGGGCTGACTGCCGCGGCATTCCCGATCCTGCTCGGCGGCATGGCCGGCGGGCTCGTGATCTCGACGACCGTCATCGGCGCGCTCCGCCGCGTGCTCGCCGTCGTCGCCTATGCCTGCGCGGGCGGCACCGCGCTCACCGGGATCCTGCAGGGCTGGTTCGGCGTGCTCCAGGGCGACTGGTGGGCCAACGCCGGAGCGATCGCCCTGGCGCTCGCGGCGGTCGCGGCCCCGCTCACCGGCCTCGCCGCCCTCCTCGGGCGTGCGGGGATCGGCATCGGCGCCGCCCTGGTCATGCTCGTCGGGAACCCGGTCTCCGGGGTCGCCGTGCCACCCGAGTTCCTGCCCGGGCGGTGGGGCGAGATCGGCCAGTGGTTTCCACCCGGCGCCACCGGGACCCTCGTGCGCGAGCTCTCGTACTTCCCCGACGCCGACACCGTGCCCGCGTGGACGGCGCTCGGGCTCTGGGCCGGCGTCGGGCTCGCGCTGTCGCTCGTCGGGCGCCTCCGGTCCGCCGGTGGCGCCGAGACCGATGCCCAGGCCGCGCGCGAGCGGTGACGGCTCAGCCGGCCGGGGCCAGCACCAGCACCGGCTTGGCGAGCGGCTGGCCCTTGCGCCGGGTGTCCTCGAGCAGCGCGACGAGCTCGCCGCCCGGACCGATGGCCGCGACCGTGCCGGGCCGTCCCGTCGGGGCGACCCACTGCCCGAAGCCGAGCGCGCGGGCGTCGTCGGCGGAGAGCTCCCGGACGGGGAACGTCGCGCGCGCCGCGTCGGCGAGCGGGATCGTCGCCAGCACGCCGTCGGCGTCGGCCTGCGCCTCGAGCTCCTCGAGCGTGCGGGCGGCGTCGAGCGTGTAGCCGCCCACGCGGGTGCGCCGCAGCGCCGTGAGGTGTCCCGCGGTGCCGGCCGCGGCACCGAGGTCGCGCGCCAGGGCGCGCACGTAGGTGCCGGACGACACGACGACGCGCACGTCGAGGTCGAGCACCGGGACACCGCCGTCGGACTCCGCCCGACGCACGGCGAGCACGTCGAAGCCGCTGACCGTGACCGGCCGCGCCGCGAGCTCGACCTCCTCGCCCGCGCGCACGCGGGCGTACGCGCGTCGTCCGTCGACCTTGATCGCCGAGACGGCCGTGGGCACCTGGAGGATGTCACCGGTGAGGCCCGCGACGGCGTCGCGGACCTGCGCCTCCGTGACGTCCGCGGCGCCCGGCGCCCCGGTGAGCTCGCCCTCGGCGTCGTCCGTCGTCGTGCCGACACCGAGCCGGACCGTCGCGTCGTACGCCTTCTCGGCGCCCACGACGTACGTGAGGAGCCGCGTGGCGCGGCCGACACCGACCACGAGCACGCCCGTGGCCATGGGGTCGAGCGTCCCCGCGTGGCCGACCTTGCGCGTCCCCGCGAGGCGCCGGCAGCGCCCGACGACGTCGTGGCTCGTCCAGCCCGCCGGCTTGTCGACGACGAGGAACCCGTCGGGCGCCGTAGGGCGCCGCGGCGGCCGACCGGACCCGCCGGGCTCGGCGGGTCCGGCGGGCTCGTCGGGGCTCATCAGAGCTCGTCGTCGGCGTCGTCGTCCGCCTCGAGGGGCTTGCGGTACGGGTCCGGCTCCCCCGCGTACCCCTTGCCCTCGCGCAGCGCGGCGAGCTCGGCGTCGCGGCGCTGGGCCTCGAGCAGAGCGGCGTTCAGGTGTGCCGCGGTCTCGGGGACCGAGTCGAGGTGGAACTCGATCGTGGGCGTGAGCCGGATGCCCGTCTGCTTGCCCACCTCGGACCGGACGAGGCCCTTGGCGCTCTCGAGCGCCGCGGCGGTGCCGGCACGCTCCTCGTCCGTGCCGTAGACGGTGTAGAAGACCGAGGCGTTCTGCAGGTCGCCGGTCACGCGCACGTCGGTCACGGTGACGAAGCCGAGGCGCGGGTCCTTGATCCGGGTGTCGATCAGGCTCGCGACGATCTCCTTGATGCGGTCGGCGAGCTTGCGGGCCCGCGGGTTGTCGACCATGTGTGCTCCTTGGTGGGTGCGGGACGGGACGCCGACGGCGCCCCGCCTGCCCCGCCACCGGCGGAGCGACGGGACGCCGTCGACGAACGGGCCGTCAGGCGCGCGGCTTCTCGCGCATCTCGAAGGTCTCGATGATGTCGCCCTCGGTGATGTCGTTGAACGACCCGAGGCCGATACCGCACTCGAAGCCCTCGCGGACCTCGGTGACGTCGTCCTTCTCGCGGCGCAGCGACTCGATCGTGAGGTTGTCCCCCACCACGGTGCCGTTGCGCAGGAGGCGTGCCTTGGTGTTCCGGCGGATGGTGCCGGAGCGGACGATCGAACCGGCGATGTTGCCGAACTTCGAGGAGCGGAAGACCTGGCGGATCTCCGCCGTGCCCAGCTGGGCCTCCTCGTACTCCGGCTTGAGCATGCCCTTGAGGGCCGCCTCGACGTCCTCGATCGCCTGGTAGATGACCGAGTAGAACTTGACCTCGACGCCCTCGCGGTCCGCCAGCTCCTCGACGCGCTCGCCGAACTTCACGTTGAAGCCGATGATCACGGCGTTGTCGACCGTGGCCAGGTTGACGTCGTTCTGCGTGATGGCACCCACGCCGCGGTGGATGACCCGCAGCTGGACCTCGTCGCCGACGTCGATCTTGAGCAGCGCGTCCTCGAGCGCCTCCACGGCACCGGAGACGTCGCCCTTGAGGACGAGGTTGAGGGTCTCGACCTTGCCCTGCTCGAGCGCCTTGGTGAAGTCCTCGAGGCTGACGCGCTTGCGGCGCTTGGCCAGGAGGGCGGCACGCTCGGCGGCCTCGCGCTTCTCGGCGATCTGACGCGCGGTGCGCTCGTCGGGCGCGACCAGGAAGGTGTCGCCCGCGCTCGGGACCGACGCCAGGCCGAGGACCTGCACCGGACGCGCCGGCCCGGCCTCGGTCACGGCCTCGCCGTGCTCGTCGAACATCGCACGGACGCGGCCGTGGGCCGTGCCCGCGACGATCGCGTCGCCGACCCGCAGCGTGCCCGACTGGACCAGCACCGTCGCGACGGCACCGCGGCCCTTGTCGAGGTTCGCCTCGATGGCGACGCCGCGCGCGTCCTTGTCCGGGTTGGCGCGCATGTCGAGCGCCGCGTCCGCGGTGAGCAGGACGGCCTCGAGCAGGTCGCCGATGCCCTTGCGCTGCAGCGCCGAGACGTCGACGAACATCGTCTCGCCGCCGTACTCCTCGGCCACCAGGTTGTACTCGGTGAGCTGCTGGCGGATCTTGTCGGGGTTGGCCCCCTCCTTGTCCACCTTGTTCACGGCGACGACGATCGGCACGTTCGCGGCCTGGGCGTGGTTGAGCGCCTCGATCGTCTGCGGCATGACGCCGTCGTCCGCGGCGACCACGAGGATCGCGATGTCCGTCACCTTCGCACCACGGGCACGCATGGCGGTGAACGCCTCGTGACCCGGGGTGTCGATGAACGTGATGGCACGGTCGACGCCCTCGTGCTCGGTGTGCACCTGGTACGCACCGATGTGCTGGGTGATGCCGCCGGCCTCGCCCGCGACGACGTCCGTGGAGCGGACGGCGTCGAGGAGCTTGGTCTTGCCGTGGTCGACGTGACCCATGACGGTCACGACCGGCGGACGCGGCATCAGGTCCTCGTCGCCCTCGTCGGCCTCCTCGGCCTGGAGGTCGATGTCGAAGGACCCGAGCAGCTCGCGGTCCTCCTCCTCGGCCGAGACCATCTCGATGACGTAGCCGAGCTCGGCACCGAGGGTCGCGAACGTGTCCTCGTCGAGCGACTGCGTGGCCGTGGCCATCTCGCCCAGGTGGAAGAGCACCGTCACGAGCGACGCGGGGTTCGCGTCGATCTTGTCGGCGAAGTCGTTGAGCGACGCGCCGTGACGCAGCCGGATGACGGTCTCGCCGTTGCCGCGCGGGACCTGCACCCCGCCCAGCGACGGCGCCTGCATCTGCTCGAACTCCTGGCGCTTCGCCCGCTTCGACTTGCGCCCACGGACCGGACGTCCGCCGGCGCGACCGAACGCACCCTGCGTGGAGCCGCGGCCGGCACCGCCACGACCGCCGGGACGGCCGCCGAAGCCGCCGCCCGGGCGGAAGCCGCCGCCACCACCGCCGGGACCGCCACCACCGGGACCGCCGCCGCGGCCGCCGCCACGCCCGCCGCCGGCGGGCGCCGGACGCTCGCCCGGACGGGGCATCGAGGTGCGGCCCGGCATCATGCCGGGGTTCGGGCGTGCGCCGCCGGGACGCGGCGCGGCCGGACGCGGACCGCCCGGACGGGGACCGCCGGGACGGGGACCGCCGGAGCGCTCGGCCGACGCCGCCTCGCCGCGCTCGGGGCGCTGCCCCGGACGGGGCATGCCCTGGCTCGACGCGAACGGGTTGTTGCCCGGGCGCGGGGCGCCGGGACGCGGCATGCCCTGGCTCGAGGCGAACGGGTTGTTGCCCGGACGCGGCGCACCGCCGCGACCGCCGCGCTCACCGCGGCCACCCCGCTCGCCGCGGTCGGGTCGCTCGCCGCGGTCGGAGCGCTCGGGGCGCTCGCCGCGGCCGGCGGGCTTGGGGGCCGGCGGACGCGGGCCGGGCGTCGGGGCTCCGGGCCTCGGCGCGGACCCGGGCCTGGGGCCGGAGGCCGGCGCAGACGCCGCAGGGGCGGGCGCTGCCGTCTCGTCCGCGCGCGCCGCAGGGGCGGCCGGAGCCTCGGGGGCGGCGGGAGCCGGCGCCTGGGTGGCCGGCGCCTGGGTGGCCGGGGCCTGGGTGGCCGGCGCCTGGGTGGCCGGCGTCTGGTTCGCCGGCGTCTGGGTGGCCGGCTTCGGGGCGGGCTTGGGCGCGCCGGTGCCCGGCGCCGCCTTCGCGGGCTGCGTCGACGGCGCGGACGCCGCCTTGCCCTGCGCCGCGGGCTCGCCGGCCGCGGACTTGAACTTGTCGCGCATCATGCGCTCGACCGGTGCCTCGAGCGTCGAGGACGCCGACCGGACGAACTCGCCGGCCGACTTCAGCTCGGCGAGCAGGGCCTTGCTCTCCACCCCGAGCTGCTTCGCCAGCTCGTGAACGCGGATCTTCGCCACATCTCTCCTGTCTCGGCCCCCCTGAGACAGGCAGGACCGTCGTTAGTACCGAGTACTCATCGCTGGGGACTCATCGGGTGCCCATCGGCTTCTGACCCGCTTCCTTGTCGACGTACGCGTGGTGCGGCCGGTGCTCGACGGTCGAGCGCCCGGTCACGACACGGCCGGCGGCCGTCGTACGACGGCGCCGACCGGGGGTTTCAACGGTCCTGCTGCTCCAGATATGCCCGGACCTGCGCGAGGTCGAGCGGTCCGGCGACGCGCAGCGCGCGCGGCACCGCCCGCCGACGTTCGGCGAGCTCCAGGCAGGCGGGCGCCGGATGGATCCAGGCACCACGCCCCGGCAGGCATCCTCGCACGTCGGCGACGACCCGAGGCTCACCTCGTGGAGCGTCACCCGACGGCTCGAGCGCCAGCCGAAGGAGAGCTGACCGCAGGTCACGCTCCCGGCACCCGACGCACGTGCGCACCGGACCGGCGGTTGCCGGCGGTTGGGTGCGGGAGCGTGTCGAGGCCTGGGCGCGCAGCCCGGTCCCCGACAGTCTAGCGCGACGGCCCACGTGCCGTTACCCGGCGTCGGGTGTGTCGCTCGCCGACGGCGGTGCGGCCTCGTCCGAGCGGATGTCGATCCGCCACCCGGTGAGCTTCGCGGCGAGCCGGGCGTTCTGACCCTCCTTGCCGATCGCGAGCGACAGCTGGTAGTCCGGCACGACGGCGCGGGCCGCCTTGGCGTCCGGGTCCACGACCGTGACCGAGCTCACACGCGCCGGCGACAGCGCGTGAGCCACGAAGCGGGCCGGGTCGTCGCTGTGGTCGACGATGTCGATCTTCTCGCCGTGCAGCTCGGCCATGACCGCGCGCACGCGCGCCCCCATCGGCCCGATGCAGGCGCCCTTGGCGTTGAGGCCCGGGACCTTGGACCGCACCGCGACCTTCGTCCGGTGGCCTGCCTCGCGCGCGATCGCGGTGATCTCGACCGAGCCGTCGGCGACCTCGGGCACCTCGAGCTCGAACAGCTTGCGCACGAGCCCCGGGTGCGTGCGGCTGAGCGTCACCTGGGCGCCCTTGAGCCCGCGCGACACCTCGACCACGTACGCGCGCAGGCGCTCGCCGTGCACGTACTCCTCGGTGGGGACCTGCTCGTGCGGCGGCAGCACGGCCTCCGTCCCACCGACGTCGACGAGGACGACGCGCGGGTCGCGGCCCTGCTGGATGACGCCGGCGATGACCTCGCCCTCCTTGCCGCGGAACATGCCGAGCACCTGGTCGTCCTCGGCGTCGCGCAGGCGCTGCACGATGACCTGCCGGGCCGTCGCGGTCGCGATCCGCCCGAAGTCCTGCGGCGTGTGGTCGAACTCGGGGCCGAGCTCGACGACCGTGCGCTCGGGGTCCTCGGGGTCGGGCGTCCGGATCTCCTCGCGCGCCCAGACCGTCACGTGCCCGGTCTTGCGGTCCAGCTCGACGCGTGCGCGGGTGTACGCGTCCGGCGTGCGGTGGTACGCCGAGAGGAGCGCCTGCTCGATGGCGGCGACCAGCACGTCGAGGCTGATGTCCCTCTCGCGCTCCAGCAGCCGCAGCGCGCTCATGTCGATGTCCATCGTCAGCCCTCCTCGTCGGTGCGGGCGTCGCCCGCGTCCTCGCCCGCAGTCTCGTCGAGCCGCTTGAGCTCGACCTCGACCTTGCCCCTGCGCACCTGTGCCAGCGCCACCCGCGTACCGTCGTCGAGCACCAGCACCGTGCCGTCGGCGTCGTCCTGGACGACGTCGACGAGCCGGCCGTGCACGGTACCGCCGTCGACGAGCCTCAGGGTGACCAGCCGCGTCCGGGCGCGGCGGAAGTGGCGCGGCTCGGTCAGCGGACGCGACGTGCCCGGCGTGGAGATCTCGAGGGTGTAGGCGCCCGGGACGACGTCGTCGGCGTCGAGCGCGGCCGAGATCGCTCGCGACACCTCGCCGAGCGCGTCCGAGTCGAGGCTGCCGACGGCGTCCTCGGGCAGGTCGAGGGTGATGCGCACCACCGAGCGGCTGCCGGCCCGCGAGACGTCGACGTCCTCCAGGTGGAGCCCCGCGTCGTCGACCACCGGCCCCACGACCCTGCGCACAGAGTCGGCCGCCGGTGTCCGGCTCTGCTGTGGTGCCATCGTCCTGCCTCCCGTTCGGTCCCACGCCGTGTGCTCCCGCGCCGGGATCGGCACGACCGGTGTGTCGTTGTGTGCGTCGACAAGCGTAACGAACCTGGACGGACCCACGAACGCAGGACCTCGCGGCGAGCAGGGCGAACGTCACACCGCAGGCGTGGCATCATCGGCGGCGATGGAACCGCACCCCGCACCCGCTCGGCCGCGCCGCCGCCGCCACGCCCGTGTCCGCGCCGTCGTCGCCGCCGTCCTCGTCGCGGGGCTGTCCGCCGCGTGCGGGGTCCGCCTGGAGACGCCGCCGCCGTCGGAGCCGGTGCCCGACGCGCTCGAGGTCGTGCGGCGCACCGCCGTGGCCGACGCGCTCGTGGTCGCCGAGCAGGCCGAGACGGTCGCCGCGACGGCCGACGGGGACGTGCGGACCGAGCTCGAACGGGTCGCCGCGGCCTCGCGCCTCCAGGCCGACGAGCTCGGCGGCGTCTACGACTCCGGCCTGGATGCCCCGACGCCCGGCGCGAGCCCCGAGCCCTCCGAGGCGGCCGACCCGGTGACCGCGCAGGACGTCGTGCTGACGCTCACGGACGCCGCGGCGCGCAGCCGCAGCGCGGCGTCGACGACCACCGACGGCGCCCTCGCGCGCCTGCTCGCCTCGGTCGGCGCGAGCCAGACCGTCTCGGCGACCCGGCTCGCGGCGCTCGCCGGGGGCGAGCCGCCCGAGCCCGTCGTGCCCCAGATCCCCGTCCCGACCACCCCGGACACCGACGAGGCCGACGGCGCCGACGGCGAAGACACGGACGCCGGCGGTTCGTCCGACTCCCCCCGCCCCCCGTCCGCGGAGCCGGCCGGACCCTCGCCGAGCGCCGAGGCGACGCCCCAGGGTCTGACCGCGTCCGACCTGGAGGCGCTCGTCGCGGGCGAGGACGCCG
>JAPSLQ010000018.1:0-16744 GCA_031180595.1 Isoptericola sp. | reverse complement strand
GGCGGTTCGTCCGACTCCCCCCGCCCCCCGTCCGCGGAGCCGGCCGGACCCTCGCCGAGCGCCGAGGCGACGCCCCAGGGTCTGACCGCGTCCGACCTGGAGGCGCTCGTCGCGGGCGAGGACGCCGCGGGCTTCGCGCTGCGCCAGCGTGCCGCGCTGGCCGACGGCGAGCTCCGGGGCCGGCTCCTGGCACGGGCCGAGGTGCACCGGGCGCGCGGCGAGGCGTGGGCCGTGCTCGCCGGCACCGACGGGACCGAGCAGGACCCGCGCCGTGTCGCGTACGCCGTGCCGGCACGCGACGAGCAGGACGACGCCGCACTCGTCCAGGGCCTCGAGGCGGACCTCGCCGTCGGCTACGCGTCGCTCGTGGGGACGTCGGCGCCCGGGAGCCGGTCCGTGCTGGTCGAGCTGCTGGTCGACGGCGCCCTCCAGGTGGAGGCGTGGGGCGGGACCCCGAGCGCGTTCCCCGGCCTGCCCGAGCAGGCCGAGGACTGACGCCTCCTCAGCCCGCGAGCAGCGCCTCGACCTCGGCGACGACCGTCGCCACCGCCTCGTCGACGGCCACCTGCCGGCTCTCGCCGGCTCGCGGGCGGACCTCGACGACGCCGTCGGCGAGACCGCGCCCGACGACGACGAGCAGCGGCGCGCCGAGCAGCTCGGCGTCGGCGAACTTCACCCCGGGCGACACCTTGGGCCGGTCGTCGTAGATCACCTCGACGCCCTCGGCCACCAGGCCGCTCGCCAGCCGCTCGGCGGCGTCGAACACCTCGGTGCCCTTGCCCGTCGCCACCACGTGGACGTGCGCGGGCGCGACGTGCGCGGGCCAGGCGAGACCCTTGTCGTCGTGGTTCGCCTCGGCGAGCGCCGCGACGACGCGCGTGACGCCGATGCCGTACGAGCCCATGGTCACGACGGCCTGCTTGCCGTTCTCGTCGAGCACGGTGAGCCCGAGCGCCTCGGCGTACTTGCGGCCGAGCTGGAAGATGTGGCCGATCTCGATGCCGCGGGCGAGCTCGAGCGGGCCGGAGCCGTCGGGCGCCGGGTCGCCCGCGCGCACCTCGGCAGCCTCGATCGTGCCGTCGGCCGTGAAGTCGCGCCCGGCCACGAGGTCGAACACGTGCCTTCCCGGCTGGTCCGCACCGGTGATCCAGCGCGTGCCGGGCACGACCCGCGGGTCGAGCAGGTAGCGGATCCTCGAGACCTTGTTGCCGTCGGGCGTCTCGACCTGCTCGCCCTGCGGACCGAGCACGCCGGGGCCGATGTAGCCCTTGACGAGCTCGGGGTACGCCGCGAAGTCGGCCTCGGTCGCGGGCTCCGCCTCGGCCGGCGTGAGCGACGCCTCGAGGCGCTTGACGTCGACGTCCCGGTCGCCCGGCACGCCGACCGCGACCAGCTCGCGCCGGCCGTCGGGGTGCGTCACGGCGAGCACGACGTTCTTGAGCGTGTCGGCCGCGGTCCACTCGCGGTCGGGCCGCGGGAACCGCTCGTTCGCGCACGCGACGAGCGTCTCGATCGTCGGGGTGTCGGGCGTGTCCTCGACGTGCGCGGCGGGCGCGTCGTCGTAGGGCACCGGGTCGGGCACCGGGGTGACCACGGCCTCGACGTTGGCCGCGTACCCGCCCGGCGACCGGACGAACGTGTCCTCGCCGATCGGCGACGGCGCCAGGAACTCCTCCGACCGCGAGCCGCCCATGGCGCCGGACGTCGCCGACACGATGACGTGCTCGAGCCCGAGGCGCTCGAAGATGCGCCGGTACGCCCCGCGCTGCTTCTCGTAGGACGCCGCGAGCCCCTCGTCCGAGACGTCGAACGAGTACGCGTCCTTCATGACGAACTCGCGACCGCGGATGAGCCCCGCGCGCGGACGGGCCTCGTCGCGGTACTTGGTCTGGACCTGGAAGAGCGTGAGCGGGAGGTCCTTGTACGACGAGTACAGGTCCTTGACCAGGAGGGTGAACATCTCCTCGTGCGTGGGCGCGAGGAGGTAGTCGGCGTCCTTGCGGTCCTTGAGCCGGAACAGGTTGGGGCCGTACTCCGTCCAGCGGCCCGTCGCCTCGTACGGCTCGCGCGGCAGCAGCGCCGGGAAGTGCACCTCCTGCGCGCCGATCGCGGCCATCTCCTCGCGCACCACGGCCTCGACCTTCGCCAGCACCCGCAGGCCCAGCGGCAGCCACGTGTAGACGCCCGGCGCCGCCCGGCGGATGTAGCCGGCGCGCACGAGCAGCCGGTGGCTCGCGACCTCGGCGTCGGCAGGGTCCTCGCGCAGCGTGCGGACGAACAGGGTGGACAGGCGCAGCAGGTCGCCGGACCGGGATGACGCGATCGACATGCGGCACAGCCTATCCGCGCCGCAGGGGGTGCCCGGACCGCGATTTCACGGCACGATGATGCCCATGCCGGAGCTGCCCGAGGTCGAGTCCCTCGCCCGCTTCCTCGACGGCCGCACGGCCGGACGCACGCTCGCCGCCGTGGACGTCGCGGCGATCGCCGCGCTGAAGACGTTCGACCCCCCGGCGACGGCGCTCGTGGGTGGGCGCGTCGCCGGTGCGACGCGGCACGGCAAGTGGCTCGACCTCGCGGTGGCGCCCGGCCCGGGCGGTCCCGGCGGCGGCGCGCTGCACCTCGTCTTCCACCTCGCCCGGGGCGGCTGGCTGCGGTGGCGCGAGGAGGCCCCGACGACGGCCGTCAAGCCCCGCCTCGGCGGATCGTCCCGGGGCCCCGCCCTGGCGCTGCGGGTCCGGTTCGACGACGGCTCCGGCTTCGACCTCACGGAGGCCGGCACGCGCAAGCGCCTGGCCGTGCACGTGGTGCGGGACCCCCGCGACGTCGAGCAGGTGCGCACGCTGGGTGTCGAGCCGCTGTCGGCGGAGTTCACCGTCGATGCCCTCGCCGCGCTGCTCGCCCGCAAGAACCAGCAGGTCAAGGGCCTGCTGCGGGACCAGGGAGCGATCGCCGGCATCGGCAACGCCTACTCCGACGAGATCCTCCACGTGGCGCGGTTCAGCCCGTTCAAGCTCACCCGCTCGTTCACGCCGGACGAGGTCGCGGCGCTCCACGAGGCCACCGTGACGACGCTGCGCGACGCGGTGGCGGCGTCGGCGGGGCGGCCCGCGGCCGAGCTCAAGGACGCCAAGCGCCGGGGCATGCGCGTGCACGGGCGCACCGGCGAGGCGTGCCCGGTGTGCGGGGACACCGTGCGCGAGGTGAGCTTCGCCGACCGGTCGCTGCAGTACTGCCCCACGTGCCAGACCGGCGGGCAGGTCCTCGCCGACCGGCGCCTGTCACGCCTGCTGAAGTGACCCTCAGAACAGGACGGTCGCGAACGTGCCGACCTGCTCGAACCCGACGCGCCGGTACGTCGAGAGGGCGGGCGCGTTGTACGAGTTGACGTAGAGAGAGACGACGGGTGCGACGTCGCGCCGCGTCGCCAGCACGACGGCGGCCACGCCAGGCTCGGCGAGCCCGCGGCCACGGTAGTCGGGGTCGACCCAGACGCCCTGGACCTGGGCGACCCGCCCCGCGACGGCGCCGAGCTCGGCCTTGAAGACGACGACGGGGCCGCCGTCGTCGTGAGCCATCTGGACGAACGAGCGGCCCTCGGCGACGAGCGAGCGCACGCGCATCGCGTAGGCACCCCCGGCGCTCGCCACGGGCGAGTAGCCGACCTCCTCGGTGAACATGCGCACGCAGGCGGGCAGCACCAGGTCGAGGTCGTCGAGCGTCGAGCGGCGCACGCCCGGTGCGGGCTCGACGTCGGGTGCGCGGTCGATCGCGAGCGACGGCTGGTCCGTCCGCACCTCCCGCGCCGGCGGCCACACGGGCTCGAGGTGCTCCCAGAGCTTGAGCGCGGCCCGGCGCTCGCCCACGATCGACGACGACCGGCGGCCCTGCCGGCGGGCCATGCCCGCGAACGCCGCGACCGCGTCGTCGGCGTCCGTGCCGGACATGCCCGACGGGACGACGGGCACCAGGTTCGCACCCGACCAGCACACCGCCTCGAGCGGTCCCGTGGCCGGGTAGCCCCAGGCCTGACCACCGGCGGCGGCCAGGCCCTGGGCCGCGGCGATCTCGAGGCGAGCCGCCGCGAGCACCGAGGCGACCGGGTCGGCGGCGCAGACGGACAGCGCCTCGGGCACGTCCCCCGCGCCGAGCGCGCGCGCCTGCGGCGCACGGACCGCCGACCTGCGCCAGCTCACGGCCGCTCCCGGGTTCGCCTCAGGCGCCGACCGTGACGACCGGCGCACCGGCCTGGGCGTCGTTCTCGGGGGCCGGCATGCTGTCGGCGATGCGCATGGCCTCCTCGATGAGGGTCTCGACGATCATCGCCTCCGGGACGGTCTTGATGACCTCGCCCTTGACGAAGATCTGCCCCTTGCCGTTGCCGGACGCGACGCCGAGGTCGGCCTCGCGCGCCTCGCCCGGTCCGTTGACGACGCACCCCATCACGGCGACGCGCAGCGGGACGGTCATGCCCTCGAGCCCGGCGGTCACCTTCTCCGCGAGCGTGTAGACGTCGACCTGGGCGCGGCCGCACGACGGGCACGAGACGATCTCGAGCTTGCGCGGGCGCAGGTTGAGCGCCTGCAGGATCTGCGTGCCGACCTTGACCTCCTCGACCGGCGGGGCCGACAGGGACACGCGGATGGTGTCGCCGATGCCCTTGCTCAGGAGCGCGCCGAACGCGGTGGCCGACTTGATGGTGCCCTGGAACGCGGGTCCCGCCTCGGTCACGCCGAGGTGCAGCGGCCAGTCGCCGCGCTCGGCCAGCAGCTCGTAGGCGCGGACCATGACGACCGGGTCGTTGTGCTTGACCGAGATCTTGAAGTCGTGGAAGTCGTGCTCCTCGAAGAGGCTGGCCTCCCAGACGGCCGACTCGACCAGGGCCTCGGGCGTCGGCTTGCCGTACTTGGCGAGCAGGCGCGGGTCGAGGGAGCCGGCGTTGACGCCGATGCGCAGCGAGACGCCCGCGTCGGACGCGGCCCGCGCGATCTCCTTGACCTGGTCGTCGAACTTGCGGATGTTGCCCGGGTTCACGCGGACGGCGGCGCAGCCGGCGTCGATCGCGGCGAAGACGTACTTGGGCTGGAAGTGGATGTCGGCGATGACGGGGATCTGCGACTTCTTCGCGATCGCCGGCAGGGCTTCGGCGTCGTCCGCGCTCGGCACGGCGACGCGCACGATGTCGCAGCCCGCCGCGGTGAGCTCGGCGATCTGCTGCAGCGTGGCGTTGATGTCCGTGGTCGGCGTCGTGGTCATCGACTGGACGCTGATGGGCGCGTCGCCACCGACCTCGACCTTGCCGACCTTGATCTTGCGGGACCGGCGGCGGGGGGCGAGCGTGGGCGCTGGTGCGGCGGGCATGCCGAGGTTCACTGCGGTCACGCTGCCAGTATCCCGCGTCTCGGCGGGTGGTACGCACGCCGGGGGTGTGACGTCACCGGATCCACGCCGTCGCCGTCCCGAGCCTTCACGTCCTCACACGATCCGCACGGGGTCCAGGATGTCGGCGAGCATGAGGAGCACGCCGGTACCGAGCAGGACGACGAACACGACGTAGGCGACGGGCATCATGCGGGCGACGTCCGCCGGCCCGGGGACCGGGGCACCGCGGACGCGCGCGACGGTCCGTCTCGCCCCCTCGTACAGCGCGTTGACGACGTGCCCGCCGTCGAGCGGCAGGAGCGGCAGGAGGTTGAACACGAACAGCGCGACGTTGAGCGCCGCGAGCAGGCCCAGCAGGAACTGGAGCGTCGCGACGACGGGCGCGTCGGCCGCGATCGCGTCCACCGCGATGCGTCCGACGCCCACGACCGACATGACGGAGTCCTGCGAGCGGGGTTCGTCGGTGAAGGCCTGCACGGCCGCGTCGGCGATGCGCACGGGCAGCGTGGCCACGGCGTACGCCGTCCCGGACACCTGCTGCCAGACGGCGTCGGGGACGCTCGACATCGGCAGGGGCCGGTACTCGGAGGTGGGCGTGACGCCGAGGAAGCCGGTCGTCTCGGTCACCGGCTCGCCCTGGTCGTCGGTCACCAGGGCGCCCTCGGAGTCGAGCACCGGACGCTCCCGCTCGGCGATCTCCAGCGTCAGCGGCACCTCGGCGCCGTCGCGCTCGACCACGACGGGCACCTGCTCGCCCGCTGCCGGCTCGATGAGGCCCACGAGCTGCTCCCACGACGCGACCCGCTCGCCGTCGAACGCGACGATCTCGTCGCCCGGCTGCAGGCCGCCCGCGAGCGCCGGCGACGGCGCCGCCCCCGCGTCGCACACCGGCTCGCCCTCGGACGTGACCGACGTCGGGACGCACTCGCTCACCGCCCCGACGACCGGCAGGACCGTCTGCACACCGATCCCGACGAGCACGACGAACGTGAGCACGACGGCGATGAGGAGGTTCATCACCGGGCCGCCCAGCATGACGACGAGCTTCTTGGGCGTCGACAGGTTGTAGAAGGCCCGGTGCTCCTCCCCCGGGACGATCTCCGCCACCGAGGCGGCGCGCGCGTCGGCCACGACCTGGCCGAACATCCCCGCCGGCGGGCGCGTGCCGGGCGGCGCGGGCGGCATCATCCCGACGAGGCGCACGTACCCGCCGAGCGGGACCGCCTTGATCCCGTACTCGGTCTCGCCCTTGGTCCGCGACCACAGCGTGGGCCCGAACCCGACCATGTACTGGCTCACGCGCACGCCGAACCGCTTGGCGGGCACCATGTGCCCGACCTCGTGCAGCGCGATCGAGACGAGGATGCCGACCAGGACCACGGCGATGCCGACGACGACGGAGAGTGCGTCCACGCCCCCGAGCGTAGGCGAGATTCCTGGGAGGTCCGAGCCGGTGCGCGCCCCGTGATCAGCAGCCGCTCAGCGGCGCGCGAGCAGCTCGTCCGCCCGTGCACGCGCCCACGCGTCGGCGCCCTCGACCGCGTCGAGGGTCACCGCGTCGGGCGCGACGCCGTCGTGCTCGGAGAGGACGCGCTCGACCGTGCCCACGATGTCGAGGAAACCGATCCTGCCCTCGAGGAAGGCGGCGACCCCCTGCTCGTTCGCGGCGTTGTAGACGGCCGGGTGCGTGCCCGACGCGCCGGCCGCCGCGCGCGCGAGCCGCACAGCCGGGAAGGTCTCCTCGTCGAGCGGCTCGAACGTCCAGGACGCTGCCTGCGTCCAGTCGCACGGCGGCGCGACGGCGTCGAGCCGGTCCGGCCACGACAGGCCGAGCGCGATGGGCAGCCGCATGTCCGGCGGGGACGCCTGCGCGATCGTGGACCCGTCGCAGAACTCGACCATCGAGTGGACGACGGACTGCGGGTGCACGACGACGGTGATGTCGTCGACGGGGACGTCGAACAGCAGGTGCGCCTCGATGAGCTCGAGCCCCTTGTTCATGAGGGACGCCGAGTTGACCGTGACCACCGGACCCATGGCCCAGGTGGGGTGCGCGAGCGCCTCGGCGGCCGAGACGGTCTTGATCTCGTCGCGGCTGCGCCCGCGGAACGGGCCGCCCGACGCGGTCAGGACGATCCGCCGCACCTCGGCGCGCGCACCGCCGCGCAGCGCCTGCGCGATGGCCGAGTGCTCGGAGTCGACAGGCACGATCTGGCCCGGGCGCGCCGCCGAGCGCACGAGCGGGCCTCCCACCACGAGCGACTCCTTGTTCGCGAGCGCGAGCGTCGAGCCGGCGCCCAGGGCGGCCAGCGTCGGCCGCAGCCCCACCGAACCGGTGATGCCGTTGAGCACGACGTCCGAGCCCCGGCCGGCCAGGTCGGTCGCGGCACCGGGCCCGGCGAGCAGCTCGACGCGGGACGCGGCCTGCCCGAGCCGGGCGACGAGCGCGTCGCGCAGGGCGTCCGCTCGGCCGGCGTCGGCCACGGCGACGGCCCGCACGCCGAGACTCGCGGCCTGCTCGGCGAGGAGCTCGACGTCGGACCCGCCCGCGCTGATCGCCTCGACGGAGAACCGGCCCGGGTGCGCGGTGACGACCTCGATCGCCTGCGTGCCGATCGAGCCGGTGGAGCCGAGGAGAGTGACGGTGCGGGGAGCCTGCGACGACATGCGCACATCATCCCAGCCCCGCACCGGTGCGACGCGGCCCTCGCCCGCAGCCGCCCGGGCCCGCGGGTGCCCGTCGTCGAGCTCGGTCCGTTGCTCGGGCGAACGACGTGCGGGTGTCCTACGTTCGCGACATGCACACTCAGAGACGCAAGGGCGCGCGCCGAGCCCTCGGCACTCTCGCGAGCGCTGCAGCCATCTTGTGCGGGGCGGCGGTCCCGGCAGTCGCCCACGAGGGCGACTCCGACCGGGTGTTCGCCACCCGCGAGGGCCTCGTGGACCGGACCACGGCCAACGGCCACGTCATCGCCGAGCGCGACCACTTCGTCGCGCTGCCGTCCCGCAGCGTCCTGTCGCCGAGGGCGACGGGGACGTACTCGGTGCGGGTGTGCGCACCGAGCACCGGCCGGTGCGCGTACGCGCCGGTGTGGGACGTGGGCCCTTGGAACACCGCCGACGACTACTGGAGCGCCGACCGGCAGGGCTGGTCGGACCTGCCGCGCGGGGTCCCGCAGGCGCAGGCCGCCTACCAGGACGGGTACCACGGCGGCGAGGACCAGTACGGGCGCACCGTGAGCAACCCGGCCGGGATCGACCTGGCCGACGGCACGTTCTGGGACGGCCTGGGTCTGCGCGAGAACGCCTGGGTCGACGTGACGTACCTGTGGACCGTGGACGGGCCCACCGGCGTGGTGCGCACCGGAGGCGTGCCGCTGCACGTCCGCTCGGGGCCGACGACGGCCGCCGCCCCCGTGGGCCTCGCGGCCGAGCACGCGAGGGTCGTCGTCGAGTGCACGGTCCGCGGCCAGTGGGTCACCGGGCACCTCGGCACGACGAACCTGTGGAACCGGATCGGGCCCGGTCACTACGTCTCCGACGCCTACCTGCGCACCGGCACGGGCGATCCCGTGGCACCGGCCTGCTGAGCGCGGGCCCGCGCACCGAGCGCCAGGCCGACGGCCGTCGCGGCGACGAGCACGGCCGCGGGCAGCGGCAGGACGGCCACGCCGGCGGCCGCGACGGCCGCCGAGGCGAGCGCCGCCCCGACGGCGATGCCGCCGTTGAACAGCACCGGGATGAGCGCACCCGCCGTCCCGCGCCGGGAGGGTCCGCCGAGCCGCAGGATCAGCGTCTGGGCCAGGGGCGGGACCGCACCCGAGGTCATCCCCCAGAGCGACACGACGGCGACGCCGAGGACGGGGTGCACGTCGACCACCGCCAGGCCCGCGACGGCGAGCGCCGTTCCCGCGGTCGCGACGACGAGCGCGCCCCGCGTGCGGGCACCGAGGCGGCCCGCGAGCGCCACACCGGAGGCCGACGCCAGGCCGAACAGGAGCAGCAGCCCGCTCACCCCGCCGGGGACGGCCTGCGCCGGTGCCTCCACGAGCCGGGTGACGTAGGTGTAGGCGCCGTAGTGGCCCACGAGCAGCACGGCCACGAGCGCGGTGACGGCGAGCATCGGCCCGGCCCCCTGGCGGGCGTCGGACGGGGCGGCCGGCGCACCCGGCCGGGCACCGCCGTCGGGCACCGCGGCGTGGGCGCCCGCGGGCGCGACCACGACGCGCACGGCGAGCGCCGCGACGAGCGCGAGGACGGCGAGCGCCGTGAACGCGACGCGCCAGTCGGCGACCCGGGCCACGAGGCTGGCGAGCGGCGTGCCGAGGACCATCCCGGCGGTCGCCCCGCCGAGCACGACGGCGACCGCGCGGCCGAGCTGCGCGTCGGGCACGAGGTCCGCGGTGTGCGCGTTGGCCGACGCCCACAGCAGGCCGACGGCCCCGGCCCCGAGGGCGCGGCCGGCCAGGGCGACCTCGTACGTGGGGGCGAGCGCTGTCGCGAGGCCCGAGACGGCGAGCACCGCGAGTGCGGCGGCGATGACGTGGCGGCGGTCGCGGCCGGCGGTCAGGCGCACGAGGGGGAAGCTCGCGACGACCACGACGGCGGCCCAGATCGAGACCAGCAGGCCGGTGCGCGCCTCGGTGACGCCGAGCCCGGAGCTCATCTGGGGCAGCACGGCGGTGGGCAGCATCTCGGCCGTGACGGCGACGAACGTCGCGGCGCCGAGGACGAGCAGCGAGGGCCAGGGCAGGGTGTCGCGGCCGGCTGCGGGCCGCGTGGCGGTGGGTGTCGTCTCCATGCCGTCGACGGTAAAGTCTGACATTGATGTCAATGTCAAGGCCTCTGGTGACGCCGACGGGAGACGACCGTGAAGATCGGTGAGCTGGCAGAGCGCACGGGGGTGGCGCCTCGCCTCGTGCGGTACTACGAGCAGCAGGGCCTGCTCTCCGCGCCGCGGGCGGCGAACGGCTACCGCGACTACGGCGAGGAGCACGTGGAGCGCGTGCGCAGGGTCGCCGGGCTCGTGCAGGCGGGGCTGCCCACCCGCGTCGTCAAGGTCCTGCTCGAGATGGAGGACGCCGCGGCGATGGCGCGGCCCACGTGCCCGCGTCAGGTCGCCGAGCTGCTCACGAGCGAGCTCGGCGGCATCGAGGACCGGATCGCGTGCCTGACCCGCAGCCGTGACACGATCCGCGACGTGCTGGCGCGCACCGAGCACGCGGCGCTGCTGTCCGAGCGGGCGGCGCGCACGGCGGCGCCCGCCTGAGCCGGCCAGACCAGGACGCCGGCGTCACTCGACGCCGAGCAGCACCTCGATCGCGCGGGCGAAGAACGCGTCCACCGGACCCTCGGCGTAGCCGTCGGACCCCTTGGCGCGGCCGAACGTGGCCGACCGGACCTCGGCCGCCGTGAGCGGCACCTGGCGGTCGAAGTAGGCGGTGAGGCGGTCGCACAGGGCGTCGACGTCGTCCTTGTCGTAGGCGTCCTGGCCGCGCTCGGCCGGCGCGAACTTCTGCCCGTCGGGGCGGCCCAGTCGGCCGTAGAGCGTGCGCGCGCGCTCGGCGAGGGCCTGCATCCAGGCCTCCTGACCGTGCGCCGCGACGTACTCGGCACGCTGGCGGGCGATGAACGCGGCCTCGAGCCGGTCCAGCGCAGCGTCCACCTCGTGGGTGTTGTAGCCGCCGCGCACCAGGTCGAACGTCGAGGCCTGGATGTCCGCGCTCGTCAGCCGCTCGGGCGTGCGCCCCTCGTACGCCTGCCGCGCGTGGTCGAAGAACTCGTCGACCTCGTCCTTGTCGTACCCGGTGCGCAGCGCCGACACGCTGCTGAACAGGGAGCTCACTCGTCGTCCTCCTCGGCCGCCAGCTGCCCGCAGGCGCCGTCGATGTCGCTCCCGCGGGTGTCACGGATCGTGGTGGGGATGCCGTGCGCGCGCAATCGTGCCACGAACTCGTCCTCGACGGAACGCTCGCTCGCGGTCCAGATCGACCCCGGCGTCGGGTTGAGCGGGATGGGGTTGACGTGCACCCAGCCCTTGCCGCGCGCGTTCAGCTTCTCGCCGAGCAGGTCCGCCCGCCACGCGTGGTCGTTCATGTCCTTGATGAGCGCGTACTCGATCGACACGCGGCGCCCGGTGACCTCGAAGTAGTGACGCGCGGCGTCGAGCGTCTCGTCGACGCTCCACCGCGTGTTGATCGGGACGAGCTCGCTGCGCAGGTCGTCGTCGGGCGCGTGCAGGCTGAGCGCGAGCGTCACGGGGACGCCCTCGTCCGCGAGCCGTCGCATCGCCGGCACGAGGCCGACGGTGGACACCGTGACGTTGCGCGCGGACATGCCGAGACCCTCCGGCTGCGGCGCGACGAGCGTGCGGACCGTCTCCATCACGGCCTTGTAGTTGGCGAGCGGCTCCCCCATGCCCATGAAGACGAGGTTGTTGAGCCGTGCCGGGCCGCCGGGGATCTCGCCGTCGGCGAGCGAGCGGAACGCGGCGCGCACCTGCTCGAGGATCTCCGCCGTCGACAGGTTGCGCGTCAGGCCCAGCTGTCCGGTCGCGCAGAACGGGCACGCCATGCCGCAGCCGGCCTGCGACGACACGCACAGCGTCGTCCGGTTCGGGTACCGCATGAGCACCGACTCGACCTTGGCGTCGTCGAACAGGTGCCAGAGGGTCTTGACCGTCGTGCCGCCGTCGGCCTCCATGCGCCGGGTGGGACGGATGAGCGGCGGGAAGAGCGTGCTCGCGAGCTCGTCGCGGGTCGCCTTCGGCAGGTCCGTCATCTGCGCCGGGTCGGACGTGTAGTGCGTGAAGTAGTGCGTCGCGAGCTGCTTGGCCCGGAACGGCTTCTCCCCCATCGCGACGACCGACGCCACCCGCTCGTCGGGCGTGAGGTCGGCGAAGTGCTTCGGCGGCTTGCCGCGACGGCGTGGCGCCATCTGCAGCGGCATCGGCGCGGTCTCGTCGGACGGGCGGACGGCGGGGACGCCGAGGTCGGTCCGGGCGGGTCCGGTCGCGGCGGGCGCGGGTCGAGCAGGCATGTGCGTTCCTTAGGCGGCCACCGACAGCACGAGGTAGACGAACGGGGCGGTGACGAGCAGCGAGTCGATTCGGTCCAGCACGCCCCCGTGACCCGGGAGCAGCGAACCCATGTCCTTCAATTCTAGGTCCCGCTTGACGAGCGACTCGGCGAGGTCGCCGACGGTGGCCGTGACGGCGGTGAGGACGCCGAGCGCGACGCCCAGCAGAGGGCTCAGGTCGAGGAGGTAGACCGCGCCCACCACCCCCACCAGGACAGCCAGGACGACGGAGCCGCCGAGGCCCTCCCAGCTCTTCTTGGGGCTGACGGTCGGTGCGAGGGGGTGCCGGCCCAGGAGCACCCCCGCGGCGTAGCCGCCCGTGTCGTTCGCCACGGCGAGCAGCACGAACAGCAGGACCCGCAGCTCCCCGCCCGGCTGGTCGAGCAGCAGGACGACGAAGCCGGCCAGCAGCGGCACGTACGTCGCGGCGAAGACGGCCGCCGCGGCGTCGCGCAGCGCCTCGGGCCCGCCTCCGTCGAGGACGCGCCAGACGACGACGGCGCCCACCGTGAGGAAGTAGGCCACGAGCAGCGCCTCGGCCCCGGACGTCCACGCCGACACCTGCATGCCCGCCGCCCCGACGACGAGCGGCAGCAGCGGGAGCCGGATCGCCCGGCGTGCGAACGCGCTCCGCAGCTCCCACAGGGCGGCCCCCACGACGAGGACGACGAGCGCGACGAACGGCTCGGGGCGGAACCAGAGCGAGGCGGCGAGGACCACGAGGAGTCCGACGCCGACGGCGGCGGCCGCCGGGAGGTTGCGCCCCGCCCGGGACGGCCGGCCGGCCGGGCTGTCGACGGGTCCGCCGGTCCCGGCCGGCTCGAGCGGATGGTGATCGGCCATCAGACCTCGAGCAGCTCGCTCTCCTTGCCCGCGAGCAGGTGGTCGATGGTCTCGACGTGCTTCTTGGTGAGCGCCTCGAGCTCCTTCTCCGCCCGCGTCACCTCGTCCTCGCCGGCCTCGCCGTCCTTGACGATGCGGTCGAGCTCCTCCTTGGCCTTGCGGCGGACGTTGCGCACCGAGACGCGCGCCTCCTCCGCCTTCGTCTTGGCCATCCGGACGTAGTCGCGGCGGCGCTCCTCGGTCAGCGACGGCATGACGATGCGGATCGCGTTGCCGTCGTTGGAGGGGTTGACGCCCAGGTCCGAGTCCCGCAGCGCCTTCTCGATCGCCGCCATCGAGCTCTTGTCGAACGGCGAGATGAGCACCGTGCGCGCGTCGGGGATGTTGAACGACGCGAGCTGCTGCAGCGGCGTGGGTGCGCCGTAGTAGTCGACGGTGATCTTCGAGAACATGCCCGAGTTCGCGCGGCCCGTACGGATCCCCGCGAACTCCTCCTTGGCGACCTCGATCGCCCTGTCCATCTTCTCCTCGGCCTCGAGGAGGGTGTCGTCGATCACCCGGTGCTCCTTGTCCGTCGTTCGTCGTCTGGTCGTGCGTGCGCCGCCGTGGCCGCGTCAGTGGGTCGTGACCAGTGTGCCAATCTTCTCGCCCAGCAGGGCACGGGTCACGTTACCCGGCTCCTCGAGGCCGAAGACGCGCATGCGCACGTCGTTGTCGCGGCACAGCGACAGCGCCGTCGCGTCCATGACGTTGAGGCCGCGCACCAGTGCGTCGGTGTACGTGAGGTGGTCGAGCTTCTCGGCGTCCGGATCCGTCCGCGGGTCGGCCGAGTACACGCCGTCGACGCCGTTCTTGCCCATGAGCACCTCGTCGCAGTGCGTCTCGAGCGCGCGCTGCACCGACACGGTGTCCGTCGAGAAGTAGGGCATGCCCGCACCCGCGCCGTACACGACGACGCGACCCTTCTCGAGGTGCCGGATCGCGCGCAGCGGGATGTACGGCTCGGCGACCTGACCCATCGTGATGGCGGTCTGGACGCGCGTGGTCACGCCGTCCTGCTCGAGGAAGTCCTGCAGCGCCAGGCAGTTCATGACGGTGCCGAGCATGCCCATGTAGTCGGCCCGGGCACGGTCGAGGCCGGCGCGCGACAGCTCGGCTCCGCGGAAGAAGTTGCCGCCGCCGACGACGATGGCGACCTGGACGCCCTGGCGCACGGCGGAACCGATCTCGTGGGCGACGCGGCGCACGACGTCGGTCGCGAGCCCGACGCTGCCGCCGCCGAACGTCTCGCCCGACAGCTTGAGCAGGACCCGGCGCGTGCCGGGGTCCTTGACGGGCAGACCCGTCGTGGGCTGGGTCTCGTCGGTCTGGGTCACGTGGCCACCGTCCGTCTCTGTGCTCTGGCGGGCAGGTGCCGCCGCCCGGTCGAAGGTGAAGGTCCCCCCGCGCATCCTGGCACCGGATGCGAAGGTCCGCCGGGCGACGCCGGCGGACATGCCGCGGCCCGGCAGCACCGCACGGGTGCGGCCGGGCCGCGGTGGCGCGTCAGTTGCCGACGCGGAAGCGGACGAAGCCCTGGAGCTCCCCGCCGGTCGCAGCGACGTGCTTGGCGACGGTCGTCTTCGGGTCCTTGGCGAGCGGCTGGTCCACCAGCACGGTCTCCTTGAAGAAGCCGCCCAGGCGGCCCTCGACGATCTTCGGCAGGGCGGCCTCGGGCTTGCCCTCGGCGATCGAGACCTCGCGCGCGATCTCGCGCTCCTTCTCGACGACGTCGGCGGGGACGTCCTCGCGGGTGAGGTACTTCGGCGCCATGGCCGCCACGTGCTGGGCGACGTCCTTGGCGACGGCCTCGGCCGCCTCGTCCGTGACGACGAGCACGCCGATCGACGGCGGGAGGTCCTTGGCCGTCTTGTGCAGGTAGGTCGTGACCTTCGGGCCCTCGGCGCGCGCGACGCGCCGCAGGACGATCTTCTCGCCCATCGTGGCGCCCTGGGAGGCGATGAGGTCCGCGACGGTGCCCTCGGCGGCCGGGGCGGTGAGCGCGGAGTCGAGGTCGGCGGCCCCGGCGGCGGCGACGGCCTCGAGCACCTGGTCGGCCAGCGAGATGAACTTCTCGTTCTTCGCGACGAAGTCGGTCTCGGAGTTGATCTCGATCATGGTAGCGACCTGGCCGGAGGCACCGTCGGTGACCTTGACGGCGACGAGGCCCTCGGAGGTGGCGTTGCCCTCGCGCTTGGCGGCGCGGGCGAGGCCCTTCTTGCGGATGATCTCGACGGCCTGCTCCGCGTCGCCGCCGGCCTCGTCGAGCGCCTTCTTGACGTCGAGCATGCCGGCACCGGTGCGCTCGCGCAGCGCCTTGATGTCAGCGGCGGTGTAGTTCGCCATGGGGGATGTCCTCCGTGCTGGATCGGGTCCCGCCCTGCAAGGTGGCGCGGACGGGAGGATGTGGTGCCGCGAGGGCGCGGGCCGGCCGACGCGCGGCCGGCCCGCGGGACCTCACTCGGACTTCTCGGCGGCCTCGGCGGCGGCGTCGACGGCGGGCGCGGCGTCCGCACCCGGCGCGACGGCGTCCTCGGCGCCCGAGGCGCCCTCGGTCGCGGAGGTCTCCGGCGCGGCCTCGGCGGCCTCGACCTGCTCCTCGGCGGCCTCGGCGGTCTCGGCCTGGGCCTCGGCGCCGGCGAGCAGCTCGCGCTCCCACTCGGCCAGCGGCTCGGCCTCGGCCTCGGCGGCGTCACCCTTGCGGCCCGAGTGGCGCTGCAGCAGGCCCTCGGCGACGGCGTCGGCGATCACGCGCGTGAGCAGCGTGACGGAACGGATGGCGTCGTCGTTGCCCGGGATCGCGTAGTCGACCAGGTCGGGGTCGCAGTTCGTGTCGAGGATCGCGACGACGGGGATGCCCAGCTTGCGGGCCTCGTCGACGGCGAGGTGCTCCTTGTTGGTGTCCACGACCCAGATCGCCGAAGGCGTCTTGGCCATGTCCCGGATGCCGCCCAGCGTGCGCGCGAGCTTGTCCTTCTCGCGGCGCAGGACGAGGAGCTCCTTCTTCGTCAGGCCGGAGCCGGCGACGTCGTCGAAGTCGATCTCCTCGAGCTCCTTGAGGCGCTGGAGGCGCTTGTGCACGGTGGTGAAGTTGGTGAGCATGCCACCGAGCCAGCGGTGGTTGACGTACGGCATGCCGACGCGGGCGGCCTGCTCGGCCACGGGCTCCTGCGCCTGCTTCTTGGTGCCGACGAACAGGATGGAGCCGCCGTGGGCGACGGTCTGGCTGACGAACTCGTAGGCGCGGTCGATGTACGACAGCGACTGCTGGAGGTCGACGATGTAGATGCCGTTGCGCTCCGTGAAGATGAACCGCTTCATCTTCGGGTTCCAACGGCGGGTCTGGTGCCCGAAGTGGACACCGCTCTCGAGGAGCTGGCGCATGGTCACGACGGCCATGACT
>JAPSLQ010000217.1 GCA_031180595.1 Isoptericola sp. | reverse complement strand
ACCCGGGACGTGCACCAGTACGTGCCCGTGGGCGTGTCCGTGTACTGGTAGTACGGGCTGAGCCGGTCCTCGATGCCGAACACGACGCGCGCGGTCCAGTGCCGGCAGACGTACTGCCCCTCGACCGTGCCGAGCGCGTCGGCCGGGAACCGCACGCCGTCGTTCTCGTACGCCTTGTGGATCGCCCCGGACTCGTGGACCTTCATGAAGTGCACCCCGATGCCGAGGTGCCGCGTCGCGAGGTTGGTGAACCGGTGCGCCGCCGTCTCGTACGACACGGCGAAGGCGTCGCGGAGGTCCTCCAGCGAGATCGCGCGGGCCTCCTTGGCCTCGCGGAGGTGCTTGACGGCGTCGCGCTCGGGCACGAGCAGCGCCGCGCACAGGTAGTTGGCCTCGACGCGCTGGCGCAGGAGCTCCCGGTAGTCGCGCGGCTCGGCGTGCTCGAGCACGTGGGACGCGAGCGCCTGGAGCAGCGCGGACCGCGCGTCCGAGCGCCCGCGGATGCCGTTGCTCGGCAGGTACACGCGCCCGTGCCGCCGGTCGATGACGGCACGCACCGAGTGCGGCACGTCCGGCACGTAGTGGATCGTGAAGCCGAGGTGGGCCGCGAGCTCGCCCGCCGCGCGCTGCGGCAGCGGCCCGCGCGTGTGCCCGACGCCGTCGAGCAGCCGGCGCGCGACGACCTCGAGGTCCGGAAAGTAGTTGTCCTGCGCGCGCATGTCGGCGCGCAGCTCGGTGTTGGCCCGCCGCGCCTCCTCGGGCGTCGCGGCGCGCTCGGCGTGCAGCCGCTCGAGCTCGCGCTGCAGGGCGACGATCGCCTCGAGCGCATCCGTGGGCAGAGACTTGCCCACGCGGACCGGCTTGATCCCGAGAGCGGAGAAGAGCGGGCCTCTTTGCACCCGCTCGAGCTCGATCTCGAGCGCGTCCCGGCGCGACGGCGGCTCGGGCGTCAGGAGGTCCTCGACGGTCGCGCCGAGGGCCCGGGCGACCGCCTGCAGCCGGCTGAACGTGGGCTCGCGCCTGCCGTTCTCGAGCATCGACACCTGGGACGGCGCGCGGCCGATCGCGGTGGCGAGGTCCTCGAGCGTCATGCCCCGCTGCGTGCGCAGATGCCGGATCCTGCGCCCGATCGTGAGGGCGTCCGGCTCGGCGGCGAGCGGGATCGCTGCCGCGGCGGTGCTGGACGCCGCCGGCCCCGGTCGGCCTGCGTCCCGGGTATCGAGAACTCTCGACGTCGAGATAGCCATGATCGAGGGTGACACACGTCACGGCTTCCGTCCAGGAGAAGAATCCGGAAACTTCTCCTCCGAAACGCTCGCCGTCCGGTGGTGCGCGGGGCCAGGCTCGGGGACACGAAGCACCACCCCCGACGACGAGAGGCACGACGATGACCGCGACCCTCGACCACCAGAGCACCTCCTCCCCCGCGACCTCCACGAGGAACCGCCCGGGCGACCAGACGCAGACGGCCGCCGAGCTCGCGGCGCAGTGGGCGTCCGACCCGCGCTGGGCCGGCGTGCGCCGTGACCACACGGCCGAGGACGTCGTCGCGCTGCGGGGCTCCGTCCGCGAGGAGCACACCCTCGCCCGGCGCGGTGCCGAGCGGCTGTGGGAGCTGCTGCACACCCGGGAGTGGGTCCGCGCGCTGGGCGCCATGACCGGCAACCAGGCGGTGCAGCAGGTCAAGGCCGGCCTGGAGGCCATCTACCTGTCCGGGTGGCAGGTGGCCGCCGACGCCAACCTGGCCGGCCAGACCTACCCCGACCAGTCCCTGTACCCCGCCAACTCCGTGCCGCACGTCGTGCGGCGCATCAACAACGCGCTGCTGCGGGCCGACCAGGTCGAGCACGCCGAGTCGGGCACCCGGAGCCGCGAGTGGCTCGCCCCGATCGTGGCCGACGCCGAGGCGGGGTTCGGCGGTCCGCTGAACGCGTACGAGCTCATGAGCTCGATGATCGCGGCCGGCGCCGCGGGCGTGCACTGGGAGGACCAGCTCGCCTCGGAGAAGAAGTGCGGCCACCTGGGCGGCAAGGTGCTCGTCCCGACGCAGCAGCACGTGCGCACGCTGGGCGCCGCGCGGCTCGCGGCCGACGTCGCGGGAGTGCCCACCGTCATCATCGCCCGCACCGACGCGCTGGCCGCCGACCTGCTGACCTCCGACGTCGACCCCCGCGACGCCGAGTTCCTCACCGGCGAGCGGACGGCCGAGGGCTTCTACCGGGTCCGCAACGGGATCGAGCCCGTCATCTCGCGCGGGCTCGCGTACGCCGAGGTCGCCGACCTGCTCTGGGTCGAGTCCGGCACCCCTGACCTCGACCTCGCGCGCCGGTTCGCCGAGGCGGTCCACGACCGCTTCCCCGGCAAGCTCCTCGCCTACAACTGCTCGCCCTCGTTCAACTGGAAGAAGCACCTGTCCGACGCCGAGATCGCCTCGTTCCAGCGCGAGCTCGCGGCCATGGGCTACAAGTTCCAGTTCATCACCCTGGCCGGGTTCCACTCGCTGTCGCACTCGATGTTCGAGCTCGCGCGGGGGTACGCGGAGCGCGCCATGAGCGCCTACGTCGAGCTGCAGGAGGCCGAGCTCGCCTCCGAGGCCGACGGCTACACGGCCACCCGTCACCAGCGGGAGGTCGGCACGGGCTACTTCGACCGGGTCGCGACGGCGATCGACCCCGGCGCCTCGACCCTCGCCCTCGCCGGCTCCACCGAGACCGCCCAGTTCTGACACCCGGAGGCACCCCATGACCACGCTCACCGACCCGCACACGCAAGGCCCGCCGTCGGGCACGCGCCGCACGATCTCCGCCGAGGGCTCGATCGACGTCACGGGACCCCTCGGGCCTCGCTACGACGAGATCCTCTCGCCCGAGGCGCTCGAGTTCCTCGCCGTCCTGCACGACCACTTCGCCGACGAGCGGTGCGGCCTGCTGCTCGAGCGGCAGCGCCGGACGCGCGAGATCGCCGACGGCGCCGACCCGGACTTCCACCCGTCCACGCGACCGGTCCGCGACGACCCGTCGTGGCGCGTCGCCGGCGCGACGGGCGCGCCCGGGCTGTCCGACCGCCGCGTCGAGATCACCGGGCCAACCGACCCGAAGATGACGATCAACGCGCTCAACTCGGGCGCCCGGTGCTGGCTCGCCGACGCCGAGGACGCGCAGTCGCCCACCTGGCGCAACGTCGTCGAGGGCCAGCTGGCGCTCCACGACGCGATCCGCGGCACGCTGACGCACACCAGCGAGGCCGGCAAGCACTACGCGCTGCGCACGACCGACCTGGAGCAGATGCCCACGATCGTCTTCCGGCCGCGGGGGTGGCACCTGTTCGAGTCGCACCTCGCCTACACGGGCAGGGACGGCTCGACGCAGCCGGCGTCGGGCTCGCTCGTCGACTTCGGGCTCTACCTGTTCCACAACGCCCACGAGCTGATCGCCCGCGGGCGCGGGCCGTACTTCTACCTGCCCAAGCTCGAGGGCTACCGCGAGGCGCGGCTGTGGAACCAGGTGTTCGAGGTCGCGCAGGACGCGCTCGGCATCCCGCGCGGCACCGTCCGGGCCACCGTGCTGATCGAGACGCTGCCCGCGGCGTTCGAGATGGAGGAGATCCTCTACGAGCTGCGCGACCACTGCGCCGGCCTCAACGCCGGCCGGTGGGACTACCTGTTCTCGGTCATCAAGTGCTTCCGCACGCGGGGTGACTCGTACGTGCTGCCCGACCGCGGCCAGGTCACCATGACCGCCCCGTTCATGCGCGCGTACACCGAGCTGCTCGTGGCGACGTGCCACCGGCGCGGTGCCCACGCGATCGGCGGCATGAGCGCGTTCATCCCCGACCGCCGCAGCCCCGAGGTCACGCAGCGGGCGTTCGAGCAGGTGCGTGCCGACAAGACGCGCGAGGCCAACGACGGGTTCGACGGCACGTGGGTCGCGCACCCGGACCTCATCGAGGTCGCCCGCGAGGCCTTCGACGCCGTGCTCGGCGAGCGCGAGAACCAGGTCGACCGGCTGCGCGACGACGTCGCCGTCGGTCAGGCGGAGCTGCTCGACGTCGCCTCGGCCCGGCGCGAGGGCGCCACGGTCACCGCGGCGGGGCTGCGGACGAACATCTCTGTCGGTGTCCGGTACGTCGAGTCGTGGCTGCGCGGCGTGGGCGCGGCCGCGATCGACCACCTCATGGAGGACGCCGCCACCGCGGAGATCTCCCGCTCGCAGGTCTGGCAGTGGATCCACGCGGGCACGACGACGGACGACGGCGAGCCCGTCACGCGCCGGCGGTGCGAGGCGGT
>JAPSLQ010000216.1 GCA_031180595.1 Isoptericola sp. | reverse complement strand
TCGACGGCGGTCTGGAGCAGGAGCAGCGACGCCATCCCGGCGTCGACGTGCCAGTACGGCACGGGCCAGTGCGCCTCGTCGCGGTCGGACCAGGGCTTGTCCGGCTCAGCGTAACGGTCCAGGTAGGCATCCTTGGAGCACAGCACCACGATCAGCACGGGGGCCGTGCGCATGCCGGCGAGCCACGTCGACATGGTGCGCTGCGAGCCGGCAGGCGTCGTGGCGGCCCAGAACCGCTCCCGCTCGTGCGGCGTCGCCAGGACCAGGAACGACCAGCCCTGGGTGAACCCGGCACTCGGTGCGCGGACCGCGTTGCCGAGCAGGCGATCGACCGTATCCTCGGCGACCGGCTCGTCGGTGAACCGGCGGACCATGCGGCGTGTGCGGACGACGTCCTGGAACTCCATGGGTTTCATCCTCCCAGGGCACGGACGGGGCGAGCTCGCGGTGGCATGATGCGCGCATGCCAGCAGCCGTCGGCGCCGTGGACGTGGTCGAGGTCGAGTGGACCCCGACTCGGCGCGACGTCCGCCGGACCGTCGTCGCCGCGATCGGGCGGCTCATGGGGCTGATCGTGCCGTGCGCGGTGGTGGGTGGCGGGATCGTGGGCTTCGCGGGCAGCGGCGTCGCCGTCGACGACCTGGTCACGGTGACGGACGATGCGTACCTCGAGTCCGTGTGCCTCCTTCTCGTGGTGGCCATCGTCCCTCTCGCCGTCGCGATGACGCTCGGGATTCCGCACCTGATCGGTGCGGCTCTCTGGTATCTCGTCCCGTCCGCTCGGACGTGGGTGACCATGCGCATCGACGACGTCTGCATCGTCCCGCTCTCCTCTGGCCGCGGGAAGGAGCCGTGGTCGGTCAGGTGGGACGAGGTGCGCCGTGTGACCGAGGTCGACGAGCTCCTCGTGCTCGTCGCGCGCCGTGGTCTGCGGAAGGTCGCGGTGGCGGTGCCGCTGCGCGTCCTGACGCTCGCGGAGCGGACGGCGGTGCGGGGCTTCGTCGCACGCAACGGCCTGAGCATCGACTGACCACCGCGAGCGCCGCCGACGGGCACATCAGCGGCGACGACGGCGGCGTGCCTCGGCACGCTGCGAGCGCCATGTGGCGCGGCGGGCTCGCGAGCGACGTGGTGCCGGCGCACCGCGGGGCACGGCGGTGGCCGTGAGCAACTGTCTCAGAACCTCAGGCAGCGACGGCAGGAGCTCTTCGTCGACCCACACGCCGTGCTCGACGGTGAACCGCCAGCGCGCATCGAGGCTGCACCGGACAGCGATGCTCTCTCGCAGGTCCGGGCGATCGACGATCGCCTCCTCGATCGGCCCGGCGGCGACGAAGTACAAGAACTCGAGGTCGTCCGCCTCCTCCGCGGCGTCGAGGAGGGCGTCGAGGAGCGGCATCGGGTCCCTCCCGTCGTGCACCGCGGACGCGACCAGGTCCGACGGGCTCTCGGCCCCGAGATAGGCCGTCTCGGCTCGTTTCCGCGCCTCTCGGTCGTCGCCGTGGGCATCGCGGTAGTGCTGGCGGTACCGCCGCGCGAGGGAGCGGACCTCGCTCTCGCCGCCGTCGTCCACGGGACCATTGTCCCGGCCGCGCGTGCTGACGTCGGGCAGGCGCGCTACCTCGGCACGTGCAGCGCTACCTCGGCACGCGCAGCGCTACCTCGGCACGCGCCGCGCTACCTCGGCGCGCGCCGCGCTACCTCGGCGCGCGCAGCGCTACCTCGCGGGGAGGCGTTCGGCCAGGATCTCGACGAGCGCCTTGCCCTCGACGCCCTCGAGCTGCAGCGCCTGCGTGCGGCACGAGAAGCCGTCGGCGACGAACGCCTCCCCTTCGTCGCGCGACCGCAGCGCGGGCAGCAGCGCGTTCTCCGCGACGGCGACGGACACGTCGTAGTGGCCCTTCTGCATGCCGAAGTTCCCGGCGAGCCCGCAGCACCCGGCCAGCACCTTGATCGTCGCGCCGGCGGACCGCATGAGCGCCTCGTCGGCCGCGAAGCCCATGACCGAGTGCTGGTGGCAGTGCGGCTGCACGACGGCGGTGAGGTCCGACAGGTCGGGCATCGTCCACCCGCTGTCGGCAGCCGGTGCGGTGTCGGGCGAGGTCAGCAGCTCGGCGAGGGTCCGCGTGGCGCCAGCCACGGCGTGCGCGCGCGGGTCGTCGGGGAACAGGTCGAGCAGGTCGGAGCGCAGCACCGCCGTGCACGACGGCTCGAGCCCGAGGATCGGCATGCCGTTGACCGCGTACGGGCCCAGGACCGACAGCAGCGACGCCAGCCGCTTGCGTGCGCCGTCGAGCTGGCCCGTCGAGATCCAGGTCAGGCCGCAGCACGCCTGCTTGTCCGGGACGACGACGTCGTACCCCGCCGCCGTCAGCACCTTGACCGCGGCCTGCGGCACGGACGGAGACAGGGCGTCGCTGAACGAGTCGGTCCAGAGCACCACGCGGGGACGGCCGCCCGGCGAGACGGCCGCGCCCGGGGCCTGCCCGACGGCGAGGCCCGGCACGCCGTGCGTGGCGCCGCCGCGCCGCCACCACGTGCGGAACGGGATCTCGGCGAACTCGGGCACCTGGCGGCGCGTGTCCATGCCGCCGGCCCACAGCACCGCCTTGGCGATCGGCCGGACGCCGAGGACCTTGTTGAGCAGGCGCGGCATCGTCCCGGCGAGGCGGGCCCACCGGGGGAGCCAGCCGAGCGCGTAGTGGTCGACCGGCCGCAGCTTCCCCTTGTACGTGCGGTACAGCACCTCGGACTTGTACTGGGCCATGTCGACGCCGGCCGGGCAGTCGGACGAGCACGCCTTGCAGCTCAGGCACAGGTCGAGCGAGTCGTGCACCTCGGGCGCGGTGAGCCCGCCGACCAGCGTGCCGTTCACGGCCTCCTGCAGCACGCGCGCGCGGCCGCGCGTCACGTCGCGCTCGTCCTTGGTGGCGCGGTAGCTCGGGCACATGAATCCGCCCGCCGCCGACGTGTCGGCGCGGCACTTGCCGACGCCGACGCACCGGTGCACCGCCGTCGTCATGTCGTGGTGGTCGTGCGCGAAGCTGAAGCCCGCGTATCCGGTCCGCCTCGCGATCCCACGCAGCGGCGTCGGGCCGGCGAGCCCGCGAGCGCCGACGCCCGAGCGCGACGGGACGGCCTGCGCGGCCGGGCGCCGCAGGTCGTCGTCCACGGCGCGCGGCCGCACGACGACGCCCGGGTTGAGCACGTCGTCGGGGTCGAACAGCGCCTTGAACCGCTCCATGAGCGCGATCGCCTCGGGCGAGTACATCAGGGGCAGGAGCTCGGAGCGGGCGCGTCCGTCGCCGTGCTCGCCCGACAGCGAGCCGCCGTACCGGGCGACGAGCTCGGCGGCCTGGATCATGAACGTCCGCAGCACCGAGCCCGACGACTCGAGCGGCAGGTCGATCCGCAGGTGCACGCAGCCGTCGCCGAAGTGCCCGTACGGCAGGCCGTCGACGCCGTAGCGCGCCATCAGCGCCTCGAGGTCGCGCAGGTAGTCGCCGAGCTTCTCGGGCGGGACGGCGGAGTCCTCCCAGCCGGGCCAGGCCTGCTCCCCCGCGGGCGTGCGCCCGGCGAGGCCCGCGCCGTCGGCGCGGATCTGCCACATCGCGGTCGCGGCCGGCCCGGCGGGCAGGATCTCCGACGAGACGGCCGACGACGACGCCACGATCTGCTCGGCGCGCTCGAGCGCCTCCTCCTGGGACGCGCCGCCGACCTCGATCATGAGCCAGCCGGCACCGGCGGGCAGGGGCGGCACCGCCGCGTCGCCGTTGGCACGGCGCACCACGTCGACGAGCCGCGCGTCGAGGCCCTCGACCGCGAGCGGGTCGTGCGCGAGGAGCGCCGGGACGTCGTCGGCGGCCGACGGCATGTCGTCGTAGCCGAGCACGACGAGCGTCGGCGCGCTCGGGGTGGGCACGAGCCGCAGCGTCGCGCCGAGGACGGTGACGAGCGTGCCCTCGGTGCCGACGAGCGCCTTGGCGAGGTCCGAGCCGTTCTCCGGCAGGAGGTGCTCGAGGGAGTACCCCGAGACCTGCCGGCCGAACCGGCCGAACTCCGTGCGGATGAGCGCGAGGTTCTCGCGGACCAGCTCCGCGAGGCCGGGCACGGCGGCGAACGTGGGGTCGCCGGCACCGGCGGTGAACCGCCGGCCGCGCCCGTCGACGACGTCGAGCTCGACGACGTTGTCGGCCGTCCGCCCGTACGCCACCGCGTGCGGGCCGCAGGCGTTGTTGCCGATCATCCCGCCGAGCGTCGCGCGGTTCTGCGTGGAGGGGTCGGGGCCGAAGCGCAGCCCGTGCGGGGC
>JAPSLQ010000215.1 GCA_031180595.1 Isoptericola sp. | reverse complement strand
GGCTTGAGCTCGCCGAACAGGATCTTCTCGGACAGGGCGTCCTCGATCTCCCGCTGGATGGCGCGCTTGAGCGGACGGGCGCCGAGGACCGGGTCGTAGCCCTTCTCCGCGAGCAGGTGCTTCGCGGCGGGGGTGAGGTCGATACCCATGTCCTTGTCGCGCATGCGGCGGTCCAGCTTGGCGATCTCCAGGTCGACGATCTGGATGATCTCGTCCTGGGACAGCTGCGGGAACACCACCACGTCGTCGACGCGGTTGAGGAACTCGGGGCGGAAGTGCTGCTTGAGCTCCTCGTTGACCTTGGCCTTCATGCGCTCGTAGGAGGTCACCAGGTCGCCGCCGGCGTTGAAGCCGGTCTGGACGCCCTTGGCGATGTCCCGCGTGCCGAGGTTCGTGGTCATGATGATCACGGTGTTCTTGAAGTCCACCACACGGCCCTGCGAGTCGGTCAGGCGACCGTCCTCGAGCACCTGCAGCAGGGTGTTGAAGATGTCCGCGTGCGCCTTCTCGACCTCGTCGAACAGGACGACCGAGAACGGCTTGCGGCGCACCTTCTCCGTGAGCTGACCACCCTCGTCGTACCCGACGTACCCGGGCGGGGAGCCGAACAGGCGCGAGACCGTGTGCTTCTCCGAGAACTCCGACATGTCGAGCTGGATCAGCGCGTCCTCGTCCCCGAAGAGGAACTCGGCGAGCGCCTTGGCCAGCTCGGTCTTCCCGACGCCCGTGGGGCCGGCGAAGATGAACGAGCCACCCGGGCGCTTGGGGTCCTTGAGGCCCGCACGCGTGCGGCGGATCGCCTGCGAGAGCGCCTTGATCGCCGACTCCTGCCCGACGACGCGCTTGTGCAGCTCGTCCTCCATGTGCAGCAGGCGGCTGGACTCCTCCTCGGTGAGCTTGACGACCGGGATGCCGGTCGACATCGCCAGCACCTCGGCGATGAGCTCCTCGTCGACCTCCGCGACGGAGTCGAGGTCGCCCGACTTCCAGGCCTTCTCCTTCTCGAGGCGCTTCTGCGTGAGCTGCTTCTCCTTGTCACGCAGGCCCGCGGCCTTCTCGAAGTCCTGCTCGTCGATCGCCGACTCCTTCTCCCGGCGGGCCTCGGCGATCTCCTCGTCGAGGACCTTGAGCTCGGGCGGAGCCGTCATCCGGCGGATGCGCAGGCGCGCGCCCGCCTCGTCGATGAGGTCGATGGCCTTGTCCGGCAGGTACCGGTCGTTGATGTACCGGTCGGCGAGCGTGGCCGCGGACACCAGGGCGCTGTCCGTGATGGAGACGCGGTGGTGCGCCTCGTAGCGGTCGCGCAGACCCTTGAGGATCTCGATCGCGTGCTCGAGCGACGGTTCCGAGACCTGGATCGGCTGGAAGCGCCGCTCGAGGGCCGGGTCCTTCTCGACGTACTTGCGGTACTCGTCGAGCGTCGTGGCGCCGATCGTCTGGAGCTCGCCGCGCGCCAGCATCGGCTTCAGGATGCTCGCGGCGTCGATCGCGCCCTCGGCGGCACCCGCACCGACGAGGGTGTGGATCTCGTCGATGAACAGGATGATGTCGCCGCGGGTGCGGATCTCCTTGAGGACCTTCTTCAGGCGCTCCTCGAAGTCACCGCGGTAGCGCGAGCCGGCCACGAGCGCGCCCAGGTCCAGCGTGTAGAGCTGCTTGTCCTTGAGCGTCTCCGGCACGTCGCCGCGCACGATGTCCTGCGCGAGACCCTCGACGACGGCGGTCTTGCCGACGCCGGGCTCGCCGATGAGGACGGGGTTGTTCTTGGTGCGGCGCGACAGCACCTGCATCACGCGCTCGATCTCCTGGGTGCGCCCGATGACGGGGTCCAGCTTGCCCTCGCGCGCGGCCTGCGTCAGGTTGCGACCGAACTGGTCCAGGACGGCCGAGCCGGACGGCTGACCCTCCTGCGCACCGCCGGCCGAGACGGGCTCCTTGCCCTGGTACCCGCTCAGCAGCTGGATGACCTGCTGGCGCACCTTGTTCAGGTCGGCACCCATCTTGGTGAGCACCTGCGCCGCCACGCCCTCACCCTCGCGGATGAGACCGAGCAGGATGTGCTCCGTGCCGATGTAGTTGTGACCCAGCTGCAGCGCCTCGCGGAGCGACAGCTCCAGCACCTTCTTGGCACGGGGGGTGAACGGGATGTGCCCGCTCGGGGCCTGCTGGCCCTCACCGATGATCTCGGTGACCTGCGTGCGCACGCCGTCGAGCGAGATGCCCAGCGACTCCAGCGCCTTGGCGGCGACGCCCTCACCCTCGTGGATGAGACCGAGCAGGATGTGCTCGGTGCCGATGTAGTTGTGGTTGAGCATCCTCGCTTCTTCCTGCGCGAGGACGACCACCCGACGGGCTCGGTCCGTGAATCTCTCGAACATGTGCTGCTCCCTCACGAGCGGCTTCCTGCTCCCCGCCGGATTCTTCGACGGCAACAGCCTGACCGCTACGACTCTATGCGCTCCCAACCTGGCTCCCCGCCCGTGCATGCCCATGTTCGCCAGGGGCGTGACGGCGAGTCCCCTTTGCAGGTGCCCGGGGGTGGATGCACGCTCGGTCCAGGGACGTCGGCGACGTCGGGCACCGCACGAGGGAGGACCGATGGACGACACCGAGCCGCAGCAGGGTCGTTGGGACCCCGTGGACGCGCGCATGGCGCGGTTCTCGGGCCTCGTCGGCGAGGTCGACGACCCGCTCACCTGGGGTCTCGACCTCGAGGAGGAGACGGTCACGGGGCACGACGACGAGCACGACCCGACCTGCGAGCGCTTCCTGAGGGCCTACCGCACGTTCGCGGGCGAGTCCCTCGAGGTCGAGACGCTGCGCGCCGCCGCGGACGCCGACGTGGTGGAGGACGTGGTGCGCGCGGCGGCGAGCGGGGCGCTCGCGGCGCCCCTGCACGCCGACATCGCCGCACCGGTCGAGGCCGACGGCGAGGGCGTCGCCCGTCCGGCGTCGGACTTCGCCGACGACTACCAGGACTACCGCAGCGCGATGCGCGCGATCGTCGCGGAGGTGGACCAGGTCCCGCTCGAGGAGGCGCGCTACGCGGTCGACGGCGCCGCCGCCCGCTGCGCGCGCGTCACGGTCCGGGACGTCACGGCCGTCTACGTGCCGACCGGCGAGCGCGCGCTCGTCATCACGGGGCCCGCCGACCTCGTCGACCGGGTCGACGTCGTCACCCGCCCGATCCGGCCCCAGATGCAGGACGACGGACCCGGCTCGCGGCGCTGAGCCCTCGGGTGACGACACACCCTGCCGCGCGGGCCGGGGCTGCGTATGCTCCGGCTATGCGCGGCATCGTGGTGGGCATCAAGGGGTCGGCCGAGTCCGACGAGGCGCTCGACTGGGCGCTGAACGAGGCCGCCGCGAGGGCCGTGCCGCTCACCGCCGTGCTCGCGGTGCCGCGCGGCGCACCGGACGAGGTGGAGCGCCGCAAGGCCGACGCCGAGGCCATCGTGGAGCGCGCCCGCCACCGCACCGGCTCCGCCGTCGAGACGTCGGCCGCCGTGGTCCAGGGCCCGGCCGCGGACGCGCTGCTCGAGGCAAGCTCCGAGGCGGACATGCTCGTCCTCGGTCGTCGCGACCGGCGACGCCTGGGCCGGCTCGTGCTCGGCTCGGTCTCCGCGCGCGTCGTGGAGCACGCGAGCGTGCCCGTGACCGTGGTGCGGCACCACGACGTGGCCGGCGAGGGGGACGCGCCGCGCGAGAACGAGGGTCCGCCGGCCGTCGTCGCGGGCGTGGACACCTCGCCTCCCAGCCTCGCGGCGCTGCGCCACGCGGCCGAGGTCGCCGCCCGGTCCGGCGCGGTCCTCGAGGCGGTCTTCGCCTGGCAGATCACCACGCTCGCGCCGCTGCCCGGGTCGTGGGGATGGGCGCCGCCGCTCGACGACTACGAGCGGTTCGCACGCGAGTGCCTCGCCGCCGCGGTCGAGCGGTCCGGCATCGACATGCCGGCCGAGCGCCTGCGCCAGCGCGTCGAGCACGGGGCGCCGGCCCGCGTGCTGCTCGAGGCGTCGCACTCCGCCGAGCGCCTCGTCGTGGGCGCGCGGGGCCTGGGCGGGTTCGAGCGCCTCGTGCTCGGCTCGGTGAGCCGCCAGGCGCTCGACTACGCGAGCTGCCCGGTGACCGTCGTCCGCCACTGAGCGGGGCGCCGCCCCGCTCGCGGCCCGGCCGCCCACGCGGCGAGGCCGAGCGCGACGACGTCCTCGACGAGGGCCCCGTGCCAGTCGGGCCGGTGGCGCCCGACCGCCGCCCGCCACGCGGCGCCGAAGCCGGTGCCGACCAGGGCGGCGGCGCCGCCGCAGGCCGCGGCCAGCACCGTG
>JAPSLQ010000214.1 GCA_031180595.1 Isoptericola sp. | reverse complement strand
AGGCCGGCGTCGTCGGTGTTGAAGACGTAGATGAACGGCTTGGCCGTGAGCAGCTGCAGCGACGCGACGTCGGCGAGGTCGAGGCCCGCCGCGGCGGCGCCCTGGTAGAGCGTGGTGCCGGCCTCGAGGATCTTCTGGGCGGTCTGCGCGGCCTCGAGCAGCGCGGCGTCGCCCTTCTTGATCTTGACCTCCTTCTCCATCCGCGGGAGCGCCTTCTCGAGCGTCTGGAGGTCGGCGAGGATGAGCTCGGTGGAGATGGTCTCGATGTCGCCCTCGGCGTCGGCGGAGCCCTCGACGCGCACGACGTCGGGGTCGTCGAAGACGCGGGTCACCTGGCAGATGGCGTCGGCCTCGCGGATGTTGGCGAGGAACTTGTTCCCCAGCCCCTCCCCCTCGGACGCGCCCTTGACGATGCCCGCGATGTCGACGAACGACACCGTCGCGGGCAGGATCCGCTCGCTGCCGAAGATCTCGGCGAGCGTCTCGAGGCGCGGGTCCGGCAGCGGCACCACCCCCACGTTGGGCTCGATCGTCGCGAACGGGTAGTTCGCCGCGAGCACCTGGTTGCGGGTCAGGGCGTTGAAGAGGGTGGACTTGCCGACGTTGGGCAGGCCGACGATGCCGATAGTGAGTGCCACGTCGGGCAAGTCTACGTGGGCGCCTGTGCCGACGGCCCGGGGCGCCGCGCGTCGAGCTGGTCGAGGTCCCGCACCGCGTACCGGTGGTGCTCCCACTCCTCGTTGAGGACCACGCGCAGGCAGCGCCACACGGGCAGCGAGCGGTCCTCGGGCTCCCACGGCGGCAGCCGCCGGGCCGGCGCCGAGAGATCCTCGTCGGTGGCCGCCGCGTAGAACGCCTCGACGTGCGCGACCCGGTCGGCGCGGACGGCGAGCACCTCCTCCCACGACGGCGTCGCCGTGATGTCGACGCCGAGGCGCGACGCGTGCTCGTCGTACTCGGAGAACGGCAGGCCGACGGGGCTGAACGCGTCGTCGAGACCCTGGACGCCGAACCGCAGCCACCCGTCGGTCGCGAAGACGAGGTGTCGCAGGGTCTGCGCGAACGACCACTCGCCGTCGACCGACTCGTCGACCGTGCCGGGCGGCATGGCGGCGACACGCTCGAGCGTGGCGTCCCAGGCCCGGCGCACCGCCTCCCACGAGGCGCGCTGACCGGCCACGTGGCGCGAACCGCGCAGCTCGCGCCCCGGCCAGACGCGGTTGAGCTCCGCCTCGACGAGCGGCAGCACCTCGACCCCGTTGACGCGCAGACCGCCGATCGCGCCGTCGATGTCGGCGTCGGTCAGGTCGACCCCACGCATCAGCGCCCGCGGGAGGTAGCTCTGGCTCACGACGGCGTCGTCGAGCTTCGCGAAGCGGAACCGGGCGCCGGACATGTCGGTGCCCGCGAACTCGGCCCCGCGCAGGTCGTCGTCCTCGCCGAACCTCACCATCCCTCGAACGTACGCGATGCCTCCGACGGCGTCGACGGTTCGCGTCAGACGGTGACGTCCTTGTGCCACGACTCGGTGACGTACCTCGTCCGCCAGCCCCATCGCTCGTAGAGGCGGTGGGCGCCGGTGGGGCTGTCCGCGTCGACCTCGAGCCCGACGCGGTCGCGGCCGCGCGCCGCGGCGTCCTGCACGACGGCGAGCAGCAGCGCCGTGGCCACGCCGCGGCCCCGGGCGGCCCGGGTCGCGCCGAGGTACTCGACGTAGCTGCCCTCCTTGCCGTCGGGTCCGGCGGGCAGGACCGCGCCGACGAGGGCGCCCGCCGGGACCGGCTCGGCGCCGGGGCGGTCGGGGTCGGCGACGAACGCGAGCCACCAGTGGTCCCAGCGGTGCCCGGGCTCCTCGCGCAGCCGCTGCACGAACTCGGGGAAGCTCTCGCGGTAGGAGTTGAAGTGGTCGGCGAACGCCGTCTCGAGCACGCGGTGGACGGTCTGCAGGTCCTCGGCCACGGGCACACCCGTGTCGTGCGTCGCCACCGGGCGGACCGTGACGCCCGGCCTGGGCTGCGGCAGGGCTCCGGGCTCGGCCTCCTCCGGTGCCACGGGCCTGCTCATCTGCAGCCACGAGCGGACGTGCTCGTACCCGGCCGCGGCGAGCCACCGGCGTCGCGCCTCGTCCCCCGCGTACGCGCCGGCGTCGAGCTGGGTCTCGGCGAGGCCCCTGTGCGCGGCGAGCTCGCGCCCCGTGCGCTCGAGCGACGCGTAGCACCACGCAGCGACCTGGTCGGCCTCCGGCACGGTCCGGTCGACGTCCAGCCCGACGACGGCACGCCCTGCGGCGCGGTCGTGGACGGTCGCCCATGCGCGGACCACGCCCGTCGCGTCCCGGACCACGAGCTGGCGGCGGGTCCACGACTTCGGTCCGGCGACCTCGGCCGCGAGCGCCTCGGCGTCCACCGTGGCGGAGCCGGTGAACGGCTCGGCCGACCTGCCGCGCAGCTCGCCGAGCCGCGGCAGGTCTGCGAGGTCGGGGACCGCCGTCGACCAGCCCTCGGGCAGGGCGGCGGGTCCGTCGTCGGGCACGGGCGCGGGCGTGCTGTTCACGGGGCTCACGTCCTCCAGTGTCGCACCGGCCCTTTGCCACCTCTTGGGGAGTCCGTCAGCCGAACGCCATGACCTGCTGCAACAGCTCGGGCCGGCGGCGGTCGTAGACGCGTGCACCCCACCGCACGCCACCGAGCAGGACCCCCACGCCGCTCGCGGCGCCGACGACGAGCGCGGCCCAGCCGAGCCCCGGGCTCGGCAGGACGACGCCCAGGACCGCGAGGACGGCGGTCGGCAGCAGCAGGACGATGATGATCGCCATCGCGATCATCTGGGAGACCATCGTGGCCATGGCGGCACCCTTGGGGGTCGCCAACGGGCTCTCGCCCGGCTTCGGCACCGGGTAGACGAGCCGCGCCGAGACGGCGCTCGAGATCCCGAGCGACGTGCCCAGCGTCCCCAGCGTCGTCCCGAGCAGCGCGGGCAGCAGCGTCCAGCCCCCCGTGACCGCGCACGCCACGACGGCGAACGTCACGGTCGACGGGACACCGACGGCTGCGACCGGGATCACGCGACCCCACCGGTCGGCCCGTCCGGTGGTGCCGGTCGCGACGTGCAGCGCGAACGCCGTGTTGTCGTACCCGACGTCGTTCGAGATGCCGAAGCCGAGCAGCCACGCGACCACCGGTGCGACGAGCAGGAGCAGGCGGTCACCCGCTCCGCTCGTGGTGCCGACCACCAGCATGAGGACCGGCAGCAGCGGCACCATGGCGACCGACGCGGCGTAGCGGGGGTCGCGCAGCCAGTACGTCGCGCAGCGGGCGGCGACCGCGCCGGTCGGCGTCGCGGGGAGGCGGCCGAACCAGCCGAGGCCCGCGGCCACGCCGGCGGACCCGCCGCCGCGGGGCGTGACCAGGACCCGGGCCAGCGCCCGGTCCCACACGCGCCACAGGACGGCGAGGCAGGCGAGCGTGATCGCGGCGCGCGCCGCCAGGAGCGCCCACGCGCCGTCGTGCACCGCGGACCCGAACGCCCAGGGGGCGCCGAACGGCGTCCACGCGAGGACCGCGGCGAGCGGCCCCACGACCGCGCCGACCACCTCGGCCGGAGCCCCGCCGACCGTGACGGTGACGGACGCGTCCTCGACGGTCCGCTCGACGCCTCCGGCGACCCAGCCGACCGCGGGGCCGATCAGCAGCAGCGGGACGATCGCGGCGACGGCGAGCACCTCGCGGGAGCGCCGGGTGTCGAGCAGCGGAGCCAGGAGCGTGGTCAGCGCGCGCGAGCCGAGCACGCACAGCGCGACCGCGAGCACGGCGCCGACGAGCGCGGCCGCCAGCGCCGCCGGGTCGCGCCACCACCCGAAGGAGACCCCGAGCGCGCCGAGGGCGGTGACGACGCCGGGCACCGAGACCACGCCCGCCAGCGCGAGGCCGGCGAGCAGACGGCGGCGCGGGATGGCGAACGTCACGAAGCGCAGCGGGTCGAGCGTCGCGTCCACGCCGAACGCGAAGAGCGGCACGACCCACCACGCGAGGACGACGAGGGCGCCGACGACGGTGAGCACCTGCCCGGTCACGGCGGGTGCGACCGCACCGCCCGCCACGGCGGCCGTCACGACGAAGAAGAGGATGCCCGCGCCGTACAGCGACGCGACGACGAGGCCGATCGTCTGCCACACGCTCCGGCGGAACGTGTTGGCCAGCAGGGTCAGCTTGAGGCGGACGAGCTGCGCAACCACGCCAGTCCCTCCGACTCCTTGCGGCCGCCGACGAGGCCGACGAACCGGTCCTCGAGCGACTCCCCGGCCCGCACCTCGTCCGTGGTGCCCGCCGCGAGCAG
>JAPSLQ010000017.1 GCA_031180595.1 Isoptericola sp. | reverse complement strand
TCCAGATGAACGGCAACTTCTCGTTCGGCGACTACTTCAAGCGCGAGGCGATCGACTTCGCGTGGGAGCTGCTGACGACCGAGCAGTCGAAGGGCGGCTACGGCTTCGACGGCGACCGGATGTGGGTGACGATCTGGGAGCAGGACGCCGAGGCCTACGAGGCGCTGACCAAGGGCGTCGGGATCGACCCCAGGCACATCGTGCGCCTGCCGCGTGAGGAGAACTTCTGGGACACGGGCCAGCCCGGTCCCGCCGGCCCGTGCGCGGAGTGGCACTACGACCGCGGCCCCGCCTACGGCCCCGAGGCCGAGGGCGGCACGGTGGACCCGGGTGGCGACCGCTACCTCGAGGTGTGGAACCTCGTCTTCGACGAGTTCATCCGCGGCGAGGGCCAGGGCAAGGACTACCCCCTGCTCGGCGAGCTCGAGCACAAGAGCATCGACACGGGTGCCGGCCTGGAGCGCATCGCGTACCTGCTCCAGGGCAAGGAGAACCTGTACGAGATCGACGAGGTCTACCCCGTGATCTCGACCGTCGAGGAGCTGTCGGGCAAGCGCTACGGCGCCGACCCGGAGGACGACGTGCGCATGCGCGTCATCGCCGACCACGTGCGCTCGTCGCTCATGGTCATCGGCGACGGCGTGCGCCCGTCCAACGAGGGTCGCGGCTACGTGCTGCGCCGCCTGCTGCGCCGCGCGGTGCGCGCCGTGCGCCTGCTCGGCGTGGACGACGTCGCGCTGCCGTCCCTCCTGCCCGTCTCGAAGGAGGCCATGAAGGCCTCGTACCCGGAGCTCGAGACCGACTTCGCCCGGATCAGCGACGTGGCCTACGCCGAGGAGGAGGCGTTCCGCCGCACGCTCCAGCAGGGCACCACGATCCTCGACACGGCCGTCAGCCGGGCCAAGGCAGCCGCCGCCGACGGCACGCCGACGCTCTCGGGATCGCAGGCGTTCCAGCTGCACGACACCTACGGGTTCCCGATCGACCTCACGCTCGAGATGGCCGCCGAGCAGGGCGTCCAGGTCGACGAGAAGGCCTTCCGCGACCTCATGGCCGAGCAGAAGCAGCGCGCCCGCGCCGACGCGCTGGCCAAGAAGACCGGGCACGCGGACCTGCGCGCCTACGAGTCGCTGTCGCGCGACCTGCACCGGCCCGTGGAGTTCCTCGGCTACACCGACACCGAGGCAGCGGTGCAGGTCGCCGGCCTGCTCGTCGACGGCGTCCCCGCTCCGGCCGCGACCGCCCCGGCCGACGTCGAGGTCGTCCTCGACCGCACCCCGTTCTACGCCGAGGCCGGCGGCCAGCTCGCCGACCAGGGCACGATCGTTCTCGACGGCGGCGGCACCATCGAGGTCGACGACGTCCAGCGCCCGGTCTCGGGCCTGTCGGTGCACCGCGGGCGCCTCACGGAAGGGGCCGTGGCGCTGGGTGATCCCGGCACCGCCCGCATCGACGTCTCGCGCCGCGTGGCGATCAGCCGCGCCCACTCGGCGACGCACATGATCCACAAGGCGCTGCACGAGATGGTGGGCCCCGACCGGACGCAGGCGGGCTCGGAGAACGCGCCGAGCCGCATCCGGTTCGACTTCCGCTCGCCGTCCGCGGTGCCGTCGTCCGCCCTGACCGAGATCGAGGAGCGCGTCAACACGCGGCTCACCGAGAACCTCGAGGTCACCGACGCCACCATGCCGCTCGCCGAGGCGAGGGCCCTGGGCGCGATGGCGCTGTTCGGCGAGAAGTACGGCGACGTCGTGCGCGTCGTGTCCATCGGCGGGGACTGGTCGCGCGAGCTGTGCGGCGGCACGCACGTCAGGGCGACCGGCGAGCTGGGCCGCGTCGCGCTGCTCGGCGAGTCGTCGATCGGCTCCGGCGTCCGGCGCGTGGACGCCCTCGTGGGTGACGGCGCGTACGGGTTCCACGCCAAGGAGCACGCGCTCGTCGGGCAGCTCACCGGCATGCTCAACGCCCGGCCCGACGAGCTGGCCGACCGCGTCGGCTCGCTCATGGCCCGCCTGAAGGAGACGGAGAAGGAGCTCGCCGCACTGCGTCAGGGGCAGCTCCTGGCCGCCGCGGGCACGCTCGCGGCAGGTGCTCCGCGCGTGGGCGACGTGCGCGTCGTCACGCACGACGCCGGCGAGGTCGCCTCCGCGGACGACCTGCGCGCGCTCGCCCTCGACGTGCGCGGCCGCCTCGGCGAGGCGGAGCCGGTCCTGGTCGCCGTCGGCGGCGTCGCGAACGGTCGCCCCCTCGTCGTCGTCGCGACCAACGCGAGCGCCCGGGACAAGGGACTGCGTGCGGGCGACTTCGTCAAGGCGGCCGCCGGTGCCCTCGGTGGTGGCGGCGGTGGCAAGCCGGACCTCGCCCAGGGCGGCGGATCGGACGCCTCCCGGCTGCCTGCCGCGCTCGACGGCGTCGCCGAGGGCGTGCGCCGCGCGCTGGCGGGCGCGTGAGCGTCTCGCCGCAGGGCTCCGCGGGCGGGCTCCCCGTGGGCCTGCCCCGGGGAGCCCGCCTGGGGGTCGACGTGGGCAAGGCCCGCATCGGGCTGGCCGGCAGCGACCCGGACGGGCTCGTCGCGACGCCCGTCGAGACGATCCCGCGCGTCCTCGACGTGCCGCGGGCCTCGGACGGGTCGCCCGCGGTCACGCCCGACGTCGCGCGCATCGCCGCCGAGGTCGAGGAGCGGTTCGCCGCGGTGGTGTACGTCGGCCTGCCGCGGCACCTGTCCGGTTCGGAGGGTGCCGCGACGGCGGACGCGCGCGAGTTCGCGAGCCGGCTGGCCGCCGCGGTGGCACCGGTGGAGGTGCGGCTCGTCGACGAGCGCATGACCACGGTGACCGCCCACGCCCAGCTGCGGTCCGCCGGCCGGCGCACCAGGACGCACCGGACTGTCATCGACCAGGCCGCTGCCGTTATCATTTTGCAATCTGCACTCGACGTGGAGCGGGCGGCGGGCATGCGCGCCGGCGAACGCGTCGCGGCGTGACCAGCGACAAGCACGACCGACCGTAACGGCCCTCGCGCAAGGAAGACCCCGAGTGACGGACCTCTTCGACCCCCTCACCGCCCCGCAGGCTGCACCGCCCTCGCGGTCGCGCTCGGCGGCGAGCCGGCGTGCCGCGGCGAAGCGGCGGCGCCGTCGGCGCCAGCGCACGGCGCTCGTGCTGGCGCTCGTGCTCGGCGTCGTCGGGGTCGGTGGCTACCTCGTGCTCGACCGCGTGAGCGAGGGCCTGAGCGGCTTCACGAACCCGTTCGCGGACGAGGCGGAGGACTACCCGGGCCCGGGCGGCGACGCCGTCACGGTGGAGATCCCCGAGGGCGCCACGGGCGCCGCCATGGGCGCGGTCCTGCAGGAGGCGGGCGTCGTGGCGAGCGTCGAGGCGTTCACCCAGGCGTTCTCCGAGAACCCTGCGGCGTCGAGCATCCAGCCGGGCACCTACCAGCTGCAGCTCGAGATGCGTGCCGCCGACGCCGTCTCGCGTCTCGTCTCCGGCGAGAAGGTCGAGACCACGGTCACCATCCCCGAGGGATTCACGGTGGCGCAGGTTCTCGACCGCGTCGCGTCCGTCACCACGATCCCGCGCGACGAGCTGCAGGCCGCCCTCGAGGACCCGGAGGCGGTCGGGCTGCCGGCGGTGGCGGAGGGCAACGCCGAGGGCTGGCTCTTCCCCAAGACCTACACCGTCCAGCCGGACGACGACGCGACGGGCGTCATGGCGGCGATGATCGAGCAGACGAAGAACGAGCTCACCGCCCTCGGCGTGCCCGAGGACCAGTGGCAGGACGTCCTCACCAAGGCCTCGATCGTCGAGAAGGAGGCCCCCGACGACTACCGCGGCGAGGTCGCCCGCGTGATCGAGAACAGGCTCGACCGCGGCTCGCCGCTCGGCATGGACGCCATCGACGCCTACGGTCGCGGCAAGCCGGCGGACCAGATCACCAGGGACGAGTTCAACGACCCCGACTTCCCGTACGCGTCGCGCCAGCAGGTCGGCCTCCCCCCGACGCCGATCGCCAACCCTGGTGCCGCGTCCGTCGAGGCGGTCATCGACCCGCCCCCGGGTGACTGGATGTGGTACGTCACCGTCAACCTCGACACGGGCGAGACGAAGTTCACGAACAGCTACTCCGAGTTCGAGCGGTTCAAGGCCGAGTACCAGGCGTGGGCGGCGGAGAACAGCTGACGATGACGATCACCCGACGCGCGGCGGTGCTGGGGCACCCCGTGGCGCACTCGCTGTCGCCCGTGCTGCACGCGGCGGCCCACCGTGCCCTGGGTCTCGAGGGCTGGCACTACTCGGCGATCGACACGACGATCGAGGAGCTGCCCGCGGTGGTGCGCGACCTCGACCTCGGCTGGGCCGGCCTGAGCGTGACGATGCCGCTCAAGCAGGCGATCATCCCGCTCGTCGACCACGTCGAGCCGCTGGCCGAGGCCGTGGGCGCGGTCAACACGGTGCTCGTGGGCCCCGCGCGCTGCGGCGTGACGCTCACCGGCACCAACACCGACGTCTACGGGCTCGTCGAGGCGCTGCGCGAGGGCCTCGGCGGGCGCGAGGCCCGGGTCGAGAACGCCGTCGTGCTCGGCGGCGGCGCCACGGCCGCCTCGACGCTCGCCGCGCTGGGCGAGCTGGGGTGCACGTCCCCGCGCGTCCTCGTGCGCTCGCTCGGCCGCACCGGCGGGCTGCAGGAGGCCGCGGCCCGCATGGGCGTGACGCCGCGCTACGAGGTGCTCGAGGCGGTCGCGGCCGTCGGTGCGCTGAGCCGCGCCGACGTCGTCGTCTCGACGATGCCGGCCCACGCCGCCGACCCGGTCGCGCACGCCTTCGCGTCGCACGGGCCCGCGCCGTCGGGCGTGCTCCTCGACGTCGTGTACGACCCCCGGCCCACGGCGCTCTCGCAGGCGTGGGCCGCCGCGGGCGGCACCGTCGTCGGCGGCGAGCGCATGCTGCTGCACCAGGCGGTGGAGCAGGTGCGCCTCATGACCGGCCGGCCCGCCCCTCTCGCGGCGATGGACGCCGCGCTGCAGGACGCGCTCGCGGTCGACCCCGCGGCGTCCTGAGCAGGGCGCGGCCGCTCCGTCCGCCGCTCGTCCGCATCACGACCACCGGTCCGGGTCCCGCCGAGCACGTGGAACAATCGCACCCATGCTGCGCTGGTTGACGTCCGGGGAGTCGCACGGTCCGGCCTTGGTCGGGGTCATGGAGGGTCTGCCCGCGGGGGTCGAGCTCACGACGGCCGACATCCAGGCCGCGCTCGCCCGGCGTCGGCTCGGGTACGGCCGCGGCGCCCGCATGAAGTTCGAGCAGGACGAGGTCCGCGTGCTCGGCGGCCTCCGCCACGGGCGCACGCAGGGCGGGCCGCTGGCGATCGAGATCGGCAACAGCGAGTGGCCGAAGTGGACCGAGGTCATGTCGGCGGACCCGGTGCCGCCCGAGGCGTTGCTGGTCGACGCCGGGACGGGCGACGAGCGCGAGATCGCCCGCAACCGGCCGCTCACCCGCCCGCGCCCGGGGCACGCCGACCTCGTGGGCATGCGCAAGTACGGGTTCGACGACGCACGCCCGGTGCTCGAGCGGGCCTCCGCGCGCGAGACCGCCACCCGGGTGGCGCTGGGCGTGCCGGCGTCCCGCTTCCTCGAGCAGGCGCTCGGCGTGCGGCTCGTCTCGCACGTCGTCGCGATCGGCCCGGTCGAGGTCCCGGAGGGCTCCGGCGTCCCGGCGCCCGACGACGTCGCGCACCTCGACGCCGACCCGGTGCGCTGCTTCGACGGCGCGACGAGCGCCGCGATGGTCGAGGAGATCGACCGGTGCCGCAAGGACGGCGACACGCTCGGCGGCGTCGTCGAGGTCCTCGCCTACGGCGTCCCGTCCGGCCTGGGCTCCTACGTCCACGGGGACCGGCGGCTCGACGCGCGCCTCGCCGCCGCGCTCATGGGGATCCAGGCGATCAAGGGCGTCGAGGTCGGCGACGGCTTCCGCACCGCCCGCCGGCGCGGGTCGGCCGCGCACGACGAGATCGAACGGGGGCCCGACGGGCGCATCCGCCGCCTCTCCAACCGGGCCGGCGGCATCGAGGGTGGCATGAGCAACGGCGAGGTCGTGCGCGTGCGTGCCGCGATGAAGCCCATCTCGACCGTCCCGCGCGCGCTCGCGACCGTCGACGTCGTCACCGGCGACGCCGTGACGGCGCACCACCAGCGGTCGGACGTGTGCGCGGTGCCGCCGGCCGCCGTCGTGGCCGAGGCGATGGTCGCCCTCGAGCTCGCGCAGGCCGCGGTCGAGAAGTTCGGCGGCGACTCCGTCGCCGAGGTCCGGCGCAACGCCGACGCGTACCTCGCGTCGATCCCCGAGCTGCTGCGATGACGGCGTCGGTACCGGTGGTCGTGCTCGTCGGCCCTCCCGGGAGCGGCAAGACGACGGTCGGCCGGCTGCTCGCCCAGCGCCTCGGCGTGGCGTTCCGGGACACGGACGCCGACGTCGAGGAGACGGCGGGCAAGGCGGTGGCCGACATCTTCGTCGAGGACGGCGAGCCGCGGTTCCGCGAGCTCGAGCGGGAAGCCGTCACCACGGCCCTCGCGGAGCACGACGGCGTCCTGGCGCTCGGGGGCGGCGCGGTGATGGACCCGCTCACGCAGGGTGCGCTCGAGGGGTACACGGCCGCGGGCGGCGTCGTGGTGTTCCTCGACGTCTCGCTCGCGCACGCCGCGCCGCGCGTCGGTCTCAACCAGTCCCGGCCGCTGCTCGTCGGCAACCCGCGCGCCCGGTGGGCGGAGCTCATGGAGCGACGCCGGCCCACGTACGAACGGCTCGCGAGCGTGCGCGTCGTCTCCGACGGCCGCAGCGCCAAGGACGTCGCGGCCGAGGTCTACCAGGAGGTCCAGGCATGTCGGTCCGCGTGACGGTCCAGGGCACGGCACCGTACGACGTCGTCGTCGGGCGACACCTGCTCGGCGAGCTGCCGGGCCTGCTCGGCGACGGGGTGCGGCGCGTGCTCGTCATGCACCCCGCGTCGCTCGAGACGACGGGCGAGGCGATCCGCGAGGACCTCAAGGCCCAGGGCTACGAGGCCTTCGCCGTCGAGCTGCCCGACGCCGAGGAGCAGAAGACGGCTCAGGTGGCGGCGTTCTGCTGGCAGGTGCTCGGCCAGGCCGACTTCACGCGCTCCGACGCGATCGTGTCGGTGGGCGGCGGCGCGACGACGGACCTCGCCGGGTTCGTGGCGGCGACCTGGCTGCGCGGCATCAAGGTGGTGCACGTGCCGACGACGCTGCTGGCGATGGTCGACGCGGCCGTCGGCGGCAAGACGGGCATCAACACCGCCGAGGGCAAGAACCTGGTCGGCGCGTTCCACCCGCCGGCGGGCGTGCTGTGCGACCTCGCCGCCCTCGAGTCCCTCGACCGGTGGGACCTCGTCGCCGGCATGGCCGAGGTCGTCAAGACCGGCTTCATCGCCGACGAGCGCATCCTCGAGCTCGTGGAGGCGCACGCGGACGCGCTGCGCGAGTGGAAGGGCGCGGACGCGGCACCCGAGACGTGGGACGTGCTGGCCGAGCTGATCGAGCGGTCCGTGCGCGTCAAGGCGCACGTGGTGGGGGAGGACCTCACCGAGAAGGGCCTGCGCGAGATCCTCAACTACGGCCACACCCTCGGGCACGCCATCGAGCTCACCGAGCGCTACCAGTGGCGGCACGGCGCCGCCGTCGCCGTCGGCATGGTGTTCGCCGCCGAGCTGGCCCGCCTGGGCGGCAAGCTCGACGACGCGGTGGTCGACCGGCACCGTGCGATCCTCACCTCGCTGGGCCTGCCGACGACGTACCGGGGCGACCGCTGGGAGCAGCTGCTCGCCGCGATGCGCCGCGACAAGAAGTCGCGCGGCGACCTGCTCCGGTTCGTCGTGCTGGACGACGTCGCCAAGCCGGTGCGGCTCGAGGGGCCGGACCCGACCCTGCTCGCCGCCGCCTACGCGGAGATCTCGAAGGAGCCGCCGGCGGGCCGTCCGGGGGTCCAGGTCCAGCTCGGCCTCTGAGGTCAGCCGGCCCAGAGCCCGCGCTCGGTCAGCACGTCGCGCAGCAGGTCGGCGCGGTCGGTCACGATCCCGTCGACGCCGAGGTCGACCAGCCGGCGCATCTCGGCCGCGTCGTTGACGGTCCACACGTGGACATGGCGGCCGGCGGCGTGCGCGGCGGCGACCGTCCGCCGGTCGACCACCGTCAGCGGGCCCTGGCGCACCGGGACCTGCAGCGCGTGCACGCCGCGCAGGGCCCGTCGCACGAGGGGCCGTACGCCGGTGCGGGCGCCGAGGAGGAAGCCGACCACCTCGCTCGTGCCGGCCGAGGTGGCGACGGGCCGGGTCAGCCGGGCGAGCGTCGCCCGCCGCCGCGCGGTCGAGAACGACGTGACGCACACCCGGTCGTGCGCGGCGGTGCGCTCGATCGCCTCGGCGACCGGCACGACGCCGGACGTCGCCTTGACGTCGATGTTGACCCGCAGGCCGGGCCAGGTCCCGAGCAGGTCCTCGAGCCTGGGGACCGGCTCGACGCCGCCGATGCGGGCGCGGCGCACGACGTCCCAGCCGAGGTCGGCGACCTGGCCCGAGGCGTCGGTGGTGCGGTCGAGCGACCCGTCGTGGAGGGCGACCGCGACGCCGTCGCGCGTGCCGTGCGCGTCCGTCTCGACGTACCGGAAGCCGAGCTCCACCGCGGCGGCGAACGCCGCCATGGAGTTCTCGAGCCCGTCGTCGACGCCGCCGGGGCGCGCGAACCCGCGGTGCGCCAGGGCGGCGACGCCGCGGCTCGCCCCAGCCGGTCGGGGCGGGTCGAAGTACGGGTGCGGCGCCGAGGGCGAGGTCACGAGGTGGGCGTCGCGGGCAGGTTCGCCGCGACCCAGTCGAGCATCCCGTCCAGGTACGTCCGGCGCGGTCCCTCGGCCGAGAGGGTCAGGTCGTGCACGCCGCCCTCGACGACGAGGCGGTCGACGTGCTCGCCCAGCCGTCGCGCGCGGGCGTCGATGAGCTCGACGTCGAGGATCGTGTCCTGCTCGTCGAGGCGGGGGTTGTCCGGGCTGTCGGGTCCGGACGCGGCCGACGTCGCGACGAGCACGGGGCACGGCACCTCGAGCCCCTTGGCGAGGCGCACCTGGGCGCGCACGACCGCGCGGACCCAGCCCGCGCGGGCGGGGACGCCCTCGGGGCGCTTGAGCGTGGTGTCGAAGTCCCACCGCCCGCCGTTGGACCGCAGCTGGTACGTCGCGTACATCGAGGGGGACGTGCTGAGCACGGCCATGGGCCGCGTCCGGCCGAGCACCTCGATCACCCCCGCGTTGACGACGCGCACGAGGCCCGCGGCGTGCAGGTTCAGGAACGGTGAGTCGAGCACGAGCAGGTCCGGGCCGAGCCCGGGGTCCCGGCGGCGCGCGTGCGCCCACATCGACGTCGTGAGGCCGCCGGTGGAGTGGGCGTGCACGACGAGGGCGAGGCCCGGCTCCAGGTAGCGCACGACCGCGGCCGCGGCGTCGAGGTCCTCGCCGAGCTCGCGCAGGTCGGTCGTGAAGTGGGGGACGTCGCCCGGGCGCAGCGACCGGCCGGCCCGGCGCAGGTCGACGGCGTAGAAGGCGTAGCCGGCGTCGACGACGGCGCGGGCCAGGTGGTCCTGGAAGAAGTAGTCGTTGTACCCGTGCACGTGCAGCACCGCCGCGCGCGGGCGCTCGGGCCGGTCGACCGCCCGCACGAGCGTGGCCTCGCCGACCGTCGCCTCCTCGAAGGCGGGGCCCAGCAGCACGTCGGGCACCCACTCGAGGGCGGGGGCGGACGTGGCTGGGGCGACGGCGTCGGCGGCGTCGGGCTGGTGGGGCACCTGGGGATCGTATGCCGCCGCAGGGCCCCGCGCGTGCCGGACCTCCGACGGCGGGGTGCCACCTCGTGTTCACCTGGGTGCGGCAGACTCGCCGCCATGAGCGACACGCCCGCGACGCCGGGGCCGGCGGCCGCCCCCGGACCGCAGCCCCCGAGCCGCCTGACCGACCCGCCGGCGACGGGCCTCGAGCTGCGCCGCACGCCGGTGCCGCGGCGCCAGACCGTCTCGTGGGCCCTGTGGGACTGGGCGACCCAGCCGTTCAACACGGTGATCGTCACGTTCGTCTTCACGGCCCTGTACCTGACGAGCGACGCGTTCGTGGACCCCGCGGTCGCCGCCCTCGGCGAGGAGGACCCGGCGTACGAGCGGGCGCTCGCGGGGCTGACCAGCGGGCTCGGTGCGTGGATCACCGTCGCGGGGGTGCTCGTCGCCGTGCTCGCGCCCGTGCTGGGCCGGCGTGCGGACGTGTCCGGCCGGCGCAAGGCCTGGCTCGCCGGCGGCACGGCCGGGATGGTCGTGTGCATGCTCGCCCTCTTCGCGGTGCGGGCCGACCCGGCCTACTTCGTCCTCGGCGCGGTGCTCATCGGCCTCGGCAGCGTCGCCGGCGAGATCGCCGGCGTGAACTACAACGCCATGCTGGTGCAGGTCTCGACCCCGGCCACGGTGGGGCGGGTGTCGGGCCTCGGGTGGGGCCTGGGCTACGTGGGCGGCATCGTCGCGCTCGTCCTGGTGGTGGTGGCGGACGGCGCCGGCTGGTGGGGCATGCCGGCCGACGACGGGCTGCCGTTCCGCGTCATCGCCGTCGGCTGCGCGGTCTGGACCCTGCTGTTCGCGTGGCCGTTGTTCCGGTACGTCCCCGAGGCCCCGCCGGCGCCCGACCGGCCCCGGGTCGGGTTCTTCGCGAGCTACCGCGTGCTCGTCCGCGACGTGGTCGACCTGTACCGCGACGCCCGCGTCACGTTCTGGTTCCTGCTGGCGAGCGCGGTCTTCCGCGACGGGCTCGCCGGCGTGTTCACGTTCGGGGCGGTGATCGCGGCGGTCTCCTTCCGCTTCTCGTCCGAGGAGGTCATCGCGTTCGGCATCGCAGCCAACCTGGTCGCGGGCGTGAGCACCATCGCCGTCGGCCGCCTGGACGACCGGTTCGGCCCGCGTGCCGTCATCCTGTCCTCGCTGACGACGCTCGTGGCGTGCGGTGCCGCCGTGGTGGTCCTGCGGGACGCGGGCGCGACGGTGTTCTGGGTGTTCGGCCTCCTCCTGAGCGCGTGCGTCGGGCCGGCCCAGGCCGCCTCCCGGTCGTTCCTGGCCCGCGTGACCCCGGCGGGCAGGGAGTCGGAGATCTTCGGCCTCTACGCGACGACCGGGCGCGCGGCGTCGTTCCTCGCGCCGGCGGCGTGGACGCTCATGATCACGCTCACCGGCGCGACGATCTGGGGCGTGCTGGGCATCGTCGCGGTGCTGCTCGCGGGCCTGCTGCTGATGCTCCCCGTCAGGCCTCCGCGGCCCGACGCCGTCGCGGCGCGTCCCTGATCACCCGCGCGACCGCGTCGAGGTCGGCGAGCGGGGCGAGGTGCTGCAGCTTCTCCGGGTTGACGACGCCGCGCAGGTGGGTGATCCGGCCGCCCGCGACGTCGACGGAGTAGGTGCCGATGAGCCCGCCGCCGATCGAGGCGTCCGCGTAGGCGACCATGCCAGGACGGCCGTTGACGAGGGCGGGGCGCAGGGAACCGGGCGTGCCGCGGCGCGCGAACCCGACGAGCAGCCGCGCCACGGCCACCCGCCCCGTCACGGGCTTGGACACGGCCATCCCCGGCGGCACGTTCCCGCCGCCGTCGCCGACCATCTCGACGTCTTCCGCGAGCAGCTCGAGGAGCGCCTCGAGCCGACCGCCCTCGACGGCCGCGATGAACCGCTCGACGAGCTCGGCCGCGCGGGGGTCGGCCCGGTCGGCGGCCGGGGTGCGGGCCTCGTCGACCATGGACTCGCGCCGTGACGCCACCCGCCGCCGGGCGCGGGAGGCCAGCTGCCGGGCGGCGAGCTCCGTGGTGCCGATGACCCGGGCCGCCTGGCGGTGCGGGTAGCCGAGCACGTCGTGCAGCAGGAACGCCGCCCGCTCGGACGGCGTGAGCGTCTCGAGCAGCACGAGGAACGCGGTCGACAGGTCGTCCGCGAGCTCGGCGTGGGCGGCCGCGTCGGGCGGCGCGGCACCGGTCGCCACGGCGTCGCCCACGAGCGGCTCGGGGAGCCACTCGCCGACGTACTGCTCGCGACGCACGCGCGCCGAGCGCAGCACGTCGAGCGCGAGGCGGGTCGCGACGGTGGTGGTGAACGCCTCGGGGTTGACGACGTCGTCGGCGACCTGGCCGTGCGGGGCGACCCGCAGCATGGCGTCCTGCGCGACGTCCTCGGCCTCGGTGACGCTGCCGAGCATGCGGTAGGCGGCGGAGAACGCGACGCGGCGCAGGTCCTCCGGTCGCGGACGGGCCGTGCGGGTCCGGGCTGCGCGTCGGGTCATGCGGTGATCCTCTCGTGCGCGGGGCCGCGCGTCAGCAGGGGCGCGTCGTACGCCCTCGCCCTTCCGACGGGACAGGTCGCCGGATCGTGACGGCGCGAGGCCGGGCGCCGTACGACGCCCGGCCTCGCGCCGCTCCAGTCCACGTCCGGGCCGCGCGGTCAGGCCGGAGGCACGTTGAGGTTGCCGCGGAACAGGTTGCCCGGGTCGTAGGTGCGCTTGAGCGCGGCGAGCCGGTCCCACGTGGCGCCGGGGTAGGCGGCCCGCGCGAGCCGGGGGTCGCCGTCGCCCACGAACCCGGTGTACGTGCCGTCACGGTCTCGCAGACGCTCGGCCAGCGCCCCGACCCAGGGCTTGTACCCGTCGACGACCTCGACGGAAGGGCCCGCCGCCATGACGTACCCCAGGAGGGGGACGTCGCGGTGGGCGAACGCCGTGGCGTCCGCCGGGACGTCCGCCACGGCGCCGCCCAGGACGCGCAGCTGCACGGCGCGCATCATCGCCGGGGACGACTCGAGCTCGGCGAGCACGTGCGCGGCGGCCTGCTCGTCCAGCCCCTCGGCGAAGAAGGCTCCCGCGGTGGCCACGATGCCGCCCCCGGGCCCGGCCTCGAGATGGTCCGCGTAGGGCGCGGGGTGCACGGTGTCGAGGATCGCACCGCCGGCCGCCGTGGCGACGGCGCGCAGCGGGGCCAGGGCCGCGTCCGCGGCGGCGGGGTCGCCGGACCAGCACACGTTCGCCATCACGACCAGGCGGCCGTGCCACTCCGCCGGGACGAACGGCATCGGGGGCGCGCTCATCGCCATGATGATGACCGTGAGCTCGCGCGGGGCCTCCGTGGCCGCCGCGACCATTCCCGCGAGCGACTCGGGCGTCCCCGGCAGGAGCAGCATGCCGCCGACGACGGTGGGCAGCTCGTGCAGCGCGTACCGGAAGCGGGTCACCACGCCGAGGTTGCCGCCCCCGCCGCGCAGGCCCCAGAACAGCTCCGCGTCGTGGTCCGCGTCCACCTGGAGCACCTCGCCGTCCGCCGTGACCACCTCGGCACCGACGAGGCTGTCGATCGTCAGCCCCCGGGAGCGGGCGAGCAGGCCGATACCGCCGGCCAGGGTGATGCCCCCGATCCCGACGCTGGCCGTGTCGCCGAACGGGGTCACCAGCCCGTGCCGGCCGACGGCGGACGAGTAGGCGCCGGCCGTGAGGCCGCCGCCGGCCCAGGCGGTGCGGCCGTCGACGTCGACGTCGATCGCGTCCAGGGCGCGCAGGTCGATGGTCAGGGCGCCGTGGTCGCGCCCGACGCCCAGCGCGGAGTGGCCGCCGGCACGGACCGAGACCTCGGCGCCGGCGTCGCGGGCGAACCGGACGGCGCGGGCGACACCCGCGGTGTCCGTCGGCCGGACGATCGCGGCCGGCTGCCACGGCACGCCGCCGGGCTCGATGGCGCGGGCCGCCTCGTACCCGTCGTCGTCGGGCGTCAGGATCGTCGTCGAGCCGGCCGGGCCGCCCTCGAGAGCGCTGCGCACCGATGCCGGCGTGAGGGTGGACGTGGACATGCGTACCTCCATGGGTGGGGTCGAGGTCATGCGGGGGTGCTTGTCGGGTCGCTGACCCGAGATGTCCTGCCTTCCGGGTGAGACCGCGGCGCGACGCCGTCCTCATCGCCAGGGTCCTGCGATAGGGACGGTGCGGCCACCTGTTTTGTGACGGCGTTCGGGCGCGTGCGGTGCGCGAGCCCCGCCGCGAGCGCCGCGGCACCCGCCGCCAGCGCGAGGCACACCGCGTACGCGCCCAGGCCGACGACGTCGTGCAGCGTCCACAGCAGCGCCCCGGTGCCCGCGAGCGCCACCGCGGCGGCGAGCGCGTCGGAGACCTGCAGCGCCGACATCGCCGCGCCCTGCCCGCCCGGGGGTGCGAGCTCGAGGGCCAGCAGGTTGAGGGTGGGGTACGACAGCCCCATCCCGAGCCCGGCGAGCACCCACGGCGCCGCGGCGGCCGCGACCGGGACACCGGGGACGGTCAGCAGGCTCGCGCCGGCGATCCCGGCGGCCAGCAGGGCGCCCCCGAGGCGCAGGAAGCCGACGTGCGAGAGCCCGTGCAGGCCGCGCCCGCGGAGCCAGGAGCCGGCGGACCAGCCGAGCACGTGCAGCGTCAGGACCGTCCCGGCGAGGGCGGGCGCGATCCCGCGCTCGTGCACCAGCGCGAGCGGCAGGAGCACCTCGGCGCCGACGAACGCGGCCGACGCGAGCACGCGGACGTGGACGACGGCGCCGAGCCCGCGCGCCCCGCGCAGCACCGGGACGACGACGTCGCGTGCCGCGACCGCGCGCCCGGGAGGCGTCGTCCGGGCGCCGCGGGCCGCCGCGAGACCGGGCCGCAGCGCCAGCAGGGCGGGCAGCGCGAGCGCCGGCACGGCGAGGAAGACCCACCGCCACCCGAGGTGCTGGGTGACCAGGCCGGCCAGCACCGGGCCGACGGCTCCGGGGACGACCCAGGCGGCGGCGAACCAGGCGAAGACGACGGGGCGGCGCTCCTCGGGGAAGACGTGGGCGACGAGCACGTAGAGCGCCACGCCCTCGAGCCCGGCCCCGGCACCCTGCAGCGCACGGCCGGCGACGAGCACCTCCATCGAGGGGGCGAGGCCGGCGACGAGCAGCCCCGTGAGGAACAGCGCGATGCCGGCCCACAGCGGTGGCGTGGGGCCCCGCCGGTCGGCCCAGCGGCCCGCCGCCAGCATGCCGACGACGCTCGCGGCCGACGTCGCCGCGAACGCGTACGTGTACAGGCGCAGGCCGTCGAGCTCGGCGGCCACCGTCGGCATCGCGGTCGAGACGGCGAGCGCCTCGAACGCCCCGAGCGCGAGGTAGGCGACCATGCCCGAGAGGACGACCCGCTGCGTGCGGGCGTCGAGCGGGGCGGCCGACGACGGTGGCTCCCCGGTCATACGAGCACCACCTTGCCCGTGGTGCCGCGTTGCTCGAGCTCACGGTGGGCGCGGGCCGCCTCGGCGAAGGGGACGGGGTGCACGAGCACCCGCCAGCGCCCGGCCGCCGCGAGGGCGAGCGCGCGCTCCTGGTAGTCGCGCGGGTCGCCGAGCGCCGGAGCGCCGGGCCCGACCACCGGCCGCACCTCGATCCGGCCGCCGTCGCCGTCCCCGGCCAGCGTGTTGGCCTCGCCCGACGCCCACCCGTGGACCACGAGCCGCCCGCCCGCCCGCAGCAGGCGCGCCGCGGCGGTGCCGACCTCGCCCCCGACCCCGTCGAGCACGACGTCCGCACCCTCGGCACCGTCGGCACCATCGGCGAGGAGCCGGCCGAGCGCGTCGCGCGCGACGTCGTCCCACCCGGGGGGTCGGCTGTCGACGACGGCGAGCCTCTGCCCGGCGTCGGGGGCGACCGAGCGGACCGTGCGCACCTTCGCCGGGCCACCTGCGAGGGCCAGCACGCGGGCGCCGGCCGCCAGCGCGGACTGGACCAGCAGGGACCCCAGCCCGCCCGCGGCCGCCGTGACCACTACGACCTCGTCGGCCCGGATCGCGGCCACCTCGAGCACCATGAGGGCCGTCCGGCCGGTGCCGACCATCGCGACGGCGTGCGTCGGGTCGAGCCCGTCCGGCAGCGCGTGCACGCGCGCGACCGGGGCGACCACCAGGCGCGCGTACCCGCCGCCGTCCGGCGTCGGGCCCAGGTGGGCGACGACGCGCCGGCCCACCCAGGCCGGGTCGACGTCCGGGCCGGCGGCCAGGACGGTGCCCGCGGCCTCGCGCCCGGGGACGGCGGGCAGGCCGGGCAGTCCGAGCGGCCCGCTCGCGTCGCCCCGGCGGATCGTGGTGTCGAGGAGGTGGACCCCGTGGGCGCTCGCGGCGACGAGGAGCTCGCCGGGGCCGGGCTCGGGATCTGCGACCTGCTCGAGGACGAGCGTCTCGGGCGGGCCGAACGAGTGGTGTCGGATGGCGTCCATGCCCGGCATCCTGGAACCTCAAGCGCGCTTGACGTCAAGGGGCCGGACACGGGGACGCCGGGGGCGCCGCCGGCCCTAGGCTCGGGGCATGACTCAGGTCCTGGTCCTCAACGGTCCCAACCTCGGCCGCCTCGGCGTGCGCGAGCCCGAGATCTACGGTCATGCGTCCATGGCCGACCTCGAGCGCGCGGCCGCGGGATGGGGGAGCGAGCTCTCGCTGGACGTCGCCGTGCGGCAGACCGACGACGAGTCCGAGCTCGTCGGCTGGCTGCACGGCGCGGTCGACGCCCGTGCGCACGTGGTCCTCAACCCGGCGGCCTTCACGCACTACAGCTACGCGCTGCGCGACGCCGCGGCGCAGGTGACGTCGTCGGGCCTGCTCCTCGTGGAGGTCCACCTGTCGAACCCGGCCGCGCGCGAGTCGTTCCGCCACTACTCCGTGGTGGCCGGGATCGCGACCGGCACGGTGGCCGGCTTCGGTTTCGACTCCTACCGGCTCGCGCTCGGCGCCATCGCGCGCAAGCTCCGAGGCTAGATCGTGGCCTGACAAGGCTGAGGGCTTGATCAGATCTGATCAAGGCTGTACCCTTCAGGGATGCTCGTCCTGACCGTCGACCAGCGCGACAGCACGCGCCGGGGCGACCTCGTCCCCGCCGTGCTGGAGCGCCTCGACGCGCTCGCGCGGCCGGGCGGCGAACCGGAGCGCGGGCTCGTCCTGCCCTTCGAGCGCACGGTCGGCGACGAGGTCCAGGCCGTCCTGACGTCCGACGACGACGGGTCGCGCCTCGCCGTGGACGTCGTCCTCGCGCTGCTGCGCGACGGCGGCTGGTCGGTCGGGGTGGGCGCCGGACCCGTGGACCGGCCGCTGCCGTCGGTGTCCCGCGCCGCGTCCGGGCCGGCGTTCGTCCGCGCACGCGAGGCCGTCGAGCGCGCCAAGGGGCGCGGCAGCGCCGTGCCGGTCGCCGTCGTCGGCCCGGTCGACGAACCCGGGGCGACGATCGCCGCGGACGCCGAGGCGGTCCTGCGGCTCCTCGGCGCGGTCGCCGCGCGTCGCACCGACGCCGGCTGGCAGGCCATCGATACGCTCGCCGGGCACGCGCAGGAGGGCGCGCCGCAGCGTGCCACGGCGCGTGCGCTCGGAGTCAGCGAGCAGGCCGTGAGCCAGCGGCTGCGCACCGCCCTCTGGGCCGAGGAGGAGGCCGTGCGCCCGCTCGCGGCGCGCCTGCTGGCGGCCGCGGGTGGCATGGAGCAGGGCGGCGACGACCGGGTGGACGAGCGGGACGAGGGGGAGGCTCGATGAGTGCAGCCGCGGTGGCGGGGGTCGCCGGGATCTGGGTCGCGGTGCTCGCGCTGAGCGTGGGCGCAGGGGCCTGGCTGGTGCCGTGGGTCCTGCGCCACACCGAGAAGGAGCCTCGCATCGAGGCCGAGGCCATGGCGGTGCTGCGCGGGGGCCAGTGGATCGGGCTGCTCGAGCGCCTCGCGGTGACCTGCTCGGTGCTCGCCGGGCAGCCCGAAGGGGTCGCGATCGTCGTGGCCGTCAAGGGTCTCGGTCGCTACCCGGAGCTCAAGGAGCACCCGGTGGCCAGCGAGCGCTTCGTCGTCGGGACGCTCGCCTCGCTCGTGTGGGCGGCGCTGCTCGGCCTCCTCGGGCGCGCCCTCGTCCTGGTCCTGCTCACCGGCCGGGTGCCCCTCGACGTCCCGATGTGACCGCCCGCCCGTGGCCGCGCGGGGTCCGCATCGCGGCCGCTGTAGACTGGTCCGGGCCTTCTGCGGCCCGCCGACTCTTCCGGTCAGAGCGCTGACACCCTTTCACCGACTCGAGGACGAACTGACACCGTGGCAACCTCCAACGACATCAAGAACGGCACCGTGCTCCGCATCGACGGGCAGCTCTGGACGATCCTCGAGTTCCAGCACGTCAAGCCGGGCAAGGGTGGCGCGTTCGTCCGGACCAAGATGAAGAACGTGCTGTCGGGCAAGGTCGTCGACAAGACCTTCAACGCGGGCGTGAAGGTCGAGACGGCCAACGTGGACCGCCGCGACTTCCAGTACCTGTACATGGACGGTGCGGACTACGTGTTCATGGACAACGACACGTACGACCAGATCACCATCCCCGCCGAGGTCGTCGGCGACGCGGCGAGCTACCTCCTCGAGGGCCAGAGCGTCATGGTCGCCTCGAACGACGGCAACCCGCTGTACATCGAGCTGCCGGCCTCCGTGGTCCTGGAGATCACCTACACCGAGCCGGGCCTGCAGGGCGACCGCTCCACCGGCGGCACCAAGCCCGCGACCCTCGAGACCGGGGCGGAGATCCAGGTCCCCCTGTTCCTGGAGCAGGGCACCAAGGTCAAGGTCGACACCCGTACGGGTGACTACCTCGGCCGTGTGAACGACTGACGTGGCGGCCCGCACCAAGGCACGCAAGCGCGCCGTCGACATCCTCTTCGAGGCCGAGCAGCGCAAGGTCGAGCCGGTGGCCCTCCTGGCCGAGCGCGTGGCCGAGCCGCACACCGAGGCGGCCGTGCCCCAGTACACGGTCGACCTGGTCGAGGGCGTCGTCGCGCACCGCGAGCGCATCGACGAGCTGCTCGAGACCTACTCCCACGGGTGGAGCCTCGAGCGCATGCCCGCGGTCGACCGGGCCCTGCTGCGCATCGGCACGTGGGAGGTGCTCTTCAACGACGACGTTCCGGACGCCGTCGCGGTCGACGAGGCGGTGGACCTGGCCGCCAGGCTCTCGACCGACGACTCCCCGTCGTTCGTCAACGGCCTGCTCGGGCGCATCGTCGAGGTGAAGCCGACGCTCCTGGCCTGAGGTGCCCGTGTGACGCACGTCGCGTCCGCATCGTGGGGCGGCGTGCCGGCCGCACGGGCGGGCGCGCTAACCTGAGCCCCGTCAGACACCCTTTAAGCCCGTCCCGTGAGGCGGGGAAGGAGGTCGCCAGGTGAACCCTGGTACCGGCATGCCCGGCCACGAGGACCCGCGGACCGATCCTGCGACGCGGACCGTCCTCGGCGCCGCCGACGTCGCCCGCGCCCTGACCCGGATCGCCCACGAGGTCGTCGAGCGCGCCAAGGGGGTCGACGACGTCGTCCTGCTCGGCATCCCGACGCGCGGCGTCACGCTCGCGGCCCGCCTCGCCGAGCGGCTCGCCGCCATCGACCCGGCGTTCGACCCCGTCCAGGGCCTGGGCGAGCTCGACGTCACCATGTACCGCGACGACCTGCGTCGCCAGCCCACCCGGGCCGTCGGTGTCACGCGCCTGCCGGGGGCGGGGATCGAGGGCAAGACGGTCGTGCTCGTCGACGACGTGCTCTTCTCGGGCCGCACGATCCGCGCGGCGCTCGACGCGATCGGCGACCTCGGCCGTCCGCGGGCGGTACGGCTCGCGTGCCTCGTCGACCGCGGGCACCGCGAGCTGCCGATCCGCCCGGACTTCGTGGGCAAGAACCTCCCGACGGCGGTCTCGGAGCGGGTGCGCGTCCTGCTGAGCGAGGTCGACGGCACCGAGGACGCCGTGGTCATCAGCGCCGGGGGAGGGGAGCGATGAAGCACCTGCTCTCCACCGCCGACCTGAGCAAGGACGACGCCCTCCTCCTGCTCGACACCGCGGCCCAGATGGCCGCGACCCAGTCGCGCGCGATCAAGAAGCTGCCCACGCTGCGCGGGCGGACCGTCGTCAACCTCTTCTTCGAGGACTCGACGCGCACGCGCATCTCGTTCGAGGCCGCGGCGAAGCGCCTGTCCGCCGACGTCATCAACTTCTCGGCCAAGGGGTCGAGCGTGTCCAAGGGTGAGTCGCTCAAGGACACCGCGCTGACCCTGCACGCCATGGGCGCCGACGCGGTCGTCGTGCGGCACTGGGCCTCGGGTGCGCCCTACCAGCTCGCGCACGCCGGCTGGCTCGACGCCGCGGTCCTCAACGCGGGCGACGGCACCCACCAGCACCCCACGCAGGCGCTGCTCGACGCGTTCACGATCCGCCGGCACCTCGTGGGCCGCCGCGGCGGGGGTGACCCCGACGGCGTCGGCGCCGACCTGGCCGGCCTGCGGGTCGCGATCGTCGGCGACGTGCTGCACTCGCGGGTCGCGCGGTCCAACGTCGCGCTGCTGCGCACCCTGGGCGCCGAGGTGACGCTCGTGTCCCCGCCCACGCTGGTGCCCGTGGGGGTCGAGACGTGGCCGTGCCGGACGTCGTACGACCTCGACGCCACGCTCGCCGACTGGCAGCCCGACGCCGTGATGATGCTGCGCGTGCAGCGCGAGCGGATGTCCGGCGGCACCGGCGGGGCGTTCTTCCCCAGCCCGCTCGAGTACACCCGCTACTACGGGCTCGACGCGCGCCGGCTCGCCCTGCTGCCCGACCACGCGATCGTGATGCACCCCGGCCCGATGAACCGCGGCCTGGAGATCTCCGCCGAGGCGGCGGACTCCGACCGCGCCGTCATCGTCGAGCAGGTGGCCAACGGCGTCGCGGTACGCATGGCCGCCCTCTACCTGCTGCTGGCCGGGGACCCCTCGGCGGAAGGGAACGACCTGTGACCACCGACCCCACCACCTACGTCCTGCGCGGGGTGCGACCCCTCGGCGGGGACCCCGCCGACGTCGTGCTGGCCGGCGGCGTCGTCGCCGCCCTGGGCGCGCCGGGCAGCGTCGACGTCCCGGGGGACGCCGTCGAGGTCGACGGTGCCGACCACGTGCTGCTGCCCGGGCTCGTCGACCTGCACACGCACCTGCGCGAGCCCGGCCGCGAGGACGCCGAGACGGTCGCGTCCGGCACGCGCGCCGCGGCGGCGGGCGGCTTCACCGCCGTGCACGCGATGGCCAACACGTCCCCGGTCGCGGACACCGCCGGCGTCGTCGAGCAGGTGTGGCGCCTGGGGCGCGACGCCGGGTTCGCCGACGTGCACCCGGTCGGCGCGGTGACGGTCGGCCTGGCCGGCGAGCGGCTCGCCGAGCTCGGCGCGATGGCGCACTCGGCGGCCCGCGTCCGCGTGTTCTCCGACGACGGCAGGTGCGTGGACGACCCGATCCTCATGCGCCGGGCGCTCGAGTACGTCAAGGCGTTCGGCGGCGTCGTCGCCCAGCACGCCCAGGAGCCGCGCCTGACCGAGGGCGCGCAGATGAACGAGGGCGTCGTGTCGGCCGAGATCGGGCTGGCGGGCTGGCCCGCCGTCGCCGAGGAGGCGATCATCGCGCGCGACGTGCTGCTGGCGGAGCACGTCGGCTCGCGGCTGCACGTGTGCCACCTGTCGACCGCGGGCTCGGTCGAGATCGTGCGCTGGGCCAAGTCGCGCGGCATCGACGTCACGGCCGAGGTCACGCCGCACCACCTGGTCCTCACGGACGAGCTCGCGCGCACCTACGACCCCACGTACAAGGTGAACCCGCCGCTGCGCACCGCCGCCGACGTCGAGGCGGTCCGCGAGGGCCTGGCCGACGGCACGATCGACATCGTCGCCACGGACCACGCCCCGCACACGCGCGAGGACAAGGACTGCGAGTGGGCCGCGGCCGCGTTCGGCATGACCGGCCTCGAGACGGCCCTGTCCGTGGTGCAGCAGACGATGGTCGACCCCGGCCGCATGACGTGGGCCGACGTCGCGCGCGTGCTCTCGGTGGCACCGGCGCGCATCGGGCGCGTCGAGCACGCGCACGGCCGCCCGGTCGCCGTCGGCGAGCCCGCGAACCTCACGCTCGTCGACCCGGCCGCCACCCGCGTCGTCGACGGCGCCGCGCAGGCGACCGCGAGCGGCAACACGCCCTTCGCGGGCCGGGAGCTCCCCGGGCGCGTCGTCGCCACGTTCCTGCGCGGTCGCGCCACGGTGCTGGACGGCGCCGTCGTCGAGCCGGCGGGGGCGGGTGCCCGATGAACCTTCCCCTGCCCGTCGCGGTCGGGATCTGGCTGGTGGTCGGCGTCCTGCTGCTGCTGCTCGTCCTCACCGGCCGCCGCCGGCTGGCGCAGCGCACGCGCCGGCTCGTCCCGGTCCCGCCCGCCGCGCCCGCCGAGCTCGGCTCCCTGCGCGCCGGGCCGATCGAGGCCACGTACGTGTCCAGCACCCTCGCGGGCGACTGGCTCGCCCGCGTCGGCGCCCACGGCCTCGGCGACCGGTCCCGGGCCGAGGTCGCCGTGCACGACGCCGGCGTCCTCGTGACCCGCACCGGCGCGCCGACGGTGTTCGTCCCGGCGGACGCCGTGCGCGGCGCCGGGCTGGCGCCCGGCATGGCCGGCAAGTACGTCGGCGCGGACGGCCTCGTGGTCGTCACGTGGCACGTGCCGTCCGACGGCGAGGCGCCCGGCGTCGACCTCGACACCGGCCTGCGCACCCGCTACGCGACCGACCGCGCCACGCTGGTCGACGCCGTGCGCCACCTCGCGGTCGCCGCCCGCCCGGAGCCCGACGCGGCCCCCGCCGTCGGGGCGACCACCGAGAAGCATCCCGAGACCCCTGCCGACTCTCCCGCCCCGGAGGACCAGTGAGCACCACCACCAGCACGACAGGCCCCGAGCGGGCGATCCTCGTCCTCGAGGACGGCACCGTGGCGCGCGGACGCGCCTACGGGGCCCGCGGCACCACGTCCGGCGAGATCGTGTTCTCGACCGGCATGACGGGCTACCAGGAGACCCTGACCGACCCGTCGTACCACCGGCAGATCGTCGTGATGACCGCCCCGCACGTCGGCAACACCGGGATCAACGACGAGGACCCCGAGTCGGGCCGCATCTGGGTGGCCGGCTACGTGCTGCGCGACCCCGCCCGCCGCGTGTCGTCCTGGCGCGCCGACCGCTCCCTGGAGGCCGAGCTCGCCGCCCAGGGCGTCGTCGGCATCGCCGAGGTCGACACCCGCTTCCTCACGCGCCACCTGCGCGAGCTCGGCGTCATGCGCGCCGGCATCTTCTCCGGCGAGGACCTCGTGCGCGACGGGCTCGAGCGGCCCGTGGCCGAGCTCGTCGCGGAGGTGCGCTCCGCGCCGCTCATGGCCGGCGCCGACCTCGCGCGCGAGGTCACCACGCCCGAGCCGTACGTCGTCGAGCCGTCCGGGGAGTTCTTCGAGCGGGAGCCTGTCGCGACGGTCGTCGCGGTCGACCTCGGCATCAAGGCCATGACCCCCCAGCGCCTCGCCGAGCGCGGCGTGCGCGTGCACGTCCTGCCGCAGTCGGCGACCTTCGCCGACGTCGCCGAGCGGCTGCCCGACGACGGCAGCCCGGTCGGGGTGTTCTTCTCCAACGGCCCGGGCGACCCGGCCGCCGCGACGCACGAGGTCGAGCTGCTGCGCCAGGTGCTCGACCACCGGATCCCGTTCTTCGGCATCTGCTTCGGCAACCAGCTGCTCGGCCGGGCCCTCGGCTACGGCACGTACAAGCTCGGCTACGGCCACCGCGGCATCAACCAGCCCGTCATGGACCGCACCACGGGCAAGGTCGAGGTCACCGCGCACAACCACGGCTTCGCCGTCGACGCCCCGCTCGACGCCGTCTCGACCGCGCCGCACGACGGCGGCCGGTACGGGCGGGTGATCGTCTCGCACGTGGGCCTCAACGACCGCGTCGTCGAGGGCCTCACCGCGCTCGACCTGCCGGCGTTCTCGGTCCAGTACCACCCCGAGGCCGCGGCCGGCCCGCACGACTCGGCCTACCTGTTCGACCGTTTCGTCGACCTCATGACCACCCGTGAGCCCGTGTCCGTGCCCGACGACGCGCTCGCCCCGCTCGCCGCAGCCACGACCGCCACCGCGACCACGACCGATCGGGAGAACTGATGCCCCGCCGTACCGACATCTCCTCCGTCCTGGTCATCGGGTCCGGCCCGATCGTCATCGGCCAGGCCGCCGAGTTCGACTACTCCGGCACCCAGGCGTGCCGCGTGCTTCGCGAGGAGGGCCTGCGCGTCATCCTCGTGAACTCCAACCCGGCCACGATCATGACCGACCCGGAGTTCGCCGACGCCACCTACGTCGAGCCGATCACGACCGAGGTGCTCACCTCGATCATCGCCAAGGAGCGCCCCGACGCGCTGCTGCCGACCCTCGGCGGGCAGACCGCCCTCAACGCCGCGATCGCGCTCGACGAGGCCGGCGTGCTGGAGGAGTACGGCGTCGAGCTCATCGGCGCCAACATCCCCGCGATCCAGAAGGGCGAGGACCGCGAGCAGTTCAAGCAGGTCGTCGAGCGCTGCGGCGGCGAGTCCGCGCGCTCGGAGATCGTGCACACGGTCGACGAGGCGCTCGCGGCCGCGGAGAGGCTCGGCTACCCGATGGTCGTGCGCCCCTCGTTCACCATGGGCGGCCTCGGCTCCGGCCTCGCGTTCGACGAGCCGCAGCTCCGTCGGATCGTCGGCCAGGGCCTGCACTACTCGCCGACCACCGAGGTGCTCCTCGAGGAGTCGATCCTCGGCTGGAAGGAGTACGAGCTCGAGCTCATGCGCGACCGCAAGGACAACGTCGTCGTCGTGTGCTCGATCGAGAACGTCGACCCGGTCGGCGTGCACACCGGCGACTCCGTGACCGTCGCGCCCGCCATGACGCTCACCGACCGCGAGTACCAGAAGCTGCGCGACATCGGCATCGCCGTCATCCGCGAGGTCGGCGTCGACACCGGCGGCTGCAACATCCAGTTCGCCGTCGACCCCGACACCGGCCGCGTCATCGTCATCGAGATGAACCCGCGCGTGTCCCGCTCGTCGGCTCTCGCGTCGAAGGCGACGGGCTTCCCGATCGCCAAGATCGCGGCCAAGCTCGCCGTCGGGTACACGCTCGACGAGATCCCCAACGACATCACGCAGGTGACGCCGGCGAGCTTCGAGCCCACGCTCGACTACGTCGTCGTCAAGGTCCCGCGGTTCGCGTTCGAGAAGTTCCCCGCCGCGGACGGCACCCTGACCACCACGATGAAGTCGGTCGGCGAGGCCATGGCCCTCGGCCGGAACTTCACCGAGGCGCTCGGCAAGGCGCTGCGGTCCATCGACAAGGCGGGCGTGCAGTTCCACTGGGACGGCGAGCCCGTCGCCACAGAGGCGCTCGACGCGCTCCTGGCCGAGATCGCCCGCCCGACCGAGCTGCGCCTCGTCGGCGTGCAGCAGGCGCTGCGCGCCGGCGCGAGCATCGAGCAGGTCTTCGAGGCCACCGGCATCGACCCGTGGTTCCTCGACCAGATCCAGCTCGTCAACGAGGTCGCGGCCGAGGTCGCCGCGAGCCCGACGCTCACCGAGGAGGTGCTGCGCCGCGCCAAGCGGCACGGCCTCTCGGACGCGCAGATCGCCCGCCTGCGCGGCATGGGCCCGACCGGTGAGGTCACCGTGCGCGAGGTGCGCCGCGCCCTCGGGGTGCGGCCCGTCTACAAGACGGTCGACACGTGCGCCGCGGAGTTCGCGGCCCGCACGCCGTACCACTACTCGTCCTACGACACCGAGACCGAGGTCGCCCCGCGCGAGCGCGAGGCCGTGATCATCCTCGGCTCGGGCCCCAACCGCATCGGGCAGGGCATCGAGTTCGACTACTCGTGCGTGCACGCGGCCCTGACGCTCAAGGACCGCTACGAGACCGTCATGGTCAACTGCAACCCCGAGACGGTCTCGACCGACTACGACACCTCGGACCGGCTCTACTTCGAGCCGCTGACGTTCGAGGACGTGCTCGAGGTCTACCAGGCCGAGCTCGCCGCCGGGCCGGTCAAGGGCATCATCGTCCAGCTCGGCGGCCAGACGCCGCTGTCGCTCGCCCAGCGCCTGTCCGACGCCGGCCTGCCGATCCTCGGCACCACGCCCGAGGCGATCGACGCCGCCGAGGACCGCGGCATCTTCGGCCAGGTCCTCGTCGACGCCGGGCTGCCCGCGCCCGCGTTCGGCACCGCCCGCTCGCTCGGCCAGGCCACCGAGGTCGCCGAGCGCATCGGCTACCCCGTCCTCGTGCGGCCGTCCTACGTGCTCGGCGGGCGCGGCATGGAGATCGTCTACTCCGCCGAGCAGCTCACCGGCTACGTCGAGCGGGCGCTCGCGGACGCCGCGGCCGCCGCGGCGAGCTCGGGCGCGCCCGGCACGCTGCCCGCGCCGCTGCTCATCGACCGGTTCCTCGACGACGCGATGGAGATCGACGTCGACGCGCTGTACGACGGCGAGGAGCTCTTCCTCGGCGGCGTCATGGAGCACATCGAGGAGGCCGGCATCCACTCGGGCGACTCCGCCTGCGTGCTGCCGCCGGTGTCGCTGAGCGAGGCCGAGATCGAGCGCATCCGCCGCTCGACCGAGGCCATCGCGCGCGGCGTGGGCGTCCGCGGCCTGCTCAACGTGCAGTACGCGCTCGTCTCCGACGTGCTCTACGTGCTCGAGGCCAACCCCCGCGCGTCGCGCACCGTGCCGTTCGTCTCCAAGGCGACGGGCACCTCGCTGGCCAAGGCAGCGGCCCGCGTCATGGTCGGCGAGTCGATCGCCGACCTGCGCGCCGAGGGCGTCCTGCCCGCCGCCGGCGACGGCGGCACGCTCGACCTCGGCGCGCCCATCGCCGTCAAGGAGGCCGTGCTGCCCTTCAAGCGGTTCCGCACCGCCGACGGCCAGGTCGTCGACACGGTGCTCGGCCCCGAGATGCGTTCCACGGGCGAGGTCATGGGCTTCGACAAGGACTTCCCGCACGCGTTCGCCAAGTCGCAGGCCGCGGCCTACGGCGGGCTGCCGACGTCGGGCACGGTGTTCGTGTCGGTCGCCGACCGCGACAAGCGCTCGATCGTGTTCCCGGTCAAGCGCCTGGCCGAGCTCGGCTTCGAGGTGCTCGCGACCGCCGGCACGGCGCAGGTGCTGCGCCGCAACGGCATCGGCGCCACGGTGGTCCGCAAGTTCTCGGCCGGCCGCGGCGACGCGGGCGAGCCGACGATCGTCGACCTCATCACGGCGGGCGAGGTGGACCTCGTGGTCAACTCCCCGTCCGGGCAGGGCGCGCGGGCCGACGGCTACGAGATCCGCGCGGCCACCACCGCCGCCGACAAGCCGATGGTCACCACCGTCGACCAGCTCGCGGCCGCCGTGCAGGGCATCGAGGCGATCCTCGGTGGCCCGTTCGGCGTCGCGAGCCTGCAGGAGCACACCGCGGCCACGCGGTCGCGGCTCGGTCTCGACGCCGGCGCGGACGAGCCGCGCCGGACGCCGGCCGAGGTCGGCGCGTGACCTCCGCCGGGACGCCGGCCGGCCGCGCGTCCTTCGGCGCCAGGCTCGCCGCGGCCATGGACGAGCACGGCCCGCTGTGCGTCGGCATCGACCCCCACGCCTCGCTGCTCGAGGCGTGGGGGCTCGACGACGACGCCGCGGGCGTGCGCGAGTTCTCGCTGCGGGTCGTCGAGGCGCTCGGCGGCCGGGTGGCGGCCCTCAAGCCGCAGGCGGCGTTCTTCGAGCGGCACGGCTCGGCCGGCGTCGCCGCGCTCGAGGAGACGATCGCCGCGGCGCGCGCCGCGGGAACCCTCACGGTCGTGGACGCCAAGCGCGGCGACATCGGCTCGACCATGGCCGGGTACGCCGACGCGTTCCTCGCCGACGGCTCGCCGCTCGCGGGCGACGCGGTGACGCTCTCGCCGTACCTGGGCTTCGGGTCGCTCACGCCGGCCGCGGACCTCGCCGCGGCGACCGGCCGCGGGATCTTCGTGCTGTGCCTGACGTCCAACCCCGAGGGTCACGAGGTGCAGCACGCCCGCGGGTCCGACGGCGTGAGCGTCGCGGCGAGCGTCGCCGCGCAGGCTGCGTCCCTCAACGCGGGCGCGGACCCGATGGGCTCGGTCGGGCTCGTCGTCGGCGCGACCGTCGGCGACGCGGTCCGGGTGACCGGGACCGACCTCGAGTCCGTGGGCGGCCCGCTCCTGGCACCGGGCGTCGGTGCGCAGGGGGCGGGGGAGCGCGAGCTCGCCGCGGTGTTCGGCGCGGCCCGCCGGCAGGTGCTGGCGTCCTCGTCGCGCGGCGTGCTCGCCGCAGGCCCGGCTGCCGCGGACCTGCGTGGAGCGGCCGAGAAGGCCGCGCGCGAGGCGCGCGCGGCGCTGCGGTCCTGAGGCGCGCGGGCCCGCGGCGGCGGGCCTCGCCAGGGCCTGGAGCGGCGCGCCGAGCACCGAATGACCGGGATGCCGGGTGTGCGCCTCAGATCCGTGGGCGCCACGCGGGGGCTACGGATTGCCGGGTGCGCAGGTCGTGGCTACTTTCGAGTGAGCAGTTCCCCCTCTTCCAGCTCGACATGAGTAGGTGACTTGCGTGGCCCTTCCTCCTCTCACCCCGGAACAGCGTGCGGCAGCACTCGAGAAGGCTGCCGAGGCTCGACGCGTACGCGCGGAGATCAAGAACCGGCTCAAGTACTCCCAGGGCTCGCTCAAGGACGTGATCGAGCAGGGACAGACCGACGACGTCGTCGGCAAGCTCAAGGTCGTCTCGTTGCTGGAGTCGCTGCCGGGTGTCGGTAAGGTGAAGGCTCGGGCGATCATGGAAGAGATCGGGATCGCCGAGACCCGCCGTGTCCGCGGCCTGGGGCCGCACCAGGCCCAGGCGCTCATCGAGAGGTTTGGCTGACATTTCCGCACCACCCGCCGGCGACCCGGCACAGCACCACACCGAGCACGACGCGGCCCGCGACACCGCGCACCGCGACGAGGCGCAGCCGGACGGTCCGCCGGCCCGCCTCACCGTGCTCGCCGGGCCGACCGCCGTCGGGAAGGGCACCGTGTCCGCGGACGTCCGCGCGCGCTACCCGGAGGTGTGGCTGTCCGTGTCGGCGACCACGCGCCCGCCGCGGCCGGGCGAGGTCGACGGCGTCCACTACCTGTTCGTGCAGCCCGAGGAGTTCGACCGCATGGTCGCCGACGGCGAGATGCTCGAGTGGGCCGTGGTCCACGGCCGCCATCGCTACGGCACGCCGCGCGGCCCCGTCGTCGAGCACCTCGCCGCGGGCGTGCCCACGCTGCTCGAGATCGACCTGCAGGGCGCCCGGCAGGTGCGCGCGTCGATGCCGGACGCGCGGTTCGTGTTCCTGGCCCCGCCCAGCTTCGACGAGCTGGTGCGCAGGCTCGTGGGCCGCGGCACGGAGAGCGTGGAGGAGCGCGAGCGGCGGCTCGCCACGGCGCGCGTGGAGCTCGCCCACGAGGACGAGTTCGACGTGACCATCGTCAACGACGACGTCACGCGCGCGACCGACGAGCTCGCGGGCATCATGGGCGTCGCCAGGGCGCCGCGGCCCGTGGCCCGCTGAGCGGCCCGGGCGCACCGGCGTCCGCGGTGCGCCCGGTAGACTGGCACGCTGAACCCCTGATCCTCACCGCTATTCCTCACCGCTTTGGAGTGTGACCCATGGCCGGAACCGTGGCCCAGCCGATCGGCATCACCGAGCCGCCCATCGACGAGCTGCTGGAGAAGACCGACTCGAAGTACGGCCTCGTGCTGTACGCGGCCCAGCGCGCGCG
>JAPSLQ010000213.1 GCA_031180595.1 Isoptericola sp. | reverse complement strand
CCGCGACAAGGTCGACTTCGCCGCGGTCACGGTCAAGGGGCCGTCGGCCGGCGGCACCCGCTACGAGGCCGAGCGCGAGCTCGACCCGCTGGTGGGCGTCGAGCTCGTCCGACGCGGGGGTGCGCGGGTCCTCAAGACCCGCTACGCCGCTTGGCTGGGGGCCGACGGGTGGTCGGTCGACGTCTTCGGGGGCGCCAACCACCCGCTCGTCGTCGCCGAGTGCGAGCGCTCCGGACCGGTCACCGAGCTGCAGATCCCGGACTTCTGCGTGACCGAGCTGACCGACGACCGCCGGTTCTCGAACGAGGCGCTCTCGATCCGGCCGTACAGCGAGTGGTCGGCCGAGTACGCGAGCGAGCTCGCGGCGTCGGGCCCCCGGTTCCGCGAGGACTTCGGGAAGAACACGCACCTGTCGACCGACTGAGCGCGCGCTACCTCGCCGAACGGCGCGCTACCTCGCCGAACGGCGCGCTGCCTCGGCGAAGGGCGCGCTACCTCGGCACCGAGCGCTCGTCCGGGCCCACGTACTCGGACAACGGCCGGATGAGCGAGTTCGCCGCCTGCTGCTCGAGGACGTGCGCCGTCCATCCCGTCACGCGCGCGGCCACGAACAGCGGGGTGAACGTGCCGGTGTCGAAGCCCATGAGGTGGTAGGCCGGCCCGGACGGGTAGTCGAGGTTGGGGTAGATGCCCTTGCGCTCGACGAACTCGGACTCGAGCGCGTCGTACAGCGCGGCCAGGTCCCGCCGGTCGTAGTGCTCGACGAGCGTGTCGAGCGCCGCCTTCATCGTCGGCACGCGCGAGTCCCCGTGCTTGTAGACCCGGTGCCCGAAGCCCATGATCTTCCGCTTGCCGGCCAGTGCCTCGTCGAGCCAGTCCGCGACCCGCTCGGCCGACCCGATCTCGGCGAGCGTCTCCATGACCGCCTCGTTGGCGCCGCCGTGCAGCGGCCCCTTGAGCGCGGCGATGGCGCCCACGACGGCCGAGTGCAGGTCGCTCAGCGTCGAGGTGATGACGCGCGCGGTGAACGTCGAGGCGTTGAACGAGTGCTCGGCGTACAGGATCATCGACCGGTTGAACGCGTCGACGACGACGGGGTCCGGCTCGTCGCCGAAGGTCATCCACAGGAAGTTCGCCGAGTAGTCGAGGTCGTCGCGCGGCTCGACGACGTCCTGCCCGTGCCGGCGCCGCTGCCCGTACGCGACGATCGCCGGCAGGGCGGCGAACAGCCGGACGCTGCGGGCCACGTTGTCCTCGGGGCTGCCGCCCGCCTCGAGCGCCGAGAGACCGGCGGCCTCGCTCGCCCCGATGACGCTCACGGCCGTGCGCACCTCGTCCATGGGGTGGGCGTCGGTCGGCAGCAGGTCGATCGCGGCGCGCACGTCGTCCGCGAGCGCTCGGTGCGCGCGCTCGGTGGCGCGCAGCTCGGCGAGCTGGTCCGCCGTCGGCAGCTCGCCGTGCCACAGCAGGTGGGCCACGGCCTCGAAGGGCTGCGTGGCGGCGAGGTCCTGCACGGGATACCCGCGATACAGCAGCGAGTTGGTCTCGGGGTTGACCTTCGAGATCGCGGTGACGTCGGCGACGACGCCGGCCAGTCCCTTGCGGACCTCGGGCTGGTCGGTGGGGGAGGTCGGCTGGCTCATCGGTGCTCCTTCGCGCCGTGGTGGAGGTTGTCGTCGAGCGAGAAGTCGAAGACGCCGGCGTCGAACGTGCCGTACGCCGCGTAGTCGACGAGCTCGTAGAGGCGGGCCCGGGTCTGCATGTGCTCGACCTGCGAGGCGAGGGACCCCTCGGCACGCAGCGCGTCGAGCCCGCGCTCGGCCGCTCCCATCGCGAGGCGCAGGAGCGAGACGGGGTAGATCACGAGGTCGATGCCGGCGTCGGCGAGCTGGCGGGCCGTGAACAGCTCGCTCTTGCCGAACTCGGTCATGTTGGCCAGGACCGGCACGTCGAGCGCGTCCTTCATCGCCTCGAACTCCCCGAGGTCCCTCATCGCCTCGGGGAAGATGGCGTCGGCGCCCGCGTCGACGAGCGCCTTGGCCCGGTCGATCGCGGCCCCCAGGCCGGCGACGGCCCGGATGTCGGTGCGCGCCATGACGAGGAGGTTCTCGTCACGGCGTGCCGTGACCGCCGCGCGGATGCGCTGCAGCGCGGTCGTGTCGTCCACGACCTGCTTGCCGTCGAGGTGGCCGCACCGCTTGGGGTTGACCTGGTCCTCGATGTGGAGGCCCGCGACGCCGGCGTCCTCCATCGTCTGGACGGTACGGGCGACGTTCATCGCCTCGCCGAAGCCGGTGTCGGCGTCGACGAGCGTGGGCAGGTCGGTCATGCGCGCGATCTGGCCCGCACGGGTGGCGACCTCGGTCAGCGTGGTGAGCCCGACGTCGGGCAGCCCCAGGTCGGCCGCCACGACGGCACCCGAGACGTACACGCCGTCGAAGCCCTTGTCCTCGATGAGGCGGGCCGCCAGCGGGTTGAACGCGCCGGGGAGCTGCAGCAGGTCGCCGGACCGGAGGCGCTCGCGGAACGCCGCGCGCTTGGCGGCCGGCGTCGTCGTGGAGTACAGCATCGGTGGCTCGCTCCTAGAAGATGCCCGCGGGCACCGGGTGCGCGGGCAGCGGGTCGGTCACGGGCGTGACCGTGAGGCCGGACAGCTCGTCGGCCGTGAGCTCGGGCAGGCGCTGGGCCACGTCGAGGAAGCGCTCGACCTCGTCGTCGGACAGCATGCCTGCTGCGAGCGTACGGAACTTGTGCACGTACTGCTCGCGCGCGAACGGTCGCGCGCCCAGCGGGTGTGCGTCCGCGACGGCGATCTCGTCGACGATGCGGCCTCCGTCGGCCAGCTCGATCTCCACGCGGCCGCCGAACGCCTTCTCGGAGGGGTCTGTCGAGTGATAGCGGCGCGTCCACTCGGGGTCCTCGGTCGTGGTGACCTTGCGCCACAGCTCCACCGTGTCGGGGCGGCCCGCGCGCTCGGGCGCGTAGCTCGCGACGTGGTCCCAGGCCCCGTCCTGGAGCGCGACCGTGAAGATGTAGGGGATCGAGTGGTCGAGCGTCTCGCGGCTCGCCGCCGGGTCGTACTTCTGCGGGTCGCCCGAGCCCGATCCGATGACGTGGTGCGTGTGGTGGCTCGTGTGCAGGACGACGGCGCGCACGTTGGCGGGGTCGCGCAGCCAGGGGTTCTCGGTGCCGAGGCGACGCGCCAGGTCGATCCACGCCTGCGCCTGGTACTCGGCGGAGTGCTCCTTGGTGTACGTGTCGAGGATGGCCGTGCGCGGCTCGCCGCGCTCCGGCAGCGGCACGGTGTACCGCGCCTCGGGGCCGTCGAGGAGCCAGGCGATGACGCCGTCGGAGCCCTCGTAGATCGGGCTCGGGCTGGTCTGCCCGCGCAGCGCGCGGTCGACCGCCTCGATCGCCATCTTCCCGGCGAACGCGGGGGCGTGCGCCTTCCAGGTGGAGATCTCGCCCTTGCGCGACTGGCGCGTGGCCGTCGTCGTGTGCAGCGCCTGGCCGACGGCCTGGTAGATCGTCTCGGCCTCCAGGCCGAGGAGCGTGCCGATGCCGGCCGCGGCGGAGGGGCCGAGGTGCGCGACGTGGTCGATCTTGTGCTTGTGCAGGCTGATGCCCTTGACCAGGTCGACCTGGATCTCGTACCCGGTCACGATCCCGCGCAGCAGCTCGGCGCCCGAGCGCCCCAGGTGCTGCGCGACGGCGAGCACCGGCGGGATGTTGTCCCCGGGGTGCGAGTAGTCGGCCGCGAGGAAGGTGTCGTGGTAGTCGAGCTCGCGCACGGCGACCCCGTTCGCCCACGCGGCCCACTCGGGGGACGTGCGCTCGGCGCTGCCGAAGATCGTGGCACCCGCGCCGCCGCGCGAGACCGGGTGCGCCTGCGCCTGCGCGCGCGCCGCGAGGATCGGCGCGCGGCCGAGCGACGCCGTCGCGACCGCCGCGTTGTCGATGACGCGGTTGATCACCATGTCGGTGACCTCGGGCGTGGGGTCGAGCTGCTCCGCAGCGACCTCCGCGATCTTCCAGGCGAGCTGCTCGGTGCGGGGCAGGGGCTCGTCGGAGCGGTAGACGCGGACGGTGTGGTCGATCATGCGGGCTGTCCTCCGGGTCGCGGGGATCGTCGTCACGAGCTCGTCGTCGCAACCCGACGTCGTCGTCGACGGCTGCCCATGGAACCTAACGCCTGCCGGTCGCGGCGGCCAAGCGGCCGGGGGAGGAAGCACGAACGGGCGGGCTCGCCGTCGCGAACCCGCCCGTCCTGGTGGTGCGCCTGAAGGGATTCGAACCCCCGACCTTCTGCTCCGGAGGCAGACGCTCTATCCACTGAGCTACAGGCGCGGGCACCGCGGCAGACCGGAGTCGTATGCCGTCGGCACGGTGCACGAGACTACCAGCACCG
>JAPSLQ010000212.1 GCA_031180595.1 Isoptericola sp. | reverse complement strand
GGACCGCGCGGACCTCGTCGAGCGCGTCGCGGCTGGTCGCCTTGATGGACGTCAGCGCCGAGCGCGCCTGCTCCGGGTCGCGCTCGAGGAGGTGCAGGCCCACGCCGGCCTGCACGTTGATCGCCGACAGCGAGTGGGCCAGGACGTCGTGCACCTCGCGCGCGATGCGCAGCCGCTCGGTGGCCACGGCGGTGCGCTCGCGCTCCTCCCGCGCGGCCCGCAGCGCCGCGGCGCGGGCGACGCGCTCGCGGATCGCGCCCGCGACGAGCAGCGCGACGACGGTCCACGCGGCGCCCCCGAGGAGACCGGCCGTGCGCGGGACGTCCTCGCGCAGGGCGGCGGCCGCCACGACCGTGCCGCCCAGGACCGCGGCGCCGGCCCAGGCGAACGCGCGGGCGCGGCGCGCCGGTCCTGTCAGGAGCACGGCGACGAGCACGCCGACCGCCCCGCCGACGACCGGTCCCCACGCGTAGCCGAGCGCGAGGTACGTGCCGACCGCAGCGGCGGCGACCAGCACCGCCGGCACCGGCCGGCGGGGCAGCGTGGCCACCACGAGCGGGGGGACCAGCGCGAGGGCGAGCCCGAGGGCGTCGAGCTCGCGCGCGTCCGGCTGCCAGCGCGAGGCGCCCGTGGTACCCACGGCCACCACGACCGCCAGCGCGACCGCGACGAACAGCCGCGGGCGTCGCCGGTCGAGGGGGCCGCGGTCCATGCGTCGCACGGTACGCCGGGCCGCCACGTCGCGCGTCCGACCCCGGTACCGGCCGGGCCGGCACCCGCGTGCTACCTCGCGGGCGGACGCGCTACCTCGGCACGGGGTGCGCTACCTCGGCGGGCGAGGGCGTCACCTCGTCGGCGAGCCAGGCGTCGACACCGGCGAGCAGCCGCACCTTCGTGGCCGACGACGCCCGCGACGCCCGGATCGACGACCGGGCGAGGTCCGCCAGCTCGTCGTCGGAGAACCCGTGCACGTGGCGTGCGGCCTCGTACTGGTCGAGGAGCCGGGAGCCGAAGAGCAGCGGGTCGTCGGCGCCGAGCGCGACCTGCGCACCGGCGTCGACGAGGCTCCCGAGCGGGACGTCGGCGAGCTCGGGGTACACCCCGAGCCCCACGTTCGACGCCGGGCACACCTCGAACGCCACGCCGTCCTCGACGAGCCCCTCGAGCAGCCGCGGGTCCTCGCTCGCGCGCACGCCGTGGCCGAGGCGGTCGGGCCGCAGGGCCGACACGACCTCGCGCACGTGCGCCGGGCCCAGCAGCTCCCCGCCGTGCGGCACCGACGCCAGACCGGCGCGGGTGGCGATGCGGAACGCCGCGGCGAACTCGCTCGTGTCCCCGCGGCGCTCGTCGTTGCTCAGCCCGAACCCGACCACCTCGCCCGGGCCGTCGCCGGCGTACCGGGCCGCGAGCCGGGCGAGCGTGCGCGCGTCGAGCGGGTGCCGCATGCGCGACGCGGCCACGACGACGGCGACCTCGAGCCCGTGCGCGGCGCTCGCGGCCTTCGCGGCGTCGAGCACGATCTCGACGGCGGGCGTGACGCCGCCGACGAACGGCGCGTACGACGTCGGGTCGACCTGGATCTCGAGCCGGCCCGAGCCCTCGGCCGCGTCGTCGGCCGCCGCCTCGTCCACGAGCCGGCGCATGTCGGCCTCGGAGCGGACGCACGCGCGGGCGGAGTCGTAGAGCCGCTGGAAGCGGAACCAGCCGCGCTCGGTGGCCGGCACGCGCAGGGGGTCGTCGTCGACGAGCGCCGACGGCACGCGGACCCGGTGCTCGGCCGCGAGCTCGCGCAGCGTCTCGACCCGCATCGAGCCGGTGAAGTGCAGGTGGAGGTGGGCCTTCGGCAGCCTCGACAGGTCGCGCACCGGCCCAGTCTCCCACCGGCCCCGGCCGGCCGCCCTCGCCTCAGGACAGCCAGCCGCGCTCGCGGGCGACGGTCACGGCCGCGGTCCGGTCGTCGACGCCCAGCTTGGCGAACACGCGCAGCAGGTGCGTCTTGACGGTCGCCTCGGCGATGAACAGCTCGCGCCCGACGGCGGCGTTGGACAGCCCGCGCGCCACGAGCGTGAGCACCTGGGCCTCGCGCGACGTGAGCCGCTCGCCGGCCGTCCGCACGCTGCTCACGAGCCGCGTCGCCACGCCGGGCGCGAGCACGGTCTCCCCGCGCGCCGCGGCACGCACGCCGGCCACGAGCTGCTCGCGCGGGGTGTCCTTGAGCAGGTAGCCCGTCGCGCCGGCCTCGACCGCGCGCAGGATGTCCGCGTCGGTGTCGTACGTCGTGAGCACGACGACGTGGGGACCCGTGCCGACGATGCGGGTGGTCGCGCCCACGCCGTCGAGCACCGGCATGCGCAGGTCCATGAGCACGACGTCCGGAGCAAGCTCCGCCGCGAGCGCCACGGCGGCCTCGCCGTCCGGGGCCTCGCCGACGACCTCGAGGTCGGGTTCGCCGGCGAGCATCCCGATGATGCCCGAGCGGACCACCGGGTGGTCGTCGGCCACGACGACGCGCACGGGCGCACCCCCGTGGGCGGCGCCGCTCATGAGGCACCCCCTACGGGGACCCGCACCCGCACGCGGGTGCCGCCGTCGTCACCGGGCCCGACGTCGATCGACCCGCCGACGGCCGACACCCGCGAGCGCATGCCGGACAGGCCCATCCCGTCGGCGTGCCCGGGAGGCAGGCCGCGCCCGTCGTCGGTCACCTCGAGCCCGACGGTGCCGGAGTCGCGGTCGAGACGCACGGTCACCGCCCGCGCGTCGGCGTGCCGCCGGACGTTGGCGAGCGCCTCCTGCGCGGCCCGGAGCAGCACGACGTCGGAGGCCGCGTCGCGCGGCCCGTCGGTCGTGCCGTCGTCGGCGACCTCGAGCCGCACCAGGGTCCCGGTCTCGGCCGCGAACCGGTCGGCGAGCCGCCGCAGCGCCTCGCTCAGCGTCGAGCCCTGCAGGGGCACGGGGGCGAACGCGGCGACGAGCGCACGGGCCTCGGCGAGGTTCTCGCGCGCCGTCTCCTCGACGAGCCGCATGCGCTCGCGCGCGGCGCCCTGCTCGCCCCGGTCGAGCGCCACGGTCGCGGCCTGCGCCTGCGTGACCACGCTCGTGAACCCCTGCGCCAGCGTGTCGTGGATCTCGCGGGCGAGACGCTCGCGCTCCGCCGCGACGCCCGCCGAGTGGTGCGACCGGGCGAGCTCGGCCTGCGCGGCGCGCAGCTCGCACAGCAGCCGCGCACGCTCCTCCGACCGTTGGATGGTGGTGCCGAACCACAGCCCGAGCAGCAGGGAGAACGCGAGCGTGATCCCCATCTGCGGCGCGATCTGCACCAGGGTCCGCGCGTCGAACCCCTCCTGGAACGCGATGCCGAGCGTCGTGCCGCACGTCAGGACGACGCACCCGACGACGGCCCGCCGCGACGGCTCGAGGAGCATCCACAGCTGGGTGAACGCGGCGAACAGCAGGAACGTGGCGAGCCCGGCCTGCGCGATGGCGACCGGGGTCGCGACGACGAGCACCACGGCGTACGCCACCGCCTTGCGCTGGTCGCGCGACCGCGCCGCCGGACCGCCCCACGCGGCGTAGGCCAGCAGCATGGCCGCCATGGCGGCGTACGCGGTCCAGAGCTCGCGGCCGGCGACGCCGCCGAGCGGCAACGACGTGGCCGTCAGGACCACGATCAGCACGAAGCCCGCGTGCCACCAGACGACCACGCGCTCCCAGTTGTCGTCGGTGGCGCGCGCGACCGCGTCGTCCGTGGCCGTCCCGTCAGCCGTCGTCACGACGACGCCACCGGAACGAGCGGACCCCGACGACGAGAGCGACGACCAGCCATGCGACCAGTACAGCAGCGGTCGCCCCGTGCTGCCAGGACCCGCTCGGCTCGAGGACCACCATCTCCTCCGGCAGGAACACCGAGCGCATGCCCTGGGCGATCCACTTCAGCGGGAACACCGACGCCGTGGCCTGCATCCACCCGGGCAGCGCGTAGAAGGCGAAGAACACGCCCGAGACGAACTGCAGGATCAGCACGACGGGCGTCACGACGGCGCTCGCGGAGCGTCCCGAGCGGGGGAGCGAGGAGAACGCGACGCCGCAGACGGTGCCGGTCGCCGTGCCGAGCAGGAAGACCCACGCGAACGTGGTCCACCGGCCGCCGTCGGTGGGGAGCGGCACGTCGAACGCGAGGGCCGCGACGGCGAGCAGGATCGCGGTCTGCACGAGCGACGTCGCGAGCGTGAGCAGCACCTTGCCGCCGAAGTACGCCGTCGCGGGCAGCGGGGTCGCGCGCAGACGCCGGAGCGTGCCGTCGTCGCGCTCGACCGCGATCGCGATCGCGAGCGACTGGAAGCTCGTGAGCACGACTCCCGTCGCGATCATGCCGGGCAGGAAGTAGCGCGCGAAGTCGACCTCGACGCCCGCCTGAGC
>JAPSLQ010000211.1 GCA_031180595.1 Isoptericola sp. | reverse complement strand
CGCCGAGGTAGCGCGCCACCGGCCGAGGTAGCGCGCCGCGTCAGAGCGTCGCGATGAAGATCGCGGCCGTGTGGCACCCGAACCCGACGACGGTCAGCGCGTGGAAGATCTCGTGGAACCCGAACCAGCGCGGCGACGGGTCGGGCCGCTTGGTCCCGTAGACGACCGCGCCGACCGTGTACGCGAGCCCGCCGCCCGCGACGAGCCACACGACCGCGATCCCGCCGGAGGCGGCGAACTGGCCCATGTAGGCGACGGCGACCCACCCCAGCGCCACGTACACCGGTACGTACACCCAGCGCGGGGCGTCCATCCACAGCACGCGGGCGAGGAGCCCGGCGACCGCGCCGCCCCACACGATCGCCAGCAGCGTCGTCGCGGTGCGCGGGTCGAGGAGGGTCACCGCGAGCGGCGTGTACGTGCCCGCGATGATGAGGAAGATGTTCGAGTGGTCCAGCCGTCGCAGGGCCGCGGCGACGCGCGGCGACCACGTCCCCCGGTGGTAGACGGCGCTCGTGCCGAACAGCAGGACGGCGGTCAGCCCGAACACCGCGGCGGCGACCTTCTCCGCGACGGGTGGCGCGAGGACGACGAGCACGACCGCCGCGACCAGCGCCAGCGGTGCGGTCACCGCGTGGATCCACCCCCGCAGCCGGGGCTTGAGCCGGGCGGCCTGGTGGGCCGCCGCCCCGGACACCGTCTGCACGACGTCGGAGACGGTGTCGCGCGCGTCGCTCACGGCGTCCCGGGCGTCCTCGACGACCTCGCGGACGCCGTGCGGGTCCGCCTGCCGGCCGTGGTGCTGTGCGGCTGCTGCCACGTGACCTCCTGATCACCTCGTACCTACGGAACCGTAGGTTACGCCAGCGTAGGGTACGGCGCCGCCCGACGCGGCACGCTGGTGTGAAGATCGTGCGACGACGTCGGTGCGGTCGCCCGCCGAACCGCGGCGGGCGGCCGAGCCAGCACGCGACGGCGGTACGGTTGTCCGCGTGCACCTGCCCCACCTGCTGTACGGCCTGTACGAGCGGCGTCTGGCCGCGTCGCTGCCGTCGCGGCAGATGCCCCGGCACGTCGGCGTGATCCTCGACGGGAACCGCCGGTGGGCCAAGTCGTTCGGCGAGCCGGCCCACACGGGTCACCGGCGCGGTGCGGACAAGATCACCGAGTTCCTCGGCTGGGCCGAGCCGCTCGGCATCGAGGTCGTGACGCTGTGGATGCTGTCGACCGACAACCTCGCCCGCCCCGCCGACGAGCTCGCGAACCTGCTCGACATCATCCGCGACGCCGTCGACGAGCTCGCCGAGTCCAAGCGCTGGCGGCTGCGGGTCATGGGCCGGCTCGACCTCCTGCCGGAGGACCTCGCGGCGGCCCTGCGCGCCGCGGCGGACGGCACCTGCGACGTCGACGGGCTGCAGGTCAACGTCGCGATCGGCTACGGCGGCCGGCACGAGATCGCGGACGCCGTGCGGTCCTACCTCAAGCAGGAGGCCGACCGCGGGGCCACGATCGAGGAGCTGGCCGAGCGCATCGACGTCGGCGACATCGCGGCCCACCTCTACACCAAGGGCCAGCCGGACCCTGAGCTGGTCATCCGCACGTCGGGCGAGCTGCGCGTGGGCGGCTTCCTCATGTGGCAGAGCGCCCACTCCGAGCTGTACTTCTGCGAGGCGTACTGGCCCGACTTCCGCAGGGTCGACTTCCTGCGGGCGCTGCGCGACTTCTCACGCCGCGAGCGGCGACTCGGCCGCTGACGCGCTCCGGGCGCGGGACGCCCGCTAGCGAAGGAGACTGCAGGCATGACCTCGGGCGAGACCACCGTGACGACGAACGCGCGGCGCGCCGCGGAGACGTGGGAGTCCCTGTTCCGCACCCAGGTGGCCCTCATGCGGCGGTTCCGCGCCGACGACATCTGGCACGACCTCACGATCGGGGAGTACGACGTCCTGTACAGCCTGGCGTCGGGGCCCGAGGGCGGGATGCGGCTGCGGGACCTCAACGAGAAGATCCTGCTGGCGCAGTCGTCGCTGTCGCGCATGGTCGACCGGTTGGCGGAGCGCGGGCTCGTACGCCGCTCGGCCGCCGCCGACGACGCGCGCGGCACGGTGGTGTCCCTCACCGAGGAGGGGCGGCGCCTGCAGCGCAGGACGGGCCGGGCGCACGTGCGCACGATCGAGCGCTACGTGGGCGAGGCCCTCGACCCTGACGAGCTCGCGGAGCTCGCCCGGCTGCTGGACAAGCTCCGCGCCGCGCAGTCCCGCATCCCGAGCACGCCCGCGCGCCGGTGAGCGACGACCTGAGCGTCGTCGCGCTCACCGGGGGCATCAGCTTCCCGTCGTCGTCGCGCCTGCTCTCGGACCTGCTGCTCGAGCGCACGGCCGCGCACCTCGAGGCGGCCGGCCGCACGGTCGCGACGCGCACCGTCGAGGCCCGCGACGTCGCCGAGGACGCCGCGACCGCGACCGTGCTCGGCTTCCGCAGCGACGAGCTGACCGACGCGCTGGGCGCCGTCGAGCGGTCGGACCTGCTGATCGCCACCTCGCCGGTGTTCCGGGGCTCGTACTCGGGCGTGTTCAAGACGTTCGTCGACCTGCTCGACGGGCAGGCCATCACCGGCAAGCCCGTGCTGCTCGGCGCGGCGGGCGGCACGGTGCGGCACACGCTCGTCATCGACCAGGCGCTGCGCCCGCTGTTCGCGTTCATGGGCGCCGTGCTCGCGCCCGTCGGCGTGTACGCGAGCACGGCCGAGTGGACCCTCGAGCGGCTCCCGACGACGGCGCTCGCCGAGCGCGCCGACCGTGCCGCCGCGGAGCTCGCCCGGCTCGTGGTGCTGGTGGACGCCCCGCCGCCCGCTCTGGACCGCTCGTTATCCTCGGGCACGTGATCGCCACCACAACCGCAGCGCCGCACGTCGTCGTCGTCCCCGACTCCTTCAAGGGCAGCCTCAGCGCGACGGAGGTCGCCGAGGCGGTCGGTGCGGGCGTGCTGGCGGCCGCGCCCGACGCGCGCGTCACGAGCCTGGCGATGGCCGACGGCGGCGAGGGCACGCTCGACGCCCTGCTCACGACGTGGCGCACCGAGGTGCGGACCGTCCCGACCGTCGACGCGATCGGTCGTCCGACGACGGCGCGGTGGGCGACGTCGCCCGACGGCCGGGTCGGCGTCGTCGAGCTGGCCGAGGCCAGCGGCCTGCCCGGGGTGTCGGACGTGCCGCTCGAGCCGCTGCACGCCCACACGCGCGGGACGGGCGAGGTCGCGGCCGCGGTCCTCGACGCGGGTGTCGAGGAGGTCCTCGTGTGCCTCGGCGGGTCCGCCTCCACCGACGGCGGCGCGGGCATCCTCACCGGGCTCGGCGCACGGCTGCTCGACGCCGACGGGGTCGACGTGCCTGCCGGGGGCGAGGGGCTCGCCCGGGTCGCCTCGCTCGACCTGTCCGGGCTCCACCCGCGGGCGCGCGAGGTGCGCTGGCGGCTCGCCGTCGACGTCACCAACCCCCTCGTCGGCGAGCACGGCGCCGCGGCCGTCTTCGGACCGCAGAAGGGCGCGCGCCCCGGCGACGTCGCGTTCCTCGACGAGGTGCTCACGTGCTGGGCCAACCTCCTGGAGCGCGAGACCGGCGTGCGCGTCCACGAGCTCCCCGGCGCCGGCGCGGCGGGCGGGGTCCCGGCCGCGCTCGCGGCCGTCCTCGGGGCCCGGCTCGAGCCGGGCGCGGGCCTGGTGGCCGAGGCGATCGGCCTGCCCGAGGCGCTCGCGGACGCGACGCTGGTCCTCACCGGCGAGGGGTCGTTCGACTCGCAGTCGGTCCGGGGCAAGGTGGCCGACGGCGTCGCGCGCCTCGCCGCCGCGTCTCCTGCGCGGCCGCCGGTCGTGGTGCTCGCCGGTCGCGTGACGCTCCCCGCGGCCCAGGCGCGGGCCGCCGGGATCGCGGCCGCCTTCTCGATCGCACCCGGTCCGATCGACCTCGACGACCTGCTGCCCCGGACGGCCGAGCGGCTCACCGACCTCGCGGCGTCCGTCACCGCGCTCGTGCTCGCCGCGCGCCCCTGAGCCGCCGGAGGGGTCACCGTTCGACCCACCGCCACGGCGGCTCGTCCAGCGGGCCCTCGCGCCCTGCCACGCGGGTCTCGCCCAGGTCCTTGACGAGCTCGACGTGCGCGACGTCGTCGGCGTCCGCGAGCGCCTCGACCAGCGGGACCGAGTGCGTCACCACGACGACCTGCGTGCGCCGCGCCGCGTCGGCCACGAGCGTGCCCAGCGCGGGGAGCAGCTCGGGGTGGAGCGACGTCTCGGGCTCGTTCAGGACCAGGAGGTCCGGGGGGCGCGGGGTGAGGAGGGCGGCGCACCAGAGCAGGTAGCGCAGGGTGCCGTCCGACAGCTCGGCGCCCGCGAGCGGGCGGAGCAGCCCGTGCTGCGCCAGCGCCACCTCGAACCGCCCCGCGTCGGTCCGCACGTCCACGCG
>JAPSLQ010000210.1 GCA_031180595.1 Isoptericola sp. | reverse complement strand
TCCGCTCGCTCGCGACGGACGGCGTCACGGTGCTCGCCGCGCTGCACGACCTCTCGCTCGCCGCCGCGACGTGCGACCACGTCGTGCTGCTCGCCCCCGGCCCCGACGGCGGACGCGTGGCCGCGGCGGGCCCGGTCGACGAGGTGCTCGTACCGGACGTGGTCGACCCCGTCTACGGCGTCCGCACCACCGTGCTGCGCCACCCCCGCACCGGCCGCCCGGTCCTCACGTTCGACGCCTGAGCCGGCCTGGGCGACCGCTCCGGGTCGCGTTCAGCAGTCGACGTGGCCTGCGGTGCACCACCGGTGCCCGACGTCGACCACGAGGCGGGAGCCGTCGCCCGGCCCGTCGAGGACGAACGCACGGAACGGCAGCCGCGACCGCACGCCAAGCCCGACGGTGGTGACGCCCTCGAAGCTGCCGGCCCACGCGACGTCGCGGAAGGTGCGGTAGCCGGTGGTGTCGACGAGGGTCCGGCCCGAGCCGACGAAGAACGCGTCGGTCGGGATGACGCCGACCCGCGCGACGACCTCCAGGCGCGCCCCGCCGTCGACCGGCACGACCTTCCCCGAGCCGTCCATGGTGACCAGCTTCACGTAGCGCACCGACCAGCCGGTGAGCGGCTTGTCGACGTCGAGCACGAGCCTGTCGAAGCAGGCGTGACGACCGGCGCGGACGTTCGTGAGCTGTCCCGCGGACATGCCCGGGTCGCCTTTGGCCAGGGAGCCCCACACCTGCCCGCAGTATGGATGAGCCGCCGCCGACGGAGCCGTGAGCACGGACCCGGTGAAGAGCAGCGACAGGATGGCCAGCCAGGTGAGCAGTCGACGACGCATGGTGCACTTCCCTCTGAGGCATTTCACGGTCCTCCCGCGCGGGGGCACCGTCAATCCCTCGCGGCACCACCAACCGGGTGAAAGATGTCCCGCTTTGCGAGGTCGCGTGAGCCGCTTGTACGAGACCCCTCAGCGGAGGCGGTGCTGACGGGCCGGCGTGCGGCGGTGGACAATGGCGCCCATGGCGACAGACCTGTGGATCACCGGCGACGCGGACACCGACACGCTCCTGGCCGAGGACCCGTTCGCGCTGCTCGTCGGGATGCTGCTCGACCAGCAGTACCCCATGGAGCACGCGTTCGCGGGGCCGCGGAAGATCAAGGACCGGCTCGGCACCCTCGACCCGCACGCGATCGCGGACGCCGACCCCGACGAGTTCGTCGCGCTGGCGACCACGCCTCCGGCGATCCACCGGTACGGCCGGTCGATGGCCGGGCGCGTCCAGGCGGTGGCCCGCGCGGTCGTCGACGACTACGACGGCGACGTCACGCGGATCTGGACGGCACCGGGCGCCGAGGGACCGCCCACGGGCGCCGAGGTGCTCGCGCGCCTCCAGGCGCTGCCGGGCTTCGGCAAGCAGAAGGCGCAGATCTTCCTCGCTCTCCTGGGCAAGCAGCGCGGCGTGCAGCCGCAGGGCTGGCGGGAGGCGGCCGGTCACTACGCCGACGAGGGCTCGCGCCGGTCGATCGCGGACGTCACCAGCGCCGAGTCGCTCGCGGAGGTCCGGGCGTTCAAGAAGGCGGCCAAGGCCGCGGCGAAGTCGAGCGCCTGACTCTCCGGTTGCGAAAGCGCAGGTCCGGCGCACGATATGCGCATGTCTTCGAGCATGCGACGAGCCCGGACCGGGCTCCTGGCGGCGGCGATGGCCACCCTCGCGGCAGGGTGCGCGGGTCCTGGCGTCATGGAGTCGGACGCCGAGGCGTCCGTCACGGACTTCTACGCCGCCGTGGCGGCCCGCGACGGTCAGGCCGTCTGCGACCTGCTCCTGCCGGACGCCGCCGACGCGCTCGAGCAGGACGCCGGGGCGCCGTGCGCGACCGCCGTCGTGGAGGACCCCCAGGTCGGGCCCGCGCTCGCGCACCGGGCGGCCGACGCGACGGTCAGCGAGGTGCACGTCTCGGGCACCCAGGCCCAGGTCGTGACGACGTCGGACACGGTGTTCCTCGCCCGCTCGGGCGACCGCTGGATCGTGACCGCCGCGGCGTGCACCGCACGGCCGGAGCGTCCCTACGACTGCGAGGTGGAGGCATGACGTCGCAGCGCGTGATCTTCGCCGCGACCCTGGTCCTGGTAGCCCTGGGCCTGGTCGTCGCGATCGTCCTGCCGGCGGTGCACCGATGACCCGCGGGGTGCCGGCGACCCGCCTGCCGGCCGCGCTCAAGGTCAACTCCCTGAGCCTCTTCTTCGGCCTGATCTTCCTGCTGTCGCTCGTCGCGCAGGCGTTCGTGGGCACGGCCTACTTCAACCGGGAGCAGCTGTCGGGCGGGCTGCGGCCGGTCGGCGTGGGCGACTACGTCCTCTCCTCGTCCTACTGGGTCGACGTCACGGAGAACTGGCAGTCGGAGTTCCTCCAGTTCCTGCTGTTCATCCTGGCCACGGTCTGGTTCGTCCAGAAGGGCTCGCCCGAGTCGAAGGCGATCGAGAAGGCGGGGCGCGAGTCCGACAAGGACCAGAAGGTCGGCCGCTACGCCGAGGAGGACTCGCCTGCGTGGGCCCGCGCCGGCGGCTGGCGCCTGTCGGTCTACTCGCACTCGCTCGCCCTGGTCATGGGTGCGATCTTCGTCGGCTCGTGGCTCGCGCAGTCCGTCACCGGGGCCGTCGCGTACAGCGAGGAGCAGCTGCGCAACCTCCAGGACCCGGTCACGTGGACCGAGTACCTCGCGCTGCCGGAGTTCTGGTCGCGCACGGTCCAGAACTGGCAGTCCGAGTTCCTCGCCGTCCTGGCCATGGTCGTGCTGTCGATCTACCTGCGCGAGCGCGGCTCGCCGGAGTCGAAGCCGGTGGGTACCGCGCACGAGGCGACCGGCGTCGAGGGGTGAACCTCCGAGGTCGTGCCTACGATTGAACGATGAACGGCCAAGATCGACCGGAGCACGGCCAGGGCGGCACCTACACCGTGAAGGGTCAGGAGTTCGTCCGCGACTCGCGCTACATCACCACGCGGATCACGCGCGACGGCGCCGAAGGCTACCCCGTCGAGCCGGGGCGCTACCGCCTCGTCGCCGCGCGCGCCTGCCCGTGGGCCAACCGGTCGATCATCGTGCGGCGCCTGCTCGGGCTCGAGGACGCGATCAGCCTGGGTCTGCCCGGCCCCACCCACGACGAGCGCAGCTGGACGTTCGACCTCGACCCCGGCGGCAAGGACCCGGTCCTCGGGATCGAGCGGCTGCAGGAGGCGTTCTTCCGGCGACAGCCCGGCTACCCGCGCGGCATCACCGTCCCCGCGATCGTCGACACGCGCGACGGTGCCGTCGTGACCAACGACTTCGCCCAGATCACGCTCGACCTGTCCACCGAGTGGTCCGAGCACCATCGCGAGGGTGCGCCGCGCCTGATCCCTGACGACCCGGACGAGCGCGCCGAGATGGACTCCGTCATGCGCCGCGTCTACACCGACGTCAACGACGGCGTCTACCGGTGCGGCTTCGCCGGTTCGCAGGAGGCGTACGACGCCGCGTACCGGCGCCTGTGGGACGCGCTCGACTGGCTCGAGGAGCGCCTGAGCACGCGCCGCTACCTCATGGGCGATCGCATCACCGAGGCCGACGTGCGCCTCTTCACGACGCTCGTGCGGTTCGACGCCGTCTACCACGGCCACTTCAAGTGCAACCGCAACAAGCTCACCGAGATGCCGGCGCTGTGGGCGTACGCGCGCGACCTGTTCCAGACGCCGGGCTTCGGCGACACCGTCGACTTCGTGCAGATCAAGCAGCACTACTACGTCGTGCACACCGACATCAACCCGACGCGGATCGTCCCGCAGGGACCCGACCTGTCGGGGTGGGTCACCGCGCACGGACGCGAGAAGCTCGGGGGCGAGCCCTGGGGCGACGGCGGCACTCCCCCGCCACCCGTGCGCGACGGCGAGCGGGTCGCCGCCGGGCACACACCGCTACGACGCGAAGCCTGAGGAGGCGACCGCTCGCCGCCGCGCACGCGGTCGGACATCGCGCGAGCCACCTGGCTCCGTGCCAGTCTGCCGGAAGGGGGACGGTTCGGCGGACGACGCTGAGCTGTGATCGACCGACAAGCGACTGGAGTTCGCGATGGACGACAAGCTCAAGTTTGCAGCGCTCCTCCTGGCGGGGTACCTGCTCGGGCGGACCAAGAAGATGAAGCTCGCCCTGACGATCGCGGGGGCGGTCGCGGGCAACCAGCTCAAGGACGAGTCCTCGCGTGCCGCGCTTCTCGGTGGGGTGGGAGGCGTCAAGGACTCGCTCCTGTCCTCGCCGGAGATCAAGCGGCTCACCGACGAGGTCTCGGGCAAGCTGATGGAGGCCGGCAGGGCCGCCGCGCTCGCCGCCGCGGCCAAGGGCATCGACTCGCTCAACTCGACTCTCGAGTCGCAGACCGAGCGCCTCAAGTCCGGCCGCCCGACCGACATCCTGAGCCAGGACGAGGACGAGGAGCCGGCCGAGGACGAGACCGAAGAGCC
>JAPSLQ010000209.1 GCA_031180595.1 Isoptericola sp. | reverse complement strand
CTGCTCGCCGGCGTCGCGGCCGTCGGCTCCGGCGCCGACGCCGGCGACCTCGCGTCGGCCGGGGCCGTGGCGGCCGGCCTGTGGCTCCTGGGGCACGGGGTCCCGCTCGCGGCCGGTGCGGGCACGATCACCGTCGTCCCGCTGGGCGTCGGCGCCCTGGCCCTGTTCACGGTGTACGTCGCGGTGAAGCGGTCGGCGCTGCCCACGCTCGCCGCGTGGTCGGGCGCCACGGTGACGTACGCGGCGGCCACCACGGCCGGCGCCGTCCTGACCGGCGGGCCCGGCACCGAGCAGGCGGTCCTCGTCGGGCACGGCCTGCTGGCCGGGCTCGTCGTCGGCGGCGCGGGCGCCGGGCTCGCGCTGCTCACCGTGCCGGACGCCCCGGCCACCTCCCTGCCCGCCCGCCTCGACCCCTACGTGCCCGACGTGCTGCGCCTCGGGCTGCGCGCCGGCGGGGTCGCCACGCTCGCCCTGCTGGGCGCCGGGGGCGCGCTCACCGGCGTCTGGGCGCTCTCGGGCCGCACCACGTCCGACGACATCGTCGCGAGCCTCGACCCCGGGTGGCTCGGCGGCGTCGTGCTCGCGGTCGCCCAGCTGGCGCTGCTGCCCAACCTCGTGGTCTGGGCGGTCGCGTGGCTCGCCGGGCCCGGGTTCGCCGTCGGGGAGGGGACGGCGTTCGCCGCGTCGGGCACCGCGGCCGGACCGCTCCCGGCGCTCCCCATCCTCGGCGCGCTGCCGGGGCCCGACTGGTCCTCGCCGCTCGCCGTCTGGCTCCCGGCCGCCGTCGTCGCCTGCGGAGCGCTCGGCGGCTGGTACGCCTGGCGCTCCCTCGACCCGGCGCTCGTGCGGTGGGCCGACCTCGCGTGGGTGGGCGGCGGCGTCGTGCTGGCCACGGGCCTCGCGAACGGTGTGCTCCAGTGGTGGGCCGGCGGTGCCGTGGGTCCGGGCCGGCTGTCCGTCGTGGGTGCGGACGTCGTCCTCGTGGGCGGTGTCGTGGCGGCGGAGGCGGGCGCGGGCGCGGCGCTCGTGCTCGTCGCGGCGCACCTGCGCACGGGTCGCCGGACCCCCGGGGCCGGCGAGGGCTGACCTTCCCCCGGCGCTAGGGTGGGGGCCGTGCAGACGCCCTCCGGTCACCCCGTCGAGTCCACCTCGCAGGCACGCCTGGTCGTCCTCGCGTCCGGGGGAGGATCCAACCTCGCCGCGCTGCTCGCCGCCCACGACGACCGCGCCTACGGTGCCCGCGTCGTCGGGGTCGTGTCCGACAAGCCCGGCGCCGGGGCGCTCGGTCTGGCGCGCGACGCCGGCGTCGCGTCCGTCGTCGTCGCGCCCGCCGACTTCGAGGACCGCGCGGCGTGGAACGTCGGCATCGCCGAGGCCGTCGCCGTCTTCCGGCCCGACTACGTGGTGCTCGCCGGGTTCATGCGCATCCTCGCGCCGTCGTTCGTCGACCGGTTCGCCGGGCGCATCGTCAACACGCACCCGGCGCTGCTCCCGTCGTTCCCCGGCGCGCACGGCGTGCGCGACGCGCTCGCCTACGGGGTCAAGGTCACGGGCTGCACGGTGCACGTGGTCGACACCGGCGTCGACACGGGCCCGATCGTCGCGCAGGTGGCCGTGCCGGTCCTCGACGGCGACGACGAGGAGACGCTGCACGAGCGGATCAAGGTCGCCGAGCGTGCCCTGCTCGTGGAGACCGTCGGGCGCATCGCCCGCGAAGGGCTGCGGGTCGACGGCCGGCGCGCGATCGTCGGCTGACGCGCACCGCCTCGGCAGGCCGCACCGGTAGACTTGCCGCGGCCGTGACTGGCGAGGGTGGACAACCACCGGGGAGCGGCCGACCAGACCCCACGATGCGCGCCGCCCGCCTGGGTGCCAGGGTTTCCGCGAAGGAACGTTCCCGAGGAGACCTCATGTCCGGTGCACCGTCCGCCCCCGACGTCCAGCTGTCCGACGACGCCCAGCGACCCGTGCGGCGGGCGCTGCTCAGCGTGTACGACAAGAGGGGCCTGGTCGAGCTCGCCACCGCCCTGCACGAGGCCGGCGTCGAGCTCGTCTCGACGGGGTCGACCGCGTCCCGCATCGCCGACGCCGGCGTGCCGGTCACCAAGGTCGAGGAGCTCACCGGCTTCCCTGAGTGCCTCGAGGGGCGCGTCAAGACCCTGCACCCGCGCGTGCACGCCGGCATCCTCGCCGACACCCGCAAGGCCGACCACCTCGCCCAGCTCGCCGAGCTCGAGATCGAGACGTTCGAGCTCGTCGTCGTCAACCTCTACCCGTTCGCCGCGACCGTCGCGTCCGGCGCGGCGCCCGACGCCGTGGTCGAGCAGATCGACATCGGCGGGCCGTCCATGGTCCGCGCGGCCGCGAAGAACCACCCGAGCGTCGCGGTGGTCGTCGACCCGGCGCGCTACGACGACGTCGTCGCGGCCGTGCGCGCCGGCGGCTTCACGTTCGCCCAGCGCAAGCGCCTCGCCGCGGCGGCGTTCGCGCACACCGCGCAGTACGACGTCGCCGTCGCGTCCTGGTTCGCCAGCGCGTACGCGCCGGACGAGGCCGCGCTCGACAGCTCCATGCCCGACTTCGCCGGCGCGACGTGGGAGCGCGCGGACGTCCTGCGGTACGGCGAGAACCCGCACCAGAAGGCGGCGCTGTACACGCGCAGCGACAGCACCACGGGGATCGCGCGCGCGACCCAGCTGCACGGCAAGGCGATGAGCTACAACAACTACGTCGACGCCGACGCCGCGTGGCGCGCCGCGCACGACCACGACGAGCCGGCCGTGGCGATCGTCAAGCACGCCAACCCGTGCGGCATCGCCGTCGGAGCCGACGTCGCGGAGGCGCACGCCAAGGCCCACGCGACCGACCCGGTGTCGGCGTTCGGCGGCGTCATCGCGGCCAACCGCGTGATCACGCGGGCCGCGGCCGAGCAGATCGCGCCGGTCTTCACGGAGGTCGTCGTGGCGCCGGGGTTCGAGCCCGAGGCGCTGGAGGTCCTGCAGGCCAAGAAGAACATCCGCCTGCTGGTGGTCGAGGGTGCCCCGAGCGCCCCCGTCGAGATGAGGCCCGTCTCCGGCGGCCTGCTGCTCCAGGAGGTCGACCGCTTCCAGGCCCACGGCGACGACCCCGCCTCGTGGACCCTCGCCGCGGGCGAGGCCGCCGACGACGCGACGCTCGCCGACCTGGCGTTCGCGTGGCGCGCCGTGCGCGCGGCGAAGTCGAACGCGATCCTGCTCGCCTCGGGCGGCGCCGCCGTCGGCATCGGCATGGGCCAGGTCAACCGCGTCGACTCGTGCCGCCTGTCCGTCGAGCGCGCGAACACGCTCGCGGACGACGGGTCCGGACCGATCGAGCGGGCGCGCGGGGCCGTCGCGGCCTCCGACGCGTTCTTCCCGTTCGCCGACGGGCTGCAGGTGCTGCTCGACGCCGGAGTGCGCGCCGTCGTGCAGCCGGGCGGGTCGATCCGCGACGCCGAGGTGGTCGAGGCCGCCAAGGCGTCCGGCGTGACCATGTACCTCACGGGGACGCGGCACTTCGCGCACTGATCTGGTCCTGGACGGGCCGGCGCGAGGTGGCGCGCGCTCGGATGAATCGGTCGCTGCGCTCGCTCTGCTCTCGCGCACACCACCTCTCGTCGGCCCGGTGCGTGCCCTTCCGTCCCCCGCTACGAGGCGACCGCGTCGCGGAGGCGGACGGCGGGGTCGACGGCGCGCTCGAGGTCGAGGCGCAGGGGCTCGCCGCGGTTCATGAGGCGGCGCACGGCGCCGACCTCGCGGGGCGAGTCGACGAGCAGCACGGCCCGCACCGTCGGCACGCCGTCGCCGCCCGGAACCGGCCGCCCGGCCGCGCCCGGCGCCTCGTCGAGGTAGAGGGCGGCCCACGCGGCCGACCCGCCGGGCTCGCCCCGCCACACGACGGGGCCCGCGCCCGGGAGCCCGAGCAGCGCGAGGTCGTGGCCGAGCTGGCGCGAGAACACGTACGGGGCATGTGCCGGACCGGGCTCGAGGCCGAGCATGGCGCGCACGGTGGCCTCGGGGTCGTGGAGCGCGGCCGACCAGTGCCCGCCCGGGACGGTGCCGAAGACGGGGTGCTCGCGCGACGCGACGTCGCCGACGGCCCACACGCCCGGGTGACCGGGCACGGCGCCGTCGGGGCCGACCGGCACGGTGCCGCGCGCGTCGAGCGGCACCGCCCCCTCGAGCCACGCCGAGGCGGGTCGGGCTCCGACAGCCGCGAGGACGAGGTCCGCCTCGAGCGACCGCCCGTCGGCCAGCCGCACGCCGTCGGCGCGCACCTGCGCCACGGGGGCGTCGGTGAGCAGGCGCACGCCCGCGTCGGCGTACCACCCGGCCAGGTGCGTGCCGACGCCGGCGCCGAGCTGGCGGTCGAGCGGCGCGGACGCGGCCTCGACCACCGTCACCTCGGCCCCCGCGCCGGCCGCGACGCCCGCGACCTCGGCGCCGATCCACCCGGCGCCCACGACGACGAGCCGCAGCCCCGGGCGGAGCGC
>JAPSLQ010000208.1 GCA_031180595.1 Isoptericola sp. | reverse complement strand
GCGATCGCGGGCTGGAACGGCGAGCCGGAGGTGTAGGTGAGGAACTGCTTGACCGTGCGCACGGCGGTGATCAGCTCGGCCGGGCCGTGCACCCAGCCGACCTTCCAGCCGGTGAGGCTGAACGTCTTGCCGCTCGAGGACACCGTGAGCGTGCGCGACGTCATGCCGGGCAGCGTCGCGATCGGCACGTGCGCGGCGCCGTCGAACGTCAGGTGCTCGTAGACCTCGTCGGTGAGCACGACGGCGTCCCGCTCGCGCGCGACGGCGGCGATCGTCTCGAGCTCGGCGTGCGTGAGCACCGTGCCGGTCGGGTTGTGCGGCGTGTTGACGACGATCAGGCGCGTGCGCTCGGAGGCCGCGGCTCGCAGGGCGTCGGCGTCGAGCCGGAACCCCTCGGCGGTGAGCGGGACGGGCACGTGCGTGGCGCCGGCCATGGCGATGACGGCAGCGTGGGCGTCGTAGAACGGCTCGAGCGTGATCACTTCGTCGCCCGGCCCGACGAGCGCGAGGATCGACGCGGCGAGCGCCTCGGTGGCGCCCGTGGTGACGAGCACCTCGGTGTCCGGGTCGACGTCGAGCCCGTAGTGGCGGCGCTGGTGGTCCGCGACGGCGCGGCGCAGCTCGGGGATGCCGTCGCCCGGCGCGTACTGGTTGCGGCCCGCGTCGATCGCGTCCTTCGCCACCTCCTTGATGTACGCCGGGCCGTCGACGTCGGGGAAGCCCTGACCGAGGTTGATCGCGCCGGTGCGCACCGCGAGCGCCGTCATCTCGGCGAAGATCGTCGGCGCGACGTCGCCGGCGGGGGAGAGCAGGCCCGTCGCGCGCGCGACGTCGCGCCAGCGGCCGGGCACAGGGTGGTCGGGGAGCGCGTCCGTCATGAGCCCGACACTAACGGCCGGCGAGGGCGCCGACCGGGCTCGGACGGCACCCGACTCACGCATGGCCGCACTCTGGGACGCGTGTGGTCGGCGCCACGGTGCCTCTGGTACATATGACGGCGGTGCGCGGCGGGATCCCGCGCTCCCGGCGCGCAGCCAGAGGTTTTCCACAGGGCCGTCCGTGACATCCCGGCGCCCGAATACGCTGATGCCGCCCTTGCAGGTCCGGTGCAGCCATGAGCGAAGGGGGACTCGTGCCGATCGACACGCTGGCGCCTTCCGACGGGGCATCGATCCTCGAGGACGAGGTGCGTGAGCTCGTCCGCCGACGCGGGATCGACCCGGCGCGTGACCGCTCGGGCCTCGAGCGTCTCGTCGCCGAGGCGCTCGCGGACTACACGGAGCGCGCCACGCTGGGCGTCGTCCCCTCGCTCAGCGACCCGCACGGCGCGGCGCGATCGGTCGTCGACGCGCTCGCGGGCCTCGGCCCGCTCCAGCGGTACCTCGACGATCCCGAGGTCGAGGAGATCTGGATCAACGGCCCGGCACAGGTCTTCGTCGCGCGAGCCGGCGTTCCCGAGCTCACGACGACGATCCTCACCGCCGAGCAGGTACGGGACCTCGTCGAGCGGATGCTCAAGGCGAGCGGGCGGCGCCTCGACCTGAGCAGCCCCTTCGTCGACGCCGTGCTCCCGGGCGGGGAGCGGCTGCACGTCGTCATCCCGGACATCACGCGCCGGCACTGGGCCGTCAACATCCGCAAGCACCTCGTGCGCGCCAAGCAGCTCGACGACCTCGTGCGCCTCGGCTCCCTGACCCAGCACGCCGCCGCGTTCCTCGACGCGGCCGTGCGGGCGGGCCTCAACATCCTCGTCGCGGGCGCGGTCGCGGCGGGCAAGACCACCATGCTCAACGCCCTCGCGGGCTCGATCCCGTCGGGCCAGCGAGTCATCACGTGCGAGGAGGTCTTCGAGCTCAACCTGCCGGTCCGCGACGTCGTCGCGATGCAGTGCCGGCAGGCGAGCCTCGAAGGCACCGGCGAGATCCCGCTGCGCCGGCTCGTCAAGGAGTCGCTGCGCATGCGGCCCGACCGCATCGTCATCGGCGAGGTCCGGGAGGCCGAGAGTCTCGACATGCTCGTGGCTCTCAACGCGGGCATCCCAGGCATGTCCACGATCCACGCGAACACGGCGCGCGAGGCGATCACCAAGATGTGCACGCTCCCGCTGCTCGCCGGCGAGAACGTCACCGACCGGTTCGTCGTGCCGACGGTCGCCTCCGCGATCGACGTCGTCGTGCACCTCGGCGTGCGGCCCGACGGCGTGCGGCAGGTCCGCGAGATCGTCGCGGTCACCGGCCGGGTCGAGGAGGGGCGGGTCGAGACGGCCGGGCTCTTCCACCGTCTGCCGTCCGAGCAGGGCGGTGATCTGGTGCGCGGCGACGGTTTCCCCTCAGGCGGCGAGCGGTTCGCACGGGCGGGCATCGACGTGCGCGCGCTGCTCGCGGGAGCGCGCTGATGGGCGTCGTCGTCGGGCTGCTCCTCGGAGCCGGGCTCTTCTGCGTCTGGTGGTCCTTCTGGGAGCCGGCCGAACGGTCGCGACGCCGCACGCGCCGCACAGCCCTCGTCCAGGATCTGCTCGTGCAGGCGGGCGCGCCGTCGGTCACGCCCGGCGCGCTGTACGGGGCGAGCGCCGCGCTCGGTCTGCTCGTCCTCCTCACCGGCCTCGCCCTGACGCGCTCACCGGCGATCGCGCTGTGCTTCGCGGTCATGGCCGCCGTCGCCCCGGAGGCACTCGTCCGCGGACGGGCGCGCAAGCGCCGGCGCGACCTGCGCGAGGTGTGGCCCGAGGTCGTGGACCACCTGGCATCCGGCGTTCGCGCCGGGCTCTCGCTGCCGGAAGCCGTGGCGCAGCTCGGCGAGCGGGGGCCGGTCGAGCTCCGCGAGCCGTTCGCGCGGTTCGCGGCCGACTACCGCGCTACGGGTCGGTTCGGAGAGTGCCTCGACCTGCTGAAGGCACGCCTCGCCGACCCGGTGGCAGACCGGATCATCGAGGCCCTCCGACTCACGCGCGAGGTCGGCGGGACCGACCTCGGACGCCTGCTGCGCACGCTCTCGGCGTTCCTCCGCGAGGACGCCCGCACCCGCGGAGAGCTCGAAGCACGCCAGAGCTGGACCGTCAACGGCGCCCGCCTCGCCGCCGCGGGCCCGTGGATCGTGCTCGCGTTCCTCGCGACGCGGCCCGAGACGGCTCAGGCCTACGACTCGGCGGCCGGGGTCGCCGTGCTGGCTGGCGGCGCAGGTGTCTCGGTCGTCGCCTATCGCCTCATGCGGCGTATCGGCCGCCTGCCGGAGGAGGGGCGGGTGCTGCGGTGAGCGAGTGGCTGTCGCTGCCCGGAGCGCTGGTCGGGTTGCTCGGCGGCATGGGTCTCGTGCTCGTGCTGGCCCGGTTGCGGGCGCGCCGGATCACGCTCGACGAGCGCCTCGCGCCGGCGTTGCGACCTCGCGACGCGACGTCGGGGCTCCTGCGCGAGCAGGTGGTGCACACGCCGTTCCCGGTGGTCGAACGCCTCGTGGCGCCATGGCTCTCCGACGCCGCGCACTGGTTCGAGCGGCTGGGATCGCCGCGGGCCGAGGTCCGGCGTCGGCTCGATCGGGCGGGCTGGGCCCAGAGCGTCGACCAGTTCCGCGCGCGGCAGGTCGTCTGGACGGTGCTCGGTCTCGCGGCGGGGCTCCTCGTCGCACTGCTGCTCGCGGCGGCCCGCGGATCGTCTCCGGTGCCGCTGGTGGCTCTCGTGGTGCTGTCCGGAGGCCTCGGGTTCGCCCTGTGCGACCAGCAGCTGAGCACCGCGGTGCGGCGCCGCGAGGAACGGATGCTCGCCGAGTTCCCCACCGTCGCCGAGCTCCTGGCGCTGGCCGTCACGGCGGGCGAGGGGCCCGTGCCCGCGCTCGAGCGGGTCGCCGGCACAGCGCGCGGCGAGCTCTCCGCAGAGCTCTCGCGCATGCTCGCCGACGTCCGCGCCGGCAGCCCGATCGCGACGGCGCTCACCGCCATGGCGGACCGGACCGGTCTGCCGCCGCTGACACGGTTCGCGGAGGGCGTCGCCGTCGCGCTCGAGCGGGGCACGCCGCTGGCGGAGGTCTTGCGTGCGCAGGCCCAGGACGTCCGCGAGTCCGGTCGTCGCGCGCTCATGGAGGCCGGAGGCAAGAAGGAGGTCGCGATGCTCGTGCCCGTCGTGTTCCTCGTGCTGCCGGTGACCGTCGTCTTCGCCGTCTTCCCGTCGTTCGCCACGCTGCGGATCGGGCTGTGACCCGCCGCCGCCGTCCAGAAAGGATCCCCACCATGCAGGACCTCGACCCCCGCGAGCTGCCCGCCGCCGACGACCCGGAGCGCGGCGACGTGCCCGGATGGGTCCTCGTGACCTTGATGACGGCCGGCCTGGTCGTGGCGCTGTGGGCCATCGCCGGTCCGCTGCTCGAGGGTGCGTTCACCGACGCGATCTCGAGCGTCACCGGCCGCTGACCGTGCGGGACGAGGAGCGCGGCTCGGCCGTGGCCGAGTTCGTCCTCGTCGCCGCGCTCGTGCTCGCGCTGTTCCTCGGCGTCGTCCAGGTCGCGCTCGCCCTGCACGTGCG
>JAPSLQ010000016.1 GCA_031180595.1 Isoptericola sp. | reverse complement strand
GGCCGGCGGTCGTCGTCCTGGCCGTCGTCGCGGCCGCGGTCGCGCTCACGCCGCCGTTCCTCGGGGCGGTGCGCACGCTCGAGATCCTCGCGGTCCGCACGTTCCTCGGCGTGGACCTGCCCGTGCCAGACGCCGGTGGGACGCCGCCGTCCGCCGCCACGCGCTGGCGGGCGGCCGCCTGGTACGGACTGCACCTCACGCTCGGTGCGGCGGGGACCGTGGCGCTGCTGTTCGCCGTGCCGATGGCCACCCAGCTGGTGCTCGCGGCGGCCGGGGGCGAACGGGTGACGGTGCTGCCGGTCGTGCCCGACGTCGCCGGGCCGGGCGCCGTCGTGCTCTCGCTCCTGGCCGCCCTGCTGTTGCTCGTGGCCCTGCCGTACCTCGCGTGGGGCGGGCGCGTCCTGCTGCGGCAGGCCGCGTGGCCGCTGCTCGGCCCGGACCAGTCCGAGCGCATCGCCGAGCTCGAGGCCGCTGCCCGCCGCTCCGCCGAGCGCGGCAGGCTCGCACGGGAGCTGCACGACTCCGTGGGCCACGCCCTGACGATCACGACGCTCCAGGCCGCCGCGGCGGCCCGCACGCTGCGCTCGGACCCCGAGGCGGCACGGCGCTCGCTCGAGGCGATCGAGGAGACCGGGCGCGCCGCCATGGCGGACCTCGACCACGTGCTCGGGCTGCTGCGCGACCAGGACGGCTCGCCGGGCGGGCCGGGCTCTGGCGGCGCGCCGGCACCGCCCGTGCGCACGCTCGCGGACGTGCCGCACCTCGTCGACGACGCCCGGCGGGCCGGCGGTGACGTCCTGCTGCACGTGCCCGACGCCCGGGAGCTCGACGCCGCGGTGCCGCGGGCGACCTCGCGCGAGGCGTATCGGGTGGTGCAGGAGGCGCTGACCAACGCCCTGCGGCACGCGCCGGGCGAGCAGGTGACCGCACGGGCCGAGCTGGTGCCGGGCGCGCTCGAGGTCGAGGTGGCGAACCGGCTCGACGGCGCGCGCCCGGCGTCGGGCCGGGCGCCGGACCGGACCGGGCGCGGGCTCGCCGGCATGGCCGAGCGCGTGCGGCTGCTCGGCGGTGAGCTCGAGGCCGGTCCTGTCGGTGCCGGGGCCGGCGCCCGGTGGGTCGTGCGCGCCCGCCTCCCGGCGGACGCGGGAGGATCGGTCGCGTGAACGGGACGCTGCGGATCGTGATCGTCGACGACGAGCCCCTCGTGCGCGCCGGGCTGCGCGCGATCCTCGAGGCCGAACCGGACCTCGAGGTGGTGGGCGAGGCGGACGACGGCGCCGACGTGCGCGGCGTCGTCGACGGCACGCGACCCGACGTCGTCCTCATGGACGTACGGATGCCGCGTGTCGACGGCATCGCGGCCACCCGGGCGCTGCTCGCCCGCGAGCCGGCCCCGCGGGTGCTCGTCGTGACCACGTTCGAGAACGACGACCACGTGCTCGACGCGCTGCGCGCGGGCGCGCACGGGTTCCTGCTCAAGCGGGCGCGGCCCGAGGAGGTCGTGCAGGCCGTGCGGACGGTGGCGCGCGGCGACTCGCTGCTGTTCCCCGACGCGGTGCGGCGCCTCGCGACCGCGCGTCCGCCGTCGGGCGACGAGCTGCGATCGGCGCGGCTCACCGAGCGCGAGGGCGAGGTGCTGCGGCTCATGGCCACGGGCAGGTCGAACGCGGAGATCGCAGCGGAGCTCTACCTCGGCGTCGAGACCGTCCGCACCCACGTGGGCAACGTGCTCGGCAAGCTGGGCGTGCGCGACCGGACGCAGGCGGTCGTGCGGGCGTACGAGTCGGGCTTCGTGCGCGTGCGCTGACGTGCAGATGCCCGTCATGGACGGGTTCACCCGTGCGGGGGAGGGTGCCGGTCGTCGCGGGGGATCCCCGCCGGCCCGCGCGCGGCGAGGCTCGATGCATGACGACGGCCAAGAACCCTCCCCTGGACGACATCCCCCGCACGGCGGTCCGGCGCTCGCGGTGGGTCGAGAACCTCACGGTCACCTGGTGGGCCGCCGGCGCCGCGTTCGCCGGCGTCGACGCGATCGCGTACCGGTCGTCGGCCGGTGCGGCGGTCGTGCGGCCGGAGGCCATCAACCACGGCCTGCTCATGGACGTCCCGGCGGGGACGATGAGCGTGATGCTCGCCGTGCTCGCTCTCGTCGGAGCGGCGCTGGTCGCCTGGATGCGCTGGGCCGGACGGGTGCCGACGGCGGTCCGGACCGGCACGCTCGTCGGCGCGGGCGTCGTGCTCGCGGCCGCGGCCGTCCTCGTGGACGCGACCGTCCTCGCGGGCCTCGGCTACCTCCCGGCGCTGCTCGTCGTCTCGTTCTTCAGCGCCGAGGTGCGCGAGTCGCTCGGGGTGTACGCCGAGCCGGCGTTCGTTCTCCAGGTCGTGGTGCTCGTGGGGGCGGCGCTCGTCGCGGCGACGACCGTCCGCTTCTCCCGGCGCAGCGTGGGCGCCTGCGAGACGTGCGGACGACGCCACGACGGCCACGACCCGGCGTGGACGACGCCGGCGGCCGCGGCCCGGTGGGGACGGACGGCCGCTCTCGTCGCCGCGGCGATCCCGGCCTTCTACGGCGTCACGCGGCTCGCGTGGGCCGTCGGCATCCCGCTCGGGTTCTCGGCAGCCGCCGGCCAGGGCTTCACCGGCGTCGACCTCGTCGGGCCGATCGGGCTCGGGTCGTTCTCGCTGCTGGGCGCCGTGCTCACCCTCGGGCTGTTCCAGAGGTGGGGCGAGGTCTTCCCGCGCTGGATGGTCGGTCTCGCCGGCCGCCGGGTGCCCGTCCGGCTGGCTGTCGTGCCGGCGACGATCGTCGCGGTCGCCGTGCTGCCCGCGGGGATCTCGGTGTCGGCGATGGGCCTGCAGAACGGGATGCTCACCGCCGACCTGTGGGGCGCAGTCGGCCCGGCGTTCCTGTGGCCGCTGTGGTCCGTCGCGCTGGGCGCCGCGACCTACGCGTACTGGCTGCGGCGCCGGGGGCGGTGCCCCGTGTGCGGTCAGGGCTGAGCGGTCCCGGCCTGCTCCTCGGCGGCCTCCTCGTCGGCAAGGCGGGAGAGGTCGTCGAGGCGCGCCTTCCAGAAGGCCTTGAGCTTCTCGGCCAGCTCGGCCGTGGCCAGGCCGCCGTGCTCGACGGCGACGCGCACCTTGCCGCGCGGGGTGCCGTCGTCGTCGCGCGCCTGGTAGAGCCCGACGACGACGCGCCCCGGCCGGTCGTCCGGTGCGCCGAGCGCGCCGACGGGCCAGGCGAGCCGCACCGAGGAGGTGGGCGTGGCGCCGAGGACCTCGCTGCTCTCGCCCGCGCCGACGGTGCGGAGCTCGCGGTCGAGCCAGCGCGCCCGGGAGTCCGCCTCGGACACGAGCTCGAACGCCGTCTCGATCGAGCACGCCAGGGACTTGGAGGGACTGACCTCGAACGACCCGTCCGAACGCTGTCCGGGCCGGCGCATCCCGCGCTCCTGCTCGTAGGCGACGGTGATCGACTGGGACCACCAGCCGTCGACGTCGTGCTGCTCGACGAGCCAGGCGGCGATGTCCCTGTGCGCCCAGCCCGTGGCGCCGGCGTCGTCGAGCAGGCTGAACCACGCGTCCCGGCCGCGGCCCGTGGCCGCCTCGACGCGGTCGTCCCCGACCGCCTCGACGCTGCGGCGGGCGAGACCCTCGGTGCCCTCGTCGGCGCTCATGCGGCCAGCCTAGGAGGTGCCGGCCTCCACGAGCACCCCCGGGAGGTCCGCGAGCCGCTCGGCGAGCTCGCCGCCGTCGTCGCCGTGCACGGTCGGGATGCCGGGCGCCGAGGGGTTGGCGGCCGTCCCGCCGTCGGGCGCCTGCGTCGACCCGTGCGCGAGGACCTGCTGCGCCGCCGTGAGCCGGCGGATCGCGACGGCGACGACGCGCTCGGACCAGCGCTCGGTCGCACGCCGGTAGATGTCGGGGTCGTGCTGGCCGTCGTCGCCGATCAGCAGCCAGCGCACCTGCGGCAGGTCCTTCATGAGCCGGTCGATGCTCGAGTCCTTGTGCTCCTGGCCGCTGCGGAACCAGCCGGTCTGGGTCGGACCCCAGTCCGTGAGCAGCAGCGGCCCGGCCGGGTAGCCGTAGCGGGCGAGGAAGCCGCGCAGCACGCGCGCGGTGTTCCAGGCGCCCGTCGACACGTACACGAACGGCGCGTCCGGGTGCGCCGCCGCGAGCTGCCGGTACAGCTCGGGCATGCCCGGCACGGCCCGCCGCGTGCTCGTGTGCCGGACGAACGTGTTCCAGGCCGCGAGCAGCAGGCGGGGGACCGCGGTCACCATCGTGGTGTCGTCGATGTCGCTCACCACCCCGAACGTCGTCGTCTCGTCGACCACGAGGAGCGGCGCGTTGACGCCGTCGAGCGTCGCCTGCTGCCACCCGGTCGGCAGGGGAGCGTCCTGCGGCAGGTCGATCTCGGCGTCGACGTAGCCGCCACGGTCCGCCTGCACCGTCACCGTCACGCCGCCCACCGCGACCGGCACGCGGATGCCGGGAACCGGCACGGTCAGGAACTGGCGGAACCCGCGGCGGTCGACGGCGCCCGAGGGACGGGTCGCCGTGGCGGGGGCGAGGACGATGCGGCCCATGACGCGCACCCGCCGTGCCGTCCCGTAGCCCGTGAACGGCTCGACGCGCGGCACCCACCCGGCGAACCGCCGCAGCGCCCACGCGACCGTCCCGTAGAACCGGTCCTCGATCAGTGCGGCCACGTGGGGCCGCTGGCTGGGGTGGGGCGTCGTGGTGACCGTCATGGCCCCGATCCTGCCGCGACCCGGTCCCCCGCGCACACGCCGAGCCGCGGCCGGCCACCGCACGGGTGAGCGGACCGGCGCCGTGCCAGCATGCTGGGATGACCGACGACACCGAGCTTCCCGACGGCGCGCACGAGACTCCCGACGGCGTCTCGGACGCCACCGTTGCCGCCCTGGGCGCGCTGAGCGAGGCGCTCGAGAGCGTCGAGCGCGCTCGGGGCCACCTGTACGCGTTCCACCAGCTCACCGGCAAGGCTGACTTCGGCCTGGGCGACGCGGTCGACAAGCTCCGCGAGGCCGGGCACGAGGAGGTCGCGCGGCGTCTCGAGGACGACCTCGTCGGGCGCAACGTGCTCGCCGGGCGCTGGACCTTCCAGCTCGTCGAGGAGTACGACGACGGGTACTGGCAGGCGTTCCGCGAGCACGAGCGCCGGGCGCGCGAGGAGCTCGCGGGCGGCGTGCGGCACCTGGCAGAGGCGCGCCTGAAGCAGGACCGCAGGACGCGTGGGCGCCCGGGGCACGAGGTGTCCCCGGGCGACGTGCGCTGAGGCGGCGCCGGGGGCGCGTCGCAGCGCGCCGCGCGCTCAGCCCTTGACGGAGCCCGACATCAGCCCGCCGATGAAGTACTTCCCCAGGATGATGTAGACGACGAGCGTGGGCAGCGACGCGAAGAGCGCCCCGGCCATCGAGACGCCGTAGTTCTGCAGCAGCGCGCCGTTGGCGAGGTTGTTGAGGGCGAGCGTGACGGGTCCGTTCTGGCTCGAGGAGAAGAACACGGCGAACAGGAAGTCGTTCCACGCCGACGTGAACTGCCAGATGAGCACCACCACGAAGCTCGGCACCGAGATCGGCAGGACGACCGACCAGTAGGTCCGCAGCATGCCCGCGCCGTCGACCCGAGCCGCCTCGACCAGCTCGTGGGGCACGGTCATGTAGTAGTTGCGGAAGATGAGCGTCGTGATCGGGATGCCGTAGACGACGTGCAGGAGGATCAGGCTCGGGATGCCGCTCGGGATCCCCAGGCCGAGCACGAGCTGCGTCAGCGGGATCATCACCGCCTGGTACGGGATGAACATCCCGAAGAGGATGAGCGTGAAGACGAGGTCGGCGCCGCGGAAGCGCCAGCGGGCCAGCACGAAGCCGTTGAGCGAGCCGAGGAACGCCGAGATGATCGCGGCGGGGACGACCATCTGCACGCTGCGCGCGATCGCGGGCGACAGCGCCGTCCACGCCGCCTGCCAGTTGTCGAGGGTCCACAGCTGGGGAAGGCTCCAGGCGCGCGCCGGCGTCGCGTCGCCCGAGCCCTTGAAGCTCGTCACGAACAGCACGTAGACGGGGATGAGCACGACGACGACGAAGGCCAGGAGAGCGGCGTAGCGCAGCGTCCGCGCGGTCGAGAACCGGCCGGGCCGAGCGGTGGTCCGTCGCAGGTCGACCGGGCGGCCGGGGGTGCCGGCGGCGCCGGCCGGGACGGCGTCGGCCCGCGGGTCGGGCACCGCGCCCGTGGTCGTGGTGGTCATCGCTTCTCCTGGCGGTGGAGGTGCACGAGGTACGGGACGATGACCACGGCCACGATGATCAGCAGGATCGCGCCCACGGCGGCCGAGTTCGCGTAGTCGAAGCTCGACTTGAACACGTACATGTCGACGGCCGGCACCTTGGTCTGGTAGTTCGCCGGTTTCGAGATCGACATGATGAGGTCGAACGCCTTGAGCGACATGTGGCCGATGATGATGAGGGCCGAGAGCGCGATCGGCGACAGCTGCGGGAACAGCACGTGCCGGTACAGCTTCCACTCGTTCGCGCCGTCCATGCGGGCGGCCTCGCGCAGCTCGTCCGGGATGCCGCGGAACCCGGCCAGGAAGAGTGCCATGACGTAGCCGGAGAGCTGCCATATCGCTGGGATCGCGATCGCGGTGATCCCGAAGGTCACGTTGTTCCACCAGTTGTTCTGGAGGAGGTCGAGGCCGACGATCTGGAACAGCCGGTTGAGCCCGGACGCCTGCTCACCCTGGTTCGAGTTCAGCAGCCAGCGCCACACCACGCCGGACGCGACGAACGACACGGCCATGGGGAACAGGTACACGGACCGGAAGACGCCCTCGCCGCGGATCGGGTTGTCGAGGATCCATGCCCACAGGAAGCCCATGACCATGGTGCCCACGAGGAAGACGACCGTGTAGAGCACCAGGTTCGTCAGCGAGTGCTGGAACGCCTCGCTCGCGAGCAGGTCCGTGTAGTTGCGGAACCAGACGACGACGGACGGCTCGCGCCCGGTCGCCTGGGCGGCCGTGTGGTTGTCGGTGATCGAGGTCTGGAAGTTCGCGACGATGAGTCCGTAGACGAAGACGCCGACGAGGATCAGCGAGGGCGTGAGCAGGAGCAGCCCCGGACCCGCTCGCCTCAGAGCCTTGCGCACGGCCGGTCCCGGCCGGTCAGCCCGCGGCGGCCGCGGCCAGCTCGGACTGGAAGGCGGCGAGGTCGGAGGCGCCCGTCGTGAACTTGCTCGTCGCGTCGGAGACGGCGTTGAGCGTCGCGATGGGCGCCGCGGCGCCGTGCGCGAGCGAGGACACGATGGTGTCGCTGCCGAACGCCTCGATCGCGCTCTGCTGGTACTCCGAGAACTCGGACGGGTCGGCGTCGGTACGGGCTGGGATCGAGCCCTTCGCCTTGTTGAACGCCACCTGGCCCTCGAGCGAGCCGACCGTCTCGAGCCAAGCCCTCGAGCCGTCCGGGTTGGGCGCGCCCACCGGGATGGTGAACGAGTCGGCGAGGAAGTCGAAGACACCGTCCGAGCCGGGTACGGGGAAGACCGTGAAATCGGTGTTGAGCGCCTTGTCCTGCTCCTCGAACGCGGCGACCGCCCAGTCACCCATCACGTTGAAGGCGGCACCGCCGTCGATCACCATCTGGGTGGCCTCGGGCCAGTCGAGCCCGTCGCGGTCGGTGTTGGTGTAGCCCATGAGCTTCTGGAAGTTCTCGAGAGCGGTCGTGACCTCGGCGCCCTGCCAGTCGGTCGAGCCGTCCCACAGGCCCTGGTACGCGTCCGGGCCGAGCGTGGACAGCAGCACCGTCTCGAGCAGGTGCACCTGTGTCCACGTGGTCGCCACCGACAGCGGGGTCACGCCCGCGGCCTGGAGCGTGTCGAGGTCTGCCATCCACGCGTCGAGGTCGGCGTACGTCGCCGCCGGGTCGATGCCGTTCTCCTCGAGAACCGTCGGGTTCGCCCACACGAGGTTCGCCCGGTGGATGTTCGACGGGATCGAGTAGATCGCCCCGTCCTCGGAGCGCAGCCGGTCGACGAGGTCGGCAGGGAAGACGTCGGTGAGGCCGAACTCGTCGTAGAGGTCGGAGACGTCCTCGATCTGGGCCGCGTCGATGTAGTCCTGGAGCTCGGCACCCGCGTGCGCCTGGAAGGTGTCGGGCGGGTCCTGCGCCTGCAGGCGTGTCTGCAGCAGGTCCTTGGCGGCCGACCCGGCGCCGCCCGCGACGGCGCCGTTGACGAAGGTGAAGTCCGGGTGCTGCTCCTCGAACACGCCCACGAGCGCGTCGAGGCCCGCCTTCTCCGAGCCCGCAGCCCACCAGGTGAAGACCTCGACCTCACCGCCGCCGCCGTCTCCGCCCTCCTCGCCGCCGCCCGTCCCGCCGCCGTCGCCGGAGCCTCCGCCGCATGCGGCGAGCGCGAGCGCTGCCGCCGCGGCGAGCGCGGTGGTCATCGCTGTCCTGTGGTCGAGTCGCATGTCGAGCACCTGCGCCTTCGTGGGTCGCCAGGAGCCGGCGGCGGACATGCGGGGCACGTCCGGGGACCGGCCGGGCGCACCGTCGCACCCTGGACCTCTGTTCATCGAATGCCCAGGTCGAGACGGTGTCAAGGAGGAAGCTCGATGGTCGCCGGATCGTGACCTCTCGCTGGGCGACGGCCGGAGCGGACGACCGCGGACGTCGGACGCAGGGGAGCCGGCCCAGCGGCCTCAGGCGGTGGGTCCCCCACGGCGTCGGCGGAACCACCGCACGGCGGCGAGGACGAACGGCAGGTAACGGAGAAGTCGGCCCATGAGACCACTCTCGGGCCGTGGCCTGCCGCACGCGAGCCGGGCGACGGGGCGCGGTACGTCCCGGGCACGGGCTACGCGGCGCCCGCCGTCCCCGCTCGCGCGACGACCGGGCACGTGGCGAGGTGGTCGTCGACGAGCCCGCACGCCTGCATCGCGGCGTAGGCGGTCGTCGGGCCGAAGAACCGGAACCCCTCCGCCTTGAGCGCCTTGGCCAGCGCCGCGGACTCGGCGGTCCACGCCGGGACGTCCTGCCAGGTGGTCATGCGCGACGCGCGGGGCACGGGCGCGAACGACCAGAAGAGCTCGTCGAGCGTCCGGCCGGACCCGTGCAGGCCGACGACGGCGCGCGCGTTGGCGATCGTCGCCTCGATCTTCGCGCGGTTGCGGATGATGCGCGCGTCGCCCATGAGACGCTCGACGTCGTCCGGGCCGAGGGCGGCGACACGCTCGGGGTCGAAGCCGTGGAAGACCTCGCGGAACGCCGGCCGCTTCCGCAGGACGGTGAGCCACGAGAGGCCGGACTGGAAGCCCTCGAGCGCGATCCGCTCGAGCAGCTCGGCCTCGCCGTGCACCGGCACGCCCCACTCGGTGTCGTGGTACTCGGAGTACAGCGGGTCCCCGTCGCCGAAGCACCGGGCGGCGGCGGCGCTCGCGGCCTGCTCGGGCGGTGGTGTCACGTCCTGCGTCATGGTCCCAGCCTGCCGCCGGCCGCCGACACCGGAGCAGATTTCCACAGGTCGGAGCGCCGCGACTGAGCGAATCGGTTCGACGATATGACTACCGGGGTAACGAAATCTGGCCGCATCTTGGGGCTTGCACCACTCGGATCGCGCACGCTACTGTCGAACCGGTTCGCACGAAGGAGGCACAGTGGCCACGATCGGAGACGTCGCTCGCGTCGCCGGGGTCTCGCGCAGCACGGCGTCGTACGCGCTGTCGGGCAAGCGCGCGATCTCCGTCGACGTGCGTCAGCGCGTCGAGGCGGCGGTCCGCGAGCTCGGGTACACGCCGAACGCGGGCGCCCGGGCTCTGGCGACCTCGCAGACGATGGTCATCGGCCTGCTCGCGCAGTTCCTCGAGGACGAGTTCGCGCCCGCGATGCTCCAGTACATGCTGGGCGTCTCCACCACGGCGCGGGAGCTCGGCTACGACATCCTGCTGTCGACCGAGGAGGACGGCACGCGCGCCCTGCGCCGCATGACCGACTCGCGGATGATCGACGGCGTCGTGCTGCTCAACGTCGCCGAGCACGACGAGCGCCTGCCCGTCCTGCGGGCGGCCCCGCAGCCCGGCGCGCTGGTCGGGCTGCCGGCCGACTGCACGGGGGTCGACGTGTTCGACCTCGACTTCGAGGAGGCGGGCCGGCTCATGGTCGACCACCTCCACCGGCTCGGCCATCGCGAGCTGATCCTCGTGTCCCAGCCGGAGCATGTCGTCGAGCGTGGCGGCGCCTATGTGTGGCGCCTGCAGAACGCGGCCCGCGAGGCGGCGCGCGTGCGCGGAGTCACGCTGCACGCGGTGTTCGGCTCGGCACGGCAGCCCGAGATCGGCCGCGAGCTGAACGCCGTCCTCGACGCCCACCCCGGCGCGACCGGCCTGCTGCTCAACAACGAGGCGGCGGCCGCCGCCCTGCCCACCGTCCTGCACCAGCGCGGGCTCGCCGCACCGCAGGACCTGTCCGTCGTCGGGCGCTACTCGGACGAGTTCGCCCGCACCTTCTCCCTGCCGTACTCCTCGATCGAGAGCGCGCCCGACCGCCTCGGCGGCATGGCCGTCCGGCAGCTCGTGCGCCGGATCGAGGGCGAGGCCGGCACGGACGAGCCGCACGTCGTGCGGTTCGTCTCGCCCGAGCTCGTCGACCGAGGGAGCACCGGGGCCCCGCCCGCGCGGCGGGCCTGAGACCAGGCGCGCGTCTTCGGACGGTGCACCGCGCCGTCAGTTGTGAGCGCTCACACGACGCACGACACGAACACCACGGCACGAACAGAACAACCCGGACCGGCCCCCCGGCCCACGTTCAAGGAGGAACAGCGATGCACCACACGACGCGCAGGAACGCCCACCTGCGGCTCACCGCCGGGGTCGCGACGATCGCCGTCGCCGGCCTGCTCGGAGCCTGCTCGTCCGGCTCCGAGGCAGGGACCGGCTCGGACGCCGCGAGCGGCACCTACACCTGGTGGGACCCGTACCCCCAGCACGACACGTCCTCGGACTGGGCCGCCCGCGTGCAGGCGTGCGGCGAGGAGGCCGGCGTGACGATCGAGCGCACGGCGTACGACACCACCGCCCTGACGAACCAGGCGCTCCTGGCCGCCCAGGAGGGGACGTCGCCGGACGTCATCCTCCTCGACAACCCGGCGGTGTCGACGCTCGCTGACACCGGCATGCTCACGACGGTCGACGAGCTCGGCCTCGACACCTCGGCCATCGACGAGAACCTCCTCGCCGCCGGCGTCGTGGACGGTGACGCCTACGGCATCCCGATCGGCGCGAACACCCTCTCGCTGTACTACAACGCCGACATCCTCGCGGAGGCGGGCGTCGACCCGGCCTCGATCACCGACTGGGACTCGCTCACCGCCGCGCTCCAGGCCGTCACCGACGCCGGGCACAAGGGCATCACGTTCGCCGGCATCGGCACGGAGGAGGGCTCGTTCCAGTTCCTGCCGTGGTTCTGGGGCGCGGGCGCCGACCTGCGCGAGCTCGACTCGCCGGAGGCCGTGGCCGCCCTGGAGCTGTGGAAGGGCTGGCTCGACGCCGGCTACGCGCCCCAGTCGGTCATCAACAACTCGCAGAACACGACCTGGGAGGAGTTCCTCACGGGCGACTTCGCGTTCGTCGAGAACGGCACGTGGCAGGTCAACGCCGCCGCCGAGGCCGAGTTCGAGACCGGCATCGTGCAGCTGCCGGGCCGCGACGGCGGCGTCGCGCCCGCGCCCACGGGCGGCGAGTTCATCGTCGCCCCCGTCCAGACGGACGACGGCCGCTACGAGGTCACGCGCCAGATCGTCGAGTGCATGACGACGCCGGAGGGCTTCGTCGAGACGGCGACCACCTTCGCGTACTACATCCCGCCCACCACGGAGGGCCAGGACGCCCTGCTGGAGGAGCAGCCCGAGCTCGAGCCGTGGGTCGAGGCGGTGCGCAACGCCAAGGGCCGCACGAGCGACGACCTGGGCACCGACTACCCGAAGATCAGCGAGGCCCTGTGGACGGCGGTGCAGAACGCGCTCTCGGGCGCGCAGTCGCCCGAGGAGGCTCTCGCGAACGCCCAGGCCGAGGCCGAGGCCGCGACGAGCTGACCGCCCGCCGATCGTCACCGCGCACCACCCACCGGGCCTGACCGGACGAAGGACGACATCATGACCACCATCCCGACCGCCGTCGGGACGTCGCGTGACCGGCGCGGCGTGGCGGGCACCGTGCCCGCCACGCCCGCCGGGCGGCGCCGTCGGCACGCGCCGGGCCCGAGCCGTTGGGCCGCCGTGGGCTTCGCGGCGCCCCTCCTGGTCTACCTCGCGCTGTTCTACGCCTACCCGCTGTGGCGGAACATCGACCTGTCGGTGCACGACTACACGATCCGTGCGTTCGTCCAGGGCAACGCCGAGTTCGTGGGCCTCGAGAAGTACGCCGAGGTGTTCGGCTCGTCCACGTTCCCGGCGGCGCTGTGGAACACCGCCGTGTTCACGATCGTCTCGATCGTGCTCCAGTACTCGATCGGGCTCGCGCTGGCGGTCTTCTTCCGGTCGAGCTTCCGGCTGTCGGCCGTCCTGCGCGGGATGTTCCTCGTCCCGTGGCTGCTTCCGCTCATCGTCTCCGCGTCGACCTGGGCGTGGATGCTCAACAGCGACAACGGCATCGTGAACTCGGTGCTCGCGGCGTTCGGCGTCGGCCAGATCAACTGGCTCACGTCGCCCGACACGGCGCTCCTGGCCGTGACGATCGCGAACATCTGGCTCGGCATCCCGTTCAACCTGGTGATCCTCTACTCCGGGCTGCAGAACATCCCCGGGGACGTGTACGAGGCGGCGTCGCTCGACGGCGCGGGTGCCTGGAAGCAGTTCTGGAGCATCACCTTCCCGCTGCTGCGGCCGGTGTCCGCCATCACGCTGCTGCTCGGGCTCATCTACACGCTCAAGGTCGTCGACGTCATCTGGGTCATGACGACGGGCGGGCCCGGCACGTCGTCCACGACGCTCGCCATCTGGTCCTACCGCGAGGCGTTCGGCACGGGCCAGCCCGACTTCTCGCCGGCGGCCGCGGTGGGCAACGTGCTCATCCTCATCGCCCTCGTCTTCGGCTTCCTGTACCTGCAGCTCCAGCGTCGACAGGAGGAGTCATGACGGCCCGCCGACCAGGCCGGAAGACGTGGTGGAAGACCGCCCTGGGCGTGCTCTTCACGGCCCTGATGCTCTTCCCCGTCTACTGGATGTTCAACGTCTCCCTCACGCGTACTCGCGACCTGCGCGCGGACCCGCCGCACTGGTTCCCCTGGGACCCGACGTTCGAGGGCTACGAGGCCGTGCTCGGCCAGCAGCTCCCGGCGCTCGGGACGAGCCTGCTCATCGGCGCGGGGTGCGTGGTCCTCACCGTCCTCGTCGCCGCACCGGCCGGGTACGCGCTCGCGCTGCTCAACCTGCGAGGCCGCCGGACGCTCAACTTCGTGCTCCTCGTGGCGCAGATGATCCCGGCGGTCGTCATGGCCATGGGCTTCTACGCGGTCTACGTGCGGCTCGGGCTGCTCAACACGGTCGGCGGGCTCATCGTGGCCGACTCGACCGTCGCCGTGCCGTTCGCGGTGCTGCTCTACACCGCGTTCATGTCGGGCATCCCGCGCGAGATGCTCCAGGCGGCGCGCATGGACGGGGCGGGCGCGTGGCGGACGTTCGTCTCGGTCGTGCTGCCGCTCAGCCGGAACTCGACCCTGACCGTGTCCCTCTTCGCCTTCCTGTGGGCGTGGTCCGACTTCATCTTCGCGTCGACGCTCAACCGCAACGGGAACCTCATCCCGATCACGCTCGGCATCTACAACTACATCGGCAACAACACCACGCAGTGGAACGCGATCATGGCGACCGCCGTCGTCGCGTCCGTGCCGGCGGCGGTCCTGCTCGTCGTCGCGCAGCGCTACGTGGCCGCGGGCGTCACCGCCGGCGCCGTCAAGGACTGAAGGGCAACTGTGACCGACACGAGGACGGCCGCGGCCGCACCCCTCCACCTGTCTCCGACCGACCGGACGCTCGCGCGCCCCGTCGCGCCCGACGGCCCGCGTCGGGGCCTGGGCGTCGGCGAGCTGGTGCTCGACGGCGGCGGGTTCTGGGGGCGCCTCCAGCACACCAACGCGCAGGCCACGCTCGCGCACTGCGTCGAGTGGATGGAGCGTCTGGGGTGGATCGCGAACTTCGACCGGGTGGCCGCCGGGACGACGGACGGCGACCGCCCGGGGTGGCAGTTCTCCGACTCGGAGGTCTACAAGCTGCTCGAGGCGCTCGCCTGGGAGCACGGCCGCACGGGGGACGCGTCCGTGGACGCGACGTTCGAGGCGCTCGTCGACCGGGTGGCCGCGGCGCAGGACGACGACGGCTACCTCAACACGTGCTTCGGGCACGCCGGTCAGCCGGACCGGTACAGCGACCTGTCGAGCGGTCACGAGCTCTACTGCACGGGCCACCTGCTCCAGGCCGCCGTCGCGCGGCTGCGCACGGTGGGGGCGGACCGTCTCGTCGAGGTCGCCCGCCGCGCCGCGGACCACGTGTGCCGCGAGTTCGGCGAGCTCGGTCGGGACGGGATCTGCGGTCACCCCGAGATCGAGCTCGGCCTCGCCGAGCTCGGCCGGGCCCTCGACGAGCCGCGCTACACCGAGCAGGCCCGTCTCTTCGTCGAGCGCCGGGGCCGGGGCACCCTCGCGCCCATCGCGCTCCTGAGCCCGGCCTACTTCCAGGACGACGTCCCGGTGCGCGACGCGGACGTCTGGCGCGGTCACGCGGTGCGCGCGCTCTACCTCGCGGCCGGCGCGGTCGACGTGGCGGTCGACACCGCCGACGCCGAGCTGCTGGCCGCCGTCGAGCGGCAGTGGACGCGGTCGGTCGAGCGCCGGACCTACCTCACCGGCGGGATGGGCTCGCGGCACCAGGACGAGGGCTTCGGCGACGACTGGGAGCTGCCGGCCGACCGCGCCTACTGCGAGACGTGCGCGGGCGTCGCGTCCGTCATGGTGTCCTGGCGGCTCCTGCTCGCGACGGACGACGTGCGGTACGCCGACCTGATCGAGCGGACCCTGTACAACGTCGTGGCGACGTCGCCCCGGTCCGACGGTCGCGCGTTCTTCTACGCCAACCCGCTCCAGCAGCGCGAGCCGGGCGCCGACGTGCGCCCCGACGCGGTCAACCCCCGCGCCGAGGGCGGGGTCCGGGCGCCGTGGTTCGACGTCTCGTGCTGCCCCACGAACGTGGCCCGCACGCTCGCGTCGTGGCAGGCGTACGCCGCGACGGTCGAGGGAGACGTCGTCTCGCTCGTGCTCCACGCGTCCGCCGACCTGCGGGTCGGGCTCGACGACGGCGGGGAGCTCGCGCTGCGCGTGCGGACCGGCTACCCGGCGGACGGGCGGGTGCGGGTCGAGGTGCTCGACGCGCCCGACCGCCCGGTGACGCTCCGCCTGCGGGTGCCGCACTGGGCCCAGGGTGCGACGCTCGCCGGCCCCGGCGAACCGGTACCGGCGCCGGCCGCCCCGGGCTGGGCTGAGGTGCGCGCGACCTTCGGTGCCGGCGACGTCGTGACGCTCGACCTGCCGACCGCGCCGCGGTTCACCTGGCCGCACCCGCGGGTCGACGCCGTGCGGGGCACGGTCGCGGTCGAGCGCGGCCCGCTGGTCCTGTGCGTCGAGTCGGTCGACCTGCCCGACGGCGTCGCGATCGAGGACGTGCGCCTGGACGCGTCGGTGCCGCCCCGGGCGGAGGGCGACGGGGCGGTCGTCACCGTGGCGGTCGTCGCGCCGACGGGCGCCGAGCCCGGCCGGCCTCCCTTCTCGGCGCACCCGGCGTCGTCGGCTCCGGACGCGGCGGCGGCCTCGACGGTGGCCACGACGGAGGTCGCGCTCGTCCCGTACCACCGCTGGGCCGAGCGTGGCCCGTCGACCATGCGGGTCTTCGTCCCCACCCTGTGACCGGGCCGGGACGGCGACGTCCGGCCGAACCACCACTGTCGAAGGAGATGCGGTGAACGAGCAGCAGCCGGCAGAGCCGCCCGTCCGGTCCCAGGACGGTCGGCTCGTGTGGCGCGGCGGCGGGGAGACCCTCGTCGTCGAGCCCTGGGGGCGCGACAGCGTGCGCGTCCGCGCCCGCGTGATGGGCGACGTCGAGGACACCGACTGGGCGCTCCTGCCGCCCTCGCACGACGCGAGGGACGTGGCGGTCGAGGTGCGCCCCGACGGTGCCACGCTCGTCAACGGTGCGATCCGCGTCGAGCTGACCTGCTCGACGTGGTTCCACGAGCCCGTGGGGTACGAGGTGTCGCGCTGCGACGTCGCGTTCTACGACGCGGACGGACGCCTCCTGCTGCGGGAGCTGGGCCGTGGCGGCTCGCTCGACCTGCGGGCGCGGCACTTCCGCCCGCGGCTCGGCGGCGACGACCACACCCTCACGGCCTCGTTCGAGTCGGACCCGGACGAGAAGCTCTACGGGATGGGCCAGTACCAGCAGCACGTGCTGGACCTCAAGGGCTGCACGCTCGAGCTGGCGCACCGGAACTCGCAGGCGAGCGTGCCGTTCGTCCTCTCGAGCGCCGGGTACGGCTTCCTGTGGCACAACCCCGCGGTGGGACGCGCCACGTTCGGCCGCAACCGGACCGAGTGGTTCGCCGAGTCCACCCGCCAGCTCGACTACTGGGTGACCGCCGGAGACACGCCCGCCCGGATCTCGCGCGCCTACGCCGACGCGACCGGTCACGCGCCGATGATGCCCGAGCGCGGGCTGGGCTTCTGGCAGTGCAAGCTGCGCTACGCCCGGCAGTCCGAGCTGCTCGAGGTCGCTCGCGAGCACCGCCGCCGCGGCCTGCCGCTCGACGTGATCGTGGCCGACTTCTTCCACTGGCCCCGCATGGGCGACTACCGGTTCGAGGACGAGTTCTGGCCCGACCCGGCGGCGATGGTGGCGGAGCTGAAGGAGCTGGGCGTCGAGCTCATGGTCTCCGTCTGGCCGCAGGTCTCCCTCGAGTCGGAGAACTACCCCCACCTGCGGCGGAGCAACCTGCTCGTGCGCGCCGAGCGCGGGCTCGACGTGCAGATGTCGTTCCAGGGGCCGAGCGCGTTCCTCGACGTGACCAACCCCGAGGCACGCGCCTGGCTGTGGGAGACCTGCCGCCGGAACTACGCCGAGCACGGCATCCGGACGTTCTGGCTGGACGAGGCGGAGCCGGAGTACGGCGTGTACGACTTCGACGCCTACCGCTACCACCTCGGCTCCACGCTCCAGGTCGGCAACCTGTACCCGCAGCTGTTCGCCCGCGCGTTCTTCGAGGGCCAGCAGGCCGACGGGGAGACCGAGGTGGTCAACCTCGCGCGGTGCGCGTGGGCGGGGAGCCAGCGGTACGGCGCGCTCGTGTGGTCGGGCGACATCAGCTCGACGTTCGAGGACATGGCACGCCAGGTCACGGCCGGCATCCACATGGGCGTCGCGGGCATCCCGTGGTTCACGACCGACATCGGCGGCTTCCACCGCGGCGACGTGCGGGACCCGGCGTTCCACGAGCTGCTCGTGCGCTGGTTCCAGCTGGGCGCGTTCAGCCCCGTCATGCGGCTGCACGGCGACCGGCTGCCGTACGAGGACGTCGTCGCCGCCGACGGGACGCCGCGCCTGCGGTCGGGCGGCCCCAACGAGCTGTGGAGCTTCGGCGAGGACGTGTACCAGGTGCTCGCCCGGTACGTGCACCTGCGCGAACGGCTGCGCCCGTACCTGCGCGACGTCATGCGCGAGGCCCACACCGACGGCCAGCCCGTCATGCGGGGGCTCTTCCACGAGTTCCCCCGGGACGCGCGCGCCTGGGACGTCGACGACCAGTTCCTCCTCGGGCCCGACGTCCTCGTGGCGCCGGTGCTCGAGCAGGGCGCCAGGGAGCGGGACGTCTACCTGCCCGCCGGGGCGCGGTGGACCGACGCGGCGACGGGCCGGGTGCACGACGGCGGCACGTCGGTGCGCGCCGCCGCACCGCTGGACGTGGTGCCCGTCTTCCTGCGCGACGGCGCGCTGCCGGGCCTCGTGGGCGGCACCAGCGGCGCCACCACCACCACGGCCACCACCTGACCTTCGACGCCGGGCGACGCACGTCGCAGCCCGTCGTCGAACCGGTTCGACACGAGCCTCAGGAAGGAGACGCCAGGACCGCCCCGGACGAGGGGCGAGCTCGTACGACGACGTTCGAGAGCGCACCGCACGGTGCGCGACGACCAGAGAGGTACTCGACGATGAGAACGACTTCCTCGCGGCGCTCGCCGCGACGCTCGGCCCGACGGCTGAGCACGGCGCTGGCCACGACGCTCGCGCTCGCGGCAGGTGCCGCGGCGGCGGGGAGCGCGGCCGTCCCGGCCGCCGCGGCCGAGGCGCCCGAGCCCCACCTGCACTACACGATGGAGGGCATCTCGGGCACGACCGTGCCCGACGTCTCCGGCAACGACCTCCACGGCACGCTCGCGGGCAACCGGTCCGTGATCGAGACCGAGGGCGGCACCGCGCTCGACCTGCACGGCGGCACGAACGGCGGCCACGTCTCGATCCCGCGCGGCGCACTCGAGGGCGCCACCGACCTCACCGTCTCCGCGCACGTCCGCTGGGACGGCACCGGCGGGGCCTGGCAGCGGGTCTTCGACCTCGGCACCAACACCACGCGCTACCTGTTCGCCACCCCGTCGAACGGTGACGGCCGGCTCCGCACGGCCGTGACGACCAACGGGGGCGGTGGCGAGGCGCAGGTGAACGGGTACGGTCCGCTCGAGGCGGGCGACTGGGTCACGCTCACCACGACGCTCGACACGTCCGCCCAGCGCGTGACCATGTACCTCGACGGCGTGGCCGTGGCGTCGGCGCCCACGTCGGTCTCGGCGGGGCAGCTGCTCACCGCGACCGCGACGCGGGCCGGCTGGATCGGCCGCTCGTTCTACCCCGACCCGCTGTTCGACGGCGCGGTCGACGACTTCCGCGTCTACCGGGCGGCGCTCAGCGCCGAGCAGGTCGCCGGCCTGGTGGGAGAGACTCCTGACGTGGTGGAGCTGACGGACGACTCGTTCGACGTGCGCACGCTCGTGGGCGCCGCTCCCGACCTGCCGTCCGCGGTCCGCGCGTCGTTCAGCGACGGCTACGACCGCGACGTCCCGGTGGTGTGGGACGACGTCGACCCGTCGCGGTACGCGCAGCCCGGCACGTACACGGTCGAGGGCGAGGCCGCCGGCGTGGCGGTCACGGCGAACGTGACGGTGCACCGCGGCGAGCTCCGCGTGGACCTCGGCAGCGACACGGGCGAGTTCCAGGGCGGCGCGTCGGGCCTGCTGTACGGGCTCTACGCCGACGGCATGCCGACCGACAACCTCATCGAGGGCATGAACGTGCGCACCGTCGCCACCAAGGCGCAGGACGGCGCGCAGCACCCCGGCTCGGACGCGCTCGAGGTGGTCCGCCAGCTCGCGGAGACCACCGACGGCGACGTCTACCTGCGCGTGACCGACTACTACCGCGGCTTCCCCTACCAGTGGCCCGGCGACACGCCCGCGGAGAAGCTCGCCGACTACGCGCGCGTGCTCGACGAGCAGCTCGCCATGATCGGCACCCTGGAGCCGGAGTACCGCGACAACCTCGTGATCGAGCCGTTCAACGAGCCCGAGGGCAACATGTTCGGCACCGGGCAGTGGAGCCTGAACCGCGTGTCGTGGCTGAACGACCCCACGGAGTACTTCAAGGCCTGGGACACGACCTACCGCACGATCAAGGAGGCCTACCCGGACATGCGCATCGCGGGGCCCGGGACGAGCATCCTGTACCCGCAGGTCAAGGGCTTCCTCGAGCACGCGGTCGAGGCCGGCACCGTGCCGGACATCATCACGTGGCACGAGCTGTCCCACCCGCAGAGCATCCGGGACTCGGTCGAGCGCTTCCGCGGCTGGGAGGCCGAGGTCTTCGCCGGCACGGAGCACGAGGGCACCGAGCTGCCGATCAACGTCAACGAGTACGCGTTCAACTACCACACGTCCGTCCCCGGCCAGATGATCCAGTGGATGTCCGCGATCGAGGACTCCAAGGTCGAGGCGATGATCGCCTTCTGGAACATCAACGGGAACCTGTCCGACTCGGCCGTCCAGGCCAACCGCGGCAACGGTCAGTGGTGGCTCTACAACGCCTACGCGCAGATGACGGGGCACACCGTCGAGGTCACGCCGCCGTTCCCGGGCCAGAACTACTCGCTCCAGGGCGTCGCGACGCTCGACGAGGACCGGGCCGTCGCGCGCACCATCCTGGGCGGGGCCGACGGCGCCGCGCCGGTCGAGCTCGTCAACGTCCCCGCCGACGTGTTCGGGGACGAGGTCCGCGTGTTCGTCCGCGAGATCCCGTGGACGGGCCAGCTCGGCGACTCGGCCCAGCCGCGCCACCTGGCCGAGCTGACGCTGCCCGTGGAGGACGGGACCGTCGCGGTCGAGTTCGACGGCGAGACGCTGCCGCTGCTCCAGGAGTCCTCGGCCTACGAGGTCGTCGTGACGCCGGCCGGTGCCGGGCAGTCGACGACGGCGACGCCGACGCTCTGGCAGGGCAGCTACGAGGCGGAGGACGCCACCTACACCGGCGGCGGCTACAGCCGCAACGGCCCCGAGGGCCGGCCGCAGGACGTGGGCAAGTTCTACACCTCGGGCATGTACAACGTCGGTGGTCTGCGCACCGGCTCGGACGGCGTGCTCGACTTCGAGGTCACGGTGCCCCAGGACGGCACGTACGACCTCTCGGTCTTCGCCAACAGCCTGAACACCTACAACCTCGTGGCCGAGCAGGGACCGACGAACGTCTTCGTGCGCGTCGACGGCGAGGCCGAGCAGGAGATCTTCCTGCCGCTCGGCTACAAGTGGGTGGTCTGGGACCACGCCGACACGACGGTCGAGCTCACCGCGGGCACGCACACGATCTCGCTCGCGGCGCGCAGCCTCGACGGGACCGGTGCGACGAAGGGCGACGCGCTGATCGACCGCATCACGATCTCGCTGGCGAACCCCGACGCCGCCACGTCGGTCTACGAGGCCGAGCTCGCGCAGCTCGACGGCGGCCGCGCGGTCTACGCGGCGCCCGACGGCGTCGCCGCGGCCGAGGTCTCCGGTTCCGGCGGGGTCGAGCTCGCCGAGGGCGAGTCGGCGACGTTCTGGGTCTACGGCGCGCGCGACGCGGAGGCGACGCTCGGCGTCGACCTCCTCGGCGACGGAGACGGGACGCTCGCCGTCAACGGCCGCGACGTGCTCGACCTGACGAAGGCCTCCGAGGTCGCGGTGCACCTCGAGGGCGGCGTCAACAAGGTCACCGTCACCGGTGGTGCGGGTGGCGTCGTGCTCGACCGCCTCACCGTCGCGGCCGGCCAGGGCGCGCTCGCCACGACCGAGTACCAGGCCGAGGACGCCGAGCTCGCCGGCTCGGCCGCCGTCGTCGACCTGTCGCTCGCCGAGGGCGGCAAGGCCGTCGCCGGTGTGGGCGGCGAGCCGGGCAACGACAGCGCGCTGACGTTCCGGGTCGCCGCCGAGGAGGCCGGCCCGCACGCCGTCGTCGTCCGCTTCTCCAACCCGGAGCAGGTCGACGGCACGCACTACAACCCGAACCCGGTCGCCCGGCACGCCGACATCTCGGTCAACGGCGGCGAGGCCGAGCGGTGGATGTTCGTCCCCACGTTCCACCGGAACAACTTCTGGGAGCGGACCGTCGTCCTCGACCTCGAGGCGGGCGAGAACACGATCTCGCTGCGCTCCGAGGAGGCGACCAACTGGGACGGCGAGACGTACGCGTCCGAGACCTGGCCCGCGGACTACAACCTGCGTGCCGACGAGGCGCCGATCGTCGACCGGATCACGGTGTCGCCGCTCAGCGCCGTGCGCGCCGAGGCTCCGGCGAGCCCGGTGTCCGTGACGGCCACGACCGAGTGCCGTGGCCGCCAGGCGTTCGTCGTGGTCGAGGTGACCAACACGTCGGACGCCGCGACGGACGTCACGGTGACGGCCGGCGGCGAGTCGCGCGAGCGCGACACGCTCAAGCCGGGGAAGTCGTGGCGCCTGCCGTTCGCCGCGGGGGCGTCGGCGGTCGAGGCCGGCACGGTCACGGTCACGGCCGGCGGCGTGAGCACCGAGCACGCCCACGAGGCGGTGTCCTGCGGCTGACCCGCACCTCGTGACGGCGGCCCGGGCCGGCGGCGAGCTCACGCTCGCCCCCGGCCCGGGCTTCGTCGTCCCGGCGTGCGGCCGGCCGTCTCAGGACCCGGTGCGCCGGCGCACGTACGCCTCGATCCCGTCGAGCAGGATGTCCAGGGCGAAGGAGAGCTCGTCCTCCTGTGCCGTCTCGTGCTCCCCGGACGGCTCCCACGTCGCGAGCGCGGCGAAGAGGTGGGGGAACTGGTCCGGCGTCGCGAGCCGTGACAGCACCATCTCGAAGTCGTGGAACGGGTTCGCGCGGGCCAGGGCGCCCGGGTCGAGCTCGTCGTCGGGCGTGTCCGGCCCGACCTCGCCGGTCCTGCGCACCTGCTCGACGGCGGCGCGCCGCGTCTCGATCTGGACCCGCGCCTCGCCGAGCACGTGCTGGGCCAGGAGCCCGACGATCGAGAGCTTCTCGTCGAACGGCAGGTCGAGCCCGGCCATGACGCGCAGCGCCTGGTCGATCCACCGCACCCGTCGTGGCCCGGGCGGCACGGTCGCGACGGGCAGGTCGAGGTACCACGGGTGGGCGAGGGCCATCTCGATCTGCCGTCGCGTCCACAGCTCGAGCCCGTCGCGCCACCCCAGGCCGTCCGGGAGGTCCTCGAGCAGGTCGGCGCCCCGGTCCGTCAGCAGGATCAGGAGCTCGTCCTTGCTGCCGACGTGGCGGTAGAGAGCCATGGGGGAGTACCCGAGGGACTCCGAGACCCGCGCCATCGACACCGCGCCGAGCCCCTCGGCCTCGGCGAGCTCGAACGCCGCCTCGACGATGCGCTCGACGCTCAGCGCCGGCTTGGGTCCGCGGCGCCGGCGCGGCTGCTGCCCCCACAGGCGCTGCAGGGTGCTCTCCGCCGGCGGGACCGGCTCCTCGGTGCTCATCGCCCTCCATCCTCCGGTGCGCCACCTCTTGACGCTCGTCCCGGTAACTGTGTATACCGTTAACTATAACGCGTTGCCCATAAACAGTTTCGGTAGAACGCAGAACGGAGACCATCATGAACCGCACCCAAGCCGACCGCGGGAGGGACGTCGTCGTGCAGGCCGTGGGCCTGCGCAAGGCCTACGGCCGCGGCCGCGAGCGCCTGCCCGTGCTCGACGGCGTCGACCTCACCCTGCACCGCGGTGAGGTCCTCGCCCTGCTCGGCCCCAACGGGGCGGGCAAGACCACCACCGTCCGGATCCTGAGCACCCTCGTCGCTCCCGACGCCGGGCGGGCGACCGTCGCCGGGTTCGACCTGGTGCGCGACGCCGCCCGCGTGCGCGAGCGGATCAGCCTCACGGGGCAGCAGGTCGCCATCGACCTCAAGCAGACGGGCCGCGAGAACCTGTGGATGATGGCCCGGCTCGCGCACCTGCCGCGCCGGGCCGCCCGTGCACGGGCGGACGAGCTGCTCGAGGCGTTCGACCTGACCGCGGCGGCCGGCCGGCAGGTGGGTACCTACTCGGGCGGCATGCGCCGCCGGCTCGACCTCGCGGCCGGCCTCGTGACCCGGCCCGAGGTGATGTTCCTCGACGAGCCGACCACCGGCCTCGACCCCCGGTCGCGGCAGGCCATGTGGGAGGTGGTGCGCGACGTCGTCGCACAGGGGACGAGCCTGTTCCTCACCACCCAGTACCTCGAGGAGGCCGACCAGCTCGCCGACCGGGTCGCGCTGATCGACGGGGGGCGGGTCGCCGCCGAGGGGGCTCCCGCGGAGCTCAAGCGGCGGGTCGGCCAGGTGCGGCTCGAGCTCGAGCTGGCCACGACCGACGACGCCGGGCGGGTCGCCGCCGCGCTCGGCGTCCCGGTGCCCGAGGGCGGCGCCGACGCGCGGACCGTGCGGGTCGCGACCGACGGCACCCTCGCCGGCGTGCGCGAGCTGCTGGCCGGTGTCGAGCGCACCGGCGTCGCACCCCGTCGGTGGGACCTGCGCACCCCGACGCTCGACGACGTCTTCCTCACCCTGACCGGCCACGCCGCCCGCACGGAGCCGCGTCCAGGGACCGGCGAGCCCACCCGGCACACCGAGGAGGTGGCGGCATGACCGCCCTCGCGATCGACGCCGTGACGCTCGCCGGGCGGGGGCTGCGGCTCGTCCGGCGCGACGTCGACTCGATGATCACCGCCGCCGTGCTGCCCGTCGTGATCCTGCTCATGTTCACCTACGTGTTCGGCGGGGCGCTCGACGTCGGCACCTCCTACGTCACCTACGCCACGCCCGGCATCATCCTGCTCACCGCCGGGTTCGGCGCGGCCGGCACCGCGATGGCGGTGGAGCAGGACATGTCGGGCGGGATGATCGACCGGCTGCGGTCGATGCCCGTCGCGGCGGGGACCGTGCTCGTCGGGCACGTCGTCGCGAGCCTGGTGAAGAACCTCCTGACCACGGCCGTCGTGTTCGGCGTCGCCGCGGCGATCGGCTTCCGGCCCACCGCCGGGCCGCTGGAGTGGCTCGGCGCGGTGGGCGTGCTGCTGCTCTTCGTCCACGCGATCACCTGGTCGGCGGTCCTCGTCGGCGTGCTCGTCCGCTCGCCCGACGCCGCGAGCGGGTTCACGTTCTTCGTGATGTTCCTGCCGTACGTGTCGAGCGCGTTCGTGCCCGTGGCGACCATGCCCTCGTGGATGCGCGGCTTCGCCGAGCACCAGCCCGTCACGCCCGTGATCGAGACGGTGCGGGGGCTGCTCGTCGGCGGCACGCCCGGCGCGCCGCAGGGGGACGCGCTGGCCGACGGCGCGCTGCTCGCGGTCGTGTGGTGCGTGGGCCTGGCCGTGCTGTTCGCCGGCGCGGCGACCTGGGCGTTCGCCCGCCGCCGCTGAGAGCTCGCTCGGCAGCTCCGGACTCGCTCGGCACCTCGAGGTGCCGAGCGAGTCCCATGATGCCGAGTCAGTCCCGGGACAGCACCAGCGCGGCGCTGTGCCCCCCGAACCCGAAGGCGTTCACGAGCGCGTGCCCGGCGGTCGTCGGGCGCGCGCTCGTGACGACGTCGAGGTCGATGGCCGGGTCCGGCGTCTGGAGGTTGAGCGTCGGCGGGACGACGCCGTGGCGCAGCGAGAGCAGCGCGACGAGCGCGCCGAGCGCCCCCGAGGCGCCGAGCAGGTGCCCCGTCGACGCCTTGGTGGCCGTCACGGGCGGCGGGTCGCCGAAGACGGCGCGCAGCGCGTCGGCCTCGTTGACGTCGCCGACCGGCGTCGAGGTCGCGTGGGCGTGCACGACACCGACGTCGTCCGCGGCGAGGCCGGCGGAGCGCAGCGCCAGCTCGATCGTCCGTGCCTGGTTCTGCGGCTCCCCGCCGACGATGTCGTGCGCGTCCGAGGTCAGCGCCGCACCGTCGACCGCCCCGAGCACGTCGGCACCGCGTGCCGTGGCGTGCTCCTCGGCCTCCAGCACGAGCACCGCCCCGCCCTCGCCCATGACGAAGCCGTCGCGCTCGGCGTCGAACGGCCGCGACGCGCTCTCGGGCTGGTCGTTGCGGGTCGACATCGCCCGCGCACGGGCGAAGGCCGAGATGCACAGGTCGACCACGCTCGCCTCGACCCCGCCGCACACCACGACGTCGGCCTCCCCCGAGCGGATCATCTCGCGTCCGGTGAGGATCGCCTCGACCCCGGCCGCGCACGCGCTCACCGGGGCCCGGGCGCCGGCCTTGGCGCCGAGGTCGATCGAGAGCCACGCGGCCGGTCCGTTCGCCATGACCATCGTGACCGCGTGCGGGCTCACGCGCCGGTGGCCGTCGGTCGAGAGGACCTCGTGCTGGACGAGCGTCGTGCCGATGCCGCCGTTGGCCGTGCCGACCACGACGCCGAGGCGGGTGGGGTCGACGTCGGGTGCCCCGGCCGCCGACCACGCCTCGCGGCCCGCGACGAGGGCGAGCTGCTCGGCGCGGTCCAGCCGCCGCAGCTCGCGGACCTCGAGCGAGCGGGCGAACCCGTCGTCGACCCGCGCGGCGATGCGCACCGGCAGGTCGCGCGCCCACTCCTCCTCGATCGCCGCCACGGCGCCGACGCCGTCCGTCAGGGCCTCCCACGTCGCGTCCGTCGTGAGCCCGACGGGCGTGACCGCCCCGGCACCGGTGACCACCGCTCGTCGCACGTGCTCCCACCTCCAGTCCGGACCCCGTCGTGGACGAGGGGCCCTCCGGCGCAACGATGCCCGCGCAACGTTGCGTACAGGTATCTCAGCACGTCGGGGGACCCAACAGCGGGCGACGTCCGCGTGGACGCGGTTCCATGGACCTCAGCGCGCACCGGTAGGGGCCGGGGCGCACGAGACGAGGAGGTTCCGATGAGCCAGGACGTCGCGCGCGAGGACCCGCAGGCAGGCGAGCAGGGCGGCCTGCGGCGCGTCATGGGGCCCAAGCTCCTGCTGCTGTTCATCGTCGGGGACATCCTCGGCACGGGCGTGTACGCGCTCACGGGCCAGGTCGCCGGCGAGGTCGGCGGAGCGGCGTGGGCGCCGTTCCTCGTGGCGTTCGCCGTCGCGACGCTCACCGCGTTCTCGTACCTCGAGCTCGTGACCAAGTACCCGCACGCGGCGGGTGCGGCCCTCTACGCGCACAAGGCGTTCGGCATCCACTTCCTGACGTTCATCATCGCGTTCATGGTGATGAGCTCGGGCATCACCTCCGCCTCGACGGCGTCGAACGCGTTCGCGGGCTTCCTCAGCGACGGGTTCGGCCTGGGGCTCGAGGCGGGCAGCGGCGGCCGGATCGCGATCGCGCTCGGGTTCATGGCGCTCGTCGCCCTCGTGAACTTCCGCGGCGTGTCGGAGAGCGTCAAGGCGAACGTCGTGCTGACCCTGGTGGAGCTCTCGGGCCTGCTGCTCGTCATCTTCGTGGGCATCTGGGGCATGTCCCAGGGGCGCGCCGACTTCTCGCGCGTCGTGATCTTCGAGAGCCCGGACGAGAAGAGCGCGTTCCTGGCGGTGACGGCGGCCACCACGCTCGCGTTCTTCGCGATGGTCGGGTTCGAGGACTCGGTCAACATGGCCGAGGAGTGCCACCACCCCGTGCGCGACTACCCGCGGATGATGCTGGCCGGCCTGTCGATCACAGGGCTCATCTACGTGCTCGTCGCGACCACCGCCGTCGCGCTCGTCCCCGTCGGGAACCTCACGGACGAGTCGCGGGGCTCCGCCCTGACCCAGGTCGTGGCGGCCGGCGCGCCCGACCTGCCGTTCGGCACGCTCTTCCCGTTCATCGGCATGTTCGCCGTCGCCAACTCGGCCTTGATCAACATGCTCATGGCCTCCCGCCTGCTGTACGGGATGGCCAACCAGGGCGTCCTCCCGCGGTCGTTCGGCAGGGTGCACGCCACCCGCCGCACCCCGTGGGTCTCGATCGTCGTGACGACCGCCATCTCCTTCGGCCTCATCGTCTACGTCGTGCGCGCGGAGGCGACCGAGACGGGTGCGAGCGCCGTCGCGCTCCTGGGCGGCACGACGTCGCTGCTGCTGCTGTGCGTGTTCGCCGTCGTCAACGTGGCGCTCCTCGTGCTGCGCCGGCGGCCCGTCGACCACGACCACTTCCGCACCCGGACGCCGCTCGCCGTCCTGGGCGCCGTCACGTGCGCGTTCCTCGCGGGACCCTGGGCGCGCAGCGACGCGCAGCAGGGCCAGTACGCGATCGCGGGCACGCTCGTCCTGGTCGGCGTCGTGCTGTGGGGCGTCACGTACCTGTACCACCGGAGGTCGGGGGGCGGGCGGTCCGGGTTCGACGACGTCGCCGACCTCGACGCGCGCCGGCCCGACGGGCCGGTCCCGCGGCGGCGGTGACGCCGGCTACCCGGTGCCCTCGGCGTCCTACGGGCGCGGAGCCGGCTCGTCGGCACGGCCGTCACGCAGCCAGCCCTTGGCCCCGACGAGCACCCCGAGCGAGAACCGGTCCTTGACCTCCAGGCGTTCCGCCAGGGACGACAGCGCCCGGCGCACCGTCTTGGTCGAGACCCCGAGCTCGCGGGCGATCGCCTCGTCCTTGAGCCCGGCGTGCATGAGGCGGAGGATCTCCAGCTCGCTCGCGGTCGGCTCGTCCGCCGGCGCAGGGGCCACTGCGGTGGGCAGGGGCAGCGCGGAGTCCCACAGCATGTCGAACAACGTCCCGAGGCAGCCGATCACCTCGCGCGTCGTCAGCACGACCGCCGCCGGGCCGTCGACGTCCGGTTCCTCGAACGAGACGAGGGCGGCTCGGCGGTCGAACAGCACGTACTGCGTCGGCAACGGCCACGGTGTGGTGCGGATCTCGCCGCCGCGCTCGGCGAGCCAGACGCCGTGGGCGTTGAGCGCAGCGGACCGACGGGCCGGGGCCCGGTAGAGCGAGCGCAGCCGGACGCCGCGGCGGGCGAGGCGGTCCTCCGACTCGCGAGCCTGCTCGATGAGCGACGTCGGCGGTATCGCCGTCATGACGCCCTCCATCGTGGCACTCGTACGAGCGCTCAGCTCTGCGATCCTCGTCGCGATCCCGTCCGCACCGACGAGTCGCTCGAACTCGACCGCGTTCCGGCTCTGGGTGACACCGTGGTACAGCGCCCGCACGCGTGCCGCCGCCACCCGTACCGCGCGCACGGACTCGGCGGCGGCCATGAGCGCCTCGACGCGCGCCTCCACGACGTCGTCGAGCATGGCGTCCGGCACCTCGGCGCGATAGGGCGGTCCACCGTCCACGCTCGTGCGGGCGAGCCCGACCCGCACCAGCCGACCGAGCGCCTCCGCGGCCTCCGCCTCGTCCACCCCGAGGCGCCCCGCCAGGTCCACGGCGTCGCTCGCCGGCACCCGGAGGAGCGCGCCGTACACGGCAAGCGCTGTCTCGTCGATGTCGAGCGGGCGGTCGTCGTGCGATCCGTCGATCACGGCCACATGTTCCCATGTCTACTTGTGGTCAGCATGCTGGCGCTCCAAGAACGTCATCGAGGCGGGACACTGGTGTCACGCAGGGCGCGAGCAGGACAAGCCCCAGAGGAGAAGCCCCATGAGAAGAAACCGGATCTTCGCCACGGTAGCCGTGGCGCTGATGCTCACCGCACCCATGGCGGGCGGTGCCGCAGCAGCTGACTCGTCGAGAGCGCAGGCGATGTGCGTCGCGTGCTGGCCGACGTCCAAGTGACGACGACGAACCAGCGTTCCGACGATCGGTAAGAAGAGCTTCCGCCGAGGAGCGTCGAGGCCCAGGCCTCGTCCCTCGGCGGGTTGATCGGCCGGTTGAGCACGGTGGCGGGGGCACACCGAGCTCAACCGGACGAGTGCAGCCCGTGACGGGTTGCGCCAGGTGCACCGGGGGCCATCTGGCGCGGCCGGGCATGCACAGCCCGTGACGGGCTGTGCCAGGTGTTGGCAGGGGGCCATCTGGCGCAGCCGGGCGCGCGGCTCGTGACGGGCCCGCCGGCGCGCTAGTGCCGGCGGGCCGTCGCGAGTGCGGCCTCGAACGCCGCCAGCACGGGGGCGTTGAACAGGACGAAGCGCACCTCGTCGATCCGGCCCGGGTGAGCCTCGTCCCAGCCGTGCACCGCCCGCACCGCGATGGCCGCGACGTCGTCGGGCGCCCAGCCGTAGACGCCGGCGCTCACGGCGGGCAGCGCGACCGTGCGCGCACCGACCTCGGCGGCGACGTCGAGCGACCGCGTGAAGCACGACGTCAGCAGCGCCGGGTCGGTCTCGCCTGCGTGCCGGTTCGGGCCGACGGTATGGACGACCCAGCGCGCGGGCAGGTCGAAGCCCGGCGTCGCGACGGCGTCGCCCACGGCGAGCCCGGCGGGCAACGTGGTCCGCCGCAGCTCGCGGCACGCCTCGAGCAGCCGCGGCCCGGCCGCGGCGTGGATCGCGCCGTCGACCCCGCCGCCGCCCAGGAGCGAGGAGTTGGCCGCGTTCACGATCGCGTCGACTCGCGCGGTCGTGATGTCGCCCTGCTCGGCCCGGATGCGCATGCAGCGATCGTCGGCCCGCCCGACGGTGCCCGCAAGCGTCCGGGGACGACTGCGGCGTCCCTCGGAGCCGCGAGCCGCCCTGTTCCTTGTTGATCGTTTCAACGGATCCGTTGACGCTGCGCCGCCTGATCCGTACGTTCGGACGCGCGCGGCGACATCGTCGTAACCGACGAGGCAGAAACGATCATCGACGATCACGTCGCCCGCGTCCTTGATGGTCAACGACGACAGGAAC
>JAPSLQ010000015.1:1493-30466 GCA_031180595.1 Isoptericola sp. | reverse complement strand
CACCGGACACGGTCGTCGCCCTGCCCGAGCAGCGGTTCGCCCCCGGTCGCGAGGACCGGGCATGAGCCGTGCGCCTCGCCGCTACTCGCTCGTCCTGCCGCCCGGCTTCGTGCTGATCCCGGTCCAGGGCGACGTCGAGGCGACGGTCCGCCGGGTGGTCAAGCAGCACTACGGCGCGATCACCGACGACCGCACGCGCGGGCGCGTCCGCCGGCTCGAGCGCTCGCTCGTCGCGGCGGTGCTGTCGGCCCGCGAGCAGGGCGTCGTCGACGTCGTCCTCCCGCTCGGCGTGCCGTGGCAGGTCCCCGTCTCGCTGTCGCTCGCGTTCGCGCCGGCCCGCTCGGGCGCGGCGCCCGACGCGTCCCCCGGGTCGACGACGGTGGTGACGCGCGGGGGCGAGGCGCGCCGCGAGGTCGTCGAGCACGACGCCGGCACGCGGCCCGAGATCGAGGTCGAGCTGCCCGGCGACTCCCCGGGCGGCGCGCTGCGCACCGTGCACCACGTGTGGGAGGCGCCCGCGCCGGGCCTCGACCACCTCGTGGGGACGTTCACCGTCTCGGGCTCGGACGACCCCGAGCTCGCGCCGATGGTGGACGCCCTGACCGAGCTCGGGGACACCATCATGGCGTCGCTGCGGTGGGGCGGCGGCGAGGACGCCGACACCGCCGAGACCGCTGGAGGCGCCGCGTGACCATCAAGGTCGACCTCGACACCGACCGCTGGGTCTACGTGCCCGAGGGCTTCCCGTGGAACGGGTACGAGACGCCCGAGCAGTGGTCGCGGACCGTGGCGCGGCTCGCCGCCGAGGGGTTCGGCTACGACGCCGAGGAGCGCGGGGTGCTCGAGCGCTACCTCGAGCGGCTGCTCGCCTACCCGCGCATGACCGAGGGCGTGCACCGGTTCGCGCTGCTCGGCACGCCCGACAAGGCGCTCGAGCTCGTGCAGGTCGTCGACGCGCCGACCGACGAGAGCATGCCGGAGGACCTGCTGCTCGGCCTGCCGGAGCCCGACGCCACGCGCGAGCCCGAGGTCACCGAGGTGGTCGGAGGCCTCGGTCCCGGGCGCCGCGCGATCCGCTACACCCGCGCCGACGAGCTGGGCGGCGACATCGTGGCCTCGGTCAACTGGGCCTGGCGCACCGGCGGCAGCGACGTCGTCGTCATGTACGGCACGCAGAACCTCGTGCAGCTCGACGACCTGCTGCCGGTACTGGACGAGTTCGCGGCCTCGATCCGCCTCGTCGAGCCCTGAACTCGGGGCCGTCGTCCGCCCCGCCGGACGGTGGTGCGGCGGAGCGGACGGCGGCCCCCGGACGGTTGCCGGTCAGCCCTGCTCGGGGAGCGTGTCCCAGAACGAGGTGTCGGCGGTCTCGATCGAGCCGTCAGCGATCGCCTGCGCCGTCGACGTGAGCGTGACGACGGACTGGCGGATGAGGTAGCCGTTGCTCTTCTGACCGAGCACGTACGGCGCGTACTCGTGGTCGGACATGCCGCGCATCTCGAACAGCAGCGTCGAGATGCCGTACTCCGCCGCGATGCCGTTGCGCGCGATGGTGTTCGCCGTGCCGCCCACGTACCTGCCGATGTGACCCCAGCCGGTCGAGTCGACGTTCTCGTAGACGATCGAGCCCAGGCGCTTCGAGCCCTCGACCACGGCCGGGTCCGCGTCGGGCGTCGTCGGGTACAGGATCGAGCCGGAGACGAGGTCGCCGTCCACGCGCGACTGCGTGCCCTGGTGGTGCAGGTCGATCATGTAGTCGATGTCGTAGGCCTGGAGCACGTTCGTGTGCAACGCCTGGGTCTCGGGCTCGAGCCTGGCCACGTGGTCGCGGTTGAGGTCCACCCCGTCGGCGTTGTAGCGCGTCAGGTGGCGCTCGCCCTTGGCGATGTAGTCGTCGAGCGAGAAGTTCACGTCCCCCATCGCGCCGTCGGCGTTGTACATCGGGATCATGAGGATGTTGACGTCGTCGAGGATGCGGGCGCTCTTGCCCGAGCCCAGCGACTTGATGAAGTGGAGCATCGCCTCGGTCGTGAGCTGCTCGTTGCCGTGCTGCTGGGCGAGGTAGAAGATCGTGGGGTTGTCCGGGTCGCTGACGTACTTCACGAGGTGGATGTCGCGGCCCTTGACCGTCTGGCCGATGACCTCGAGCTCCATCGCGTCCTGCTTGGCGTCCTGCGTCCTGAGGAAGTCCACGACCTCGTCGTACGTGGACAGGATCGAGGTCGTGACGACCTCGTTGCCCCCGTAGTCCGGGCCCTCGCCGACGGCGCCGGCCGTCGTGGCGCCTCCGAGCACGAGCGCCCCGGTGAGGGCCAGTGCGGCGGAGGTGGTCCTGGCGGTTCTGCGCACGGTTACTCCTTCGTTCCGTGGGGCACCCGCCCACCCGGTGCGCGAGCGGGTGATGTGGGTCACACGGTAGACCCGAGTCTGTGCTCCGGGCGACCGACAGGTCACCGGTTCCTCCCCGCGGTGCGCTCGTGCATCTCCTCCAGCGCCCGGTTCGCCGTCTCGGGCAGCGCGCGACGCACGAGCACGAACGAGGCGGCGGCGAACAGGGCGTACAGCCCGTAGCTGCCCGGGAGCGAGAGGTCGCGCAGGGACGGGAACGTGAGGTTGACCGCGATGCCCGCCGTCCAGTTGGCCGCCGCCGCGAGCGAGGCTGCCCGTGCTCGCAGGAGGTTGGGGAACATCTCTCCCACGAGCACCCACACGACGGGCCCCCACGACACCGCGAACGCGACGACGAACAGGTTCGCGGCGACGAGCGTCACCACACCCCAGGCGTCGACGAAGGAGAGGCCGTCCCCGGCCTCCCGCGCCTGTGCGAACCCGATCGCCATGAGGGTCAGGCTGATCGTCATGCCGACCGACCCGGTGAGCAGGAGGCGACGGCGCCCGACGCGGTCGACGAGGAAGATGGCGACCACCGTCGCGGCGACGTTGATCAGCGACGTCAGGGCGGAGAGCCAGAACGCCTGCTCCTCGCCGAAGCCCACCTGTGCCCACAGCGAGGTCGAGTAGTAGAAGATGACGTCGATCCCGACGAGGGCCTGGAGCGCGGCGAGGGCGATCCCGAGCCACACGATCGGCTTGAGGACGCCCGGCCGGGAGAAGAGGTGGGACCACGCGGGCCGTACCTCGTGGAGGGTGGTCTCGATCGTCGCGACGCCCAGCTCGGCGTCGCCCCCCGGGACCCGGTGCAGCCGCTGCAGCGTGCGGGCCGCGCCGGCGTGGTCGCCACGCATGACGAGGTAGCGCGGCGACTCGGGAAGCAGGGCCGCGGCGATCACGTACGCCGCCGACGGGACGACGGCGACGAGGAACATCCACCGCCACGCGGGCAGGCCCCACCCGAGCTCGACCGCGGCGCCCCCGGCGGCCCGAACGATGAGCGCGTTCGAGACCAGCGCCGCGAAGATCCCGAGGACGATCGACATCTGCTGCATCGTCGCGAGCCGTCCCCGCAACCGCGCCGGTGCGATCTCGGCGATGTACAGGGGCGCGACGACCGACGCCATCCCGACGCCCACACCCCCGAGGAAGCGCCACGCCGCCAGTGCCGGACCGCTGTGCGCGAAGGCGCACAGCACCGACGTGGTCACGAACAAGACGCCCGCGACCATCATGAGACGCCGTCGCCCGAACCGGTCGGCGATCGGGCCGGCGCCGAACGCGCCGACGGCGGCGCCGAGCAACGCGCTGGCCACGATCACCCCGACGAGGGCCGACCCCACGCCGAGCTCGGCCTTCATGGCGTCGACGGCCCCGTTGATCACCGCGGTGTCGAACCCGAACATGAACCCGCCGAGCGCCGCCCCGAGGGTCGAGGCGACGAGGAGCGGGGTGAGAGCGGTCTGCGTCATCGGAGGTCCTCTCGGGCGGCGTCCACGGGGAACGCGATCGTGCTGAAGATGGCGTTGGCGGCCTGTCGTGAGTCCAGGCGCGTGTGCTGGACGACGATCGGGGCCGTGGCGAGGACGACGGCCGAGTAGTCGGTGCCGCGAGGCACCGGCTCCGGGTCGTCCAGGTCGTTGAGCGTGACGTGGCGCACGCGCTCGGCGGGGACCACGACGCGGTAGGGCCCGGCCGGTGGGCGGTCCGCGAAGTACAGCCGGATCTCGACCCGGGCGTCGTCCTGGCCGGCGTTGAGCAGGCACAGGCTCTCGTGGCTCGCGAGGGTCGGGTCCTCCCCGCTGCCGTAGGGCGGGATCCACCCGTCGCCGATCGCCCAGCACGTGGCGCCGACCCTGGGGCGCCGAGCCGGGGTGTCCTGGGTGCTCATACGCTGATCGACGACTTGGCGAGCACGCCGCCGTCGCACCCGACGAGCGACCCGGTCGTGTACGACGCGTGCTCGGACAGGAGCCAGAGCGCGGGCTCCGCGACCTCCTCGGGCCGGGCGAGCCGGCCCAGCGGGACCTCGCGCTCGATCTGCGCCCGGAGTGCGGGCACCTCGTCGGGTGCGACGTTCGCCCACATCAGGGGTGTCTCCGTGGGGCCGGGCACGATCGCGTTGACCCGGATGCCGTACCGCGCGTAGTCGACGGCGAGGGTACGGACCATCGACGAGATCGCGCCCTTCGACGCCCCGTACGCCGTCGCGCCGCCGGCCGCGAAGCCCACCGAGGCTGCGGGCGAGCCGCACAGCACCACGCTCCCGCCGCCGGTGGTCATCATGGCGCGGAGGGACTGCTGGACGACGAGGAACGTCCCGGTCGCGTTCACGTCGAGCACGCGGCGCCAGACGTCCGGCGCGAGCTCGTGCGCCGCGCCGCCCACGTCGATACCCGCGCCCGCGAAGGTACCGCGCAGCGCGGGCCCCGCGGTCGTGATCCCCGCGAAGGCCGCCGCGACCGCGTCGGCGTCCGTGACGTCCATGACGTGGGCCCGCCCGTCCCCGCCCGCCGCGCGGACGAGGTCGGTGGTCGTCGCGGCGCCGTCGGCGTCGAGGTCGAGCGCGTGGACGTACCAGCCGGCGCGCGCGGCGCCGACCGCGACCGCACGGCCGATCCCCGACGCCGCTCCCGTCACGACGAGCGATCGGGCGGTCATGCCGCGCTCCCCAGCAGCGTCTCGACGTCGCAGTACCGACCGAGGCGTTCACGGTCGAGCTCGATCCCCAGGCCCGGGGTCTCCGGGATCGCGAGCATCCCGTCCGCGTCCAGGGCCCAGCCGGTCGTCGTCAGGTCGTCGATGTACGGCGAGCCCGTGACGTACTCGACGAGATCGGTGTCGGGCAGCGCGGAGGCGAGCTGGAGGTCCGTCGCGAGCCCGACCGCGGTGTTCCACCCGTGCGGGACGAGCTTGATGCCGTGGTCGTGCGCCGACCAGCCGATCCGCCGCAGCTCGCTCGTCCCGCCGACCTTGGTCACGTCCGGCTGCACGATGTCCAGCGCCCCGCCCTCGATCCAGGGCTGGAACGACTGGCGGCGCGTGAGGACCTCGCCTCCTGAGATGGGGACCGGGGAGCGGCGGCGCAGGTGCGTGTAGTCGTCGATCGCGTCCGGAGGGAGCGGCTCCTCGAACCACGCGACGTCGTGCGCGTCGAGCATGCGGGCCGTGCGCAGCGCCCACTTGTAGCCCTGGCTCCAGGCGCTGTCGCTGCCGCCCGCGTCGACCATGAGCATCGCGTCCGGGCCGACGGCGTCGCGGGCGGCGGCCACGATGCGCTCGTCCAGCCGCTCGTCCACCCGGCCGAACGGCCCCCAGCCGATCTTGAACGCCGTCCAGCCGTCCGCCCGAAGCGCGGTCAGGTGGTCGTGCAGCGCCTCGGGCTGGTCCATGAGCAGTGACGCGTACGGCCGCACCCGGTCGCGGTACCGCCCGCCGAGGAGCCTGCCCACCGGCTGCCCCGTCGCCTTCCCGAGCACGTCCCACAGGGCGGTGTCGATCCCGCTGATCGCGTGGGTGATCGAGCCACCGCGGCCCATCCAGAACGTGGTCCTGTGCAGGCGCTCGCTCGTCCGCTCGGGCTCGAGCGCGTTCGCCCCGACGAGGACAGGACGCAGCACGTCCAGTGCTCCGCGCACGAGGTCCTCGGAGGTGAACACGCTGCCGACGCCGACGAGCCCTTCGTCGGTGTGCACCGCGACGAGCGTGTGCACGACGTCGTCCTGGCGCAGCTCTTCCTGCCAGCCCCCCTCGGGCGTGGCACCGCGCAGTCCGGCGGCGGTGACTGCTGTGATCTTCATGGATGGTCCTCTTGCTCGATCGGGTGGGTGGGGGTCAGCTGCGGGGCAGGAGACGACCTGCCCGCGTTCCGAGGTGCTCGCCGTGCTGGACGACGACGCGGCCGTTGACGATCACGTGGGGGACGCCGCGGGCATAGGCGCCCGTGTACTCGAACGTGTCCTGGTCCGCGAGAGCGTCGAGGTCGAGCACCGCGAGGTCGGCGTACGCGCCGGGACGGACGCGGCCGCGGCTCTCGACGCCGAAGTGGTCCGCGACCATGGACGTCATCTTCCGCACGGCTTCCTCGAGGGTGAGGGTCCGCGCCCGGATCACGTGGTGGGCGATGTAGTGCGTGTGGCCGGTGAAGAACAACGGATGGCGAGTCCGCCTGGCCAAGGGTCCGTCGATCCGGCTGGTGAACCCGTCCACGCCCAGGGCGAACAGCGGGTGGGCGACGGCCTCGGCGACGTGCTCCGGGGTGAACAGCCGGCCCATGAGCTGCACGGAGCCCATCGCCGGACCGGCCGCCTCGAGCACGTCGAAGAACACGTCCCACGGGGAGCGCCCGCCCTCGTCGGCGAGGTCCGCGACGGTTCTCCCCTCCGCGTCGGGAGTGGCCGGGCTCGTCGCGATGGCGACACGGTCCCACTGCCCTTTGTCGACGAACCGCCAGTACCGGTCGCAGTCCCCGCGCAGTCGCGCGCGCACCGACGGGGAGCGAAGCGACGAGGCTGCCTCCGCGGGCCCCTTCGCGAGGAACCACGCGGGGAGCAGACCTGTCGCGAGGCCGATCCCGTGCGGGTACGGGGTCATGTCCGCGAGGACGTCGGCGCCGCTCTCGCGCAGCCTCCCCAGCCTCTCGACGGCGTCGTGCCAGGCTCCGTCCGGCGCGCCGGTGTCGTGCCGGACGTTGAGGTGCGACAGCTGAGCGCGCAACCCGTTGCGCGTCGCGATCTCGAAGAACTCGTCGACGGCGTCGAGCAGGTGGGCGTCGCGGTTGCGGATGTGGCTCGCGTAGATCCCGTCGTACCGCGCGAGGGTGGCGGCGACGGACACGAGCTCCGGGGTGTCGGCGTCACGGCCCGAGCCGTACTCGAGGCCCGTCGACATGCCGAGCGCCCCAGCCTCCATCGCCTCGGTGAGGTGCCGCGCCATGCCTGCGACACCCTGTGCGTCGGCGCCCTCGCCGCACACGCCGGCCGCGTCGCGCAGGGCCGTGTGCCCCACCAGCCACGCCAGGTTCTGCGCTGTGCCGCCGTCATGACCGTGAACGACGTCGAGCAGGTCGGCAAAGGTTCGCCACGTCACGTCGCCCTCGAACCCGTGCCCGCGGAGGGCGTCGCGCGCCGCCGGGACGCCGGCAGGAGCGAGCGGTGCGTAGGTGACGCCGCAGTTCCCGACGATCTCGGTCGTCACTCCTTGGCGGATCGTGCTCTGCGCGTCGCGGTTGCCGAGGACCGACCAGTCGCTGTGGCTGTGGGGGTCGATGAAGCCGGGCACGACCGTGAGTCCCGTGACGTCGAGGTGGTGCTCCGCGTGAGCCGCGAGGCCAGGTGCGACGGCGACGATGCGGTCACCGCGCACGCCGACGTCGAGTCGACGCGCGGGCCGGCCGTCACCGTCGACCACCATGCCCCCACGGAGCAGGAGGTCGAGCGGTGCCCGTGTCGTGGTCATCAGCGCAGCTCCTGGTGGTGGCGGTCGACCACGCGGCTGAGGAACACCAACGAGACCAGTGCACCGACCGTGAGGTAGAACACCGGGGCGACGTCGATGCCGGATCGGGTCGCGAGGAACGTGTTGACGAACGGCGCGGTCCCGCCGAAGACGGCGACGCCGATGTTGTAGGAGCTCGAGAAGGCCGAGGAGCGGACCCTCGTGGGGAAGAGCTCGACGAACATCGCCGCCATCGGACCCGAGACGAGCGCGAAGAGCGTGACGAAGAGCACCTGGCCGAGCACCGCACCGGCGATCGTCCCGCTCGTCACGAGCAGGAAGATCGGGTACGTGCAGACGGCGAAACACGCCATCGCGGTCATCATCAGCGGCTTGCGCCCGACGCGGTCGGACAGCGCGCCGGCGGCGACGATGAGCGGGACCTCGATCACCAGAGCGATGGCGTTCGTGGTCAGCGCGTCGGCAAGAGGGAGGGCGCCGATCCCGGCCAGGAAGGCGGGAAAGCTCGTCGCCGTGTAGCCGTAGAGCGTGACGCCGAAGACGACGCCCAGCACGAGCAGCCAGCTCCGCCTGGTGGGCCCGGAGTCGTCGTGCGTCCGAGCGGCACGGCCGCGGTCGTGCGTCGTGTCGTCCGTGGAGGCGGCGCGCATGGCTCGGTAAGCCGGTGACTCGTCCAGCTTGAGCCGGACGAAGAGGCCGATCGCAGCGACCACACCACCGGCGATGAAGGGGACACGCCATCCCCACGCGTCGACGGCGTCCTGGGGCAGGGCCCTGACCATGATCGTGGCGACACCGGTGCCGAGCAGGAATCCCGTCACGGTCGAGGCCTGCACGATGCCGGAGAACAGGCCGCGGCGCCCGGTCCGCGCGTACTCGATGAGGAACGTGGCGCCACCGGTCCACTCGGCACCGACCGCGAGCCCTTGGACCATCCGCAGTGCGACCAGCAGGGTGGGAGCGATGACGCCCGCGGTGGCGTACGTGGGAAGCAGCCCGATGAGGAGGCTGGAGAGCCCGACGATCACCATCGTGATGGCGAGCATGTTCCGCCGTCCGGCGCGATCGCCCAGTCTGCCGAGCACGATCGCGCCGATCGGACGGCAGACGAAACCGACGGCGTACGACGCGAGAGTGACCAGGAGCGACACGGTCGGGTCGTCGGACGGGAAGAACAGGCGACCGATCACCGCGGCCATCGCGGCGTAGATCGCGAAGTCGTACCACTCCAGGACGGTTCCCAGCACCGCTGCGGCGGTGACCTTCCCGGGGACCTTCGTGCTCGGCGTCGTGGGGTTCGGTGCCGAGTCGTCCTCGCCGGGACCGCGGACGTCTGCAGACAGCGCCATTGCTCTACCTCTCGTCGGGTTCTGAGGTGCGCGACTCTAGAGGCCGTGATGGTAGATGGTCAACCATCGGCCATCCAGTAGAGTGTGTGCCCCCGACTGAGAGGGTCGCTGCCCATGTCCGTCCAGCCCTCGTCCCCGCCGGAGTCACGGCGCGACTGGGTCTTGCGCCAGCTGCGCGACCGCATCGCCTCCGGAGACCTCGCGGCCGGGGACCGCCTCGTGGAGCGGGACATCTCCGCCACCTACGGCATCAGTCGCGGTCCGGTGCGGGAGGCGATCATGGTCCTGGAGCAGGAAGGGCTCGTCGTCTCTCACGCGTACCGCGGCGCGGTCGTCGTCGAGATCTCTCAGGAGGAGATCGCCCAGATCCTCGTCCCGGTCCGGACCGTCATCGAGAAGGTCGCGTTCCGGGCCGCCGCGACGGCTCAGGACGAAGAGCTCCTGCACTCGCTGCACCGGACGGTGTCGGCGATGGAGCAGGCCGCCGACCCGCTCGACTCCCGCCGGCTCGCCGACCTCGACCTCGCCTTCCACGAGGCGGTGATCGCTGCCGCGAGCCACACGCAGTCGCTGCAGATCTGGCGGCTGATCCAGCCACGGGTGCGGGCCTACTTCGTCCGTGACGCGCCGCACCACGAGGACCCGCACGCGGTGGTCGAGCAGCACCGCGAGCTCCTTGCCGCACTGGAGTCCGGCGACCCGGAGCGAGCGGAGCGCGAGATCGAGGCGCACATCTCCGTGTTCCTGCAGCCCTGAGCCGAGCGGAGTGCCGGTACCTCGTCGGCCTTGACTTGGTACCCCCAGGGGGTATGGTGGAGGGTATGAGCGAGACCACCGCACCCAGCTCCGTCGAGCACGTGTCGCACGACGGTCCGCACGGCTACGCCTCGGACAAGGAGGCGTACCTCAAGCGTATGCGCCGCATCGAGGGCCAGGTGCGGGGCATCGCGCGCATGATCGACGAGGACGTCTACTGCATCGACATCCTGACCCAGGTGTCCGCCGTCACGAAGGCGCTGCACGCGGTCAGCCTCGCGCTCGTCGAAGACCACCTCGGGCACTGCGTCGTCGACGCCGCCCGGACGTCGCCGGACGAGGGTGCCGCCAAGGTCCGGGAGGCCGCCGACGCCATCGGCCGCCTCGTGCGCAGCTGAGACCGCCCTCGCAGCCAGAACCGACACAGGGAGAACCGCCCATGACCACCGTCACCGCACTGTCCGTCTCCGGCATGCACTGCGCCCACTGCGCCTCCTCCGTCACGCGCGAGCTCAAGGGCGTGCCCGGGGTGCAGGACGTCAGCGTCGAGCTGCACGTGAACGAGACGTCGTCCGTCCGCGTCATCTCGGACCAGCCGCTGGCCGAGGACGCCCTGCGCGAGGCCATCGACGAGGCCGGCTACGCCGTCACCGGCGTCGAGGTCCTCGAGGACGCCGTCGCTGCCGAGTCGGCGGCGCAGGCCCCGGCGCGCCAGGCGACGCACACGCTCCCGATCGTCTCCAGCTGAGCTCGCAGGTCCCGCCCCTCATGACCACGCGCACCGACCAGTCCCCGGGCACCACGCCCGAGGACGTCCCCGCCGTACCGCTGCGCGAGGTCGACCTCGCCGTGTCGGGGATGACGTGCGCGTCGTGCGTGGCCCGGGTCGAGCGGAAGCTGACCAAGCTCCCGGGCGTGGAGGCCACCGTCAACCTGCCGCTCGAGAGCGCGCACGTCGTGCTCACCCGCGACGTCTCGGACGACGACCTCCTCAGGGCGGTCGAGGCAGCCGGGTACGAGGCGCGCGTGACCGGCTCGCGGTCGGCGTCCGGCGCCCACGAGGACGACGGACACGCCGCCGGCGGTCACGAGCGCGAGGACCACGGCGACCACGGCGGCCACACCGGCCACGTCGAGTACCGCGGTGCCGACCTGCTGCGCCGGCTGCGGGCGTCCGCCGTCCTGACCGTCCCCGTCCTGCTGCTGTCGATGATCCCGGCCCTCCAGGTCACCGGGTGGCAGTGGGCCGTCGCGGCGCTGGCCCTGCCCGTCGTCACGTGGGGCGCGTGGCCGTTCCACGTCGCGGCCGCACGCGCGGCCCGGCACGGGTCGTCGACCATGGACACGCTCGTGTCCGTCGGCGTCGTCGCCGCGAGCCTGTGGTCGCTGTGGGCGCTCCTGCTCGGCGGCGCGGGCGAGCTCGGCATGCGCATGGAGGCCACGCTGCTGCCGAGCCGCGACGAGATGGCGGTGCCCGAGCTCTACTTCGAGGTCGCGGCCGTCGTGACGACGTTCCTGCTCGCCGGCCGCTACGCCGAGCACCGCTCGAAGCGGCGCGCGGGCGACGCGCTGCGCTCGCTGCTGGAGCTGGGCGCCAAGGAGGCAGAGCGGGTCGCCGTCGGCCCCGACGGCACGCCCGTGGCAGGGCCCGACGGCGGACGCGTCACCGAGCGCGTCCCCGTCGCGGAGCTGCGCACGGGTGACGTGTTCACCGTGCGGCCCGGCGAGAAGGTCGCGACCGACGGCGTCGTGCTCTCCGGGACCTCGGCCGTCGACACGTCGCTGCTCACGGGCGAGCCGGTACCGGTCGACGTCGGGCCCGGCGACGCCGTGACCGGCGCGACGGTCAACGCCTCGGGGCACCTCCTCGTGCGCGCGACGCGCGTCGGCGCGGAGACCACGCTCGCCCAGATCGGCCGCCTCGTCGCGCAGGCCCAGACGGGCAAGGCGCCCGTCCAGCGGCTCGCGGACCGGATCTCGGCGGTGTTCGTGCCGGCCGCGTTCGGGGTCGCGCTGGTGACTCTCGTGGGCTGGCTGGTGGCCGGCGCGAGCACGCAGTTCGCGTTCACCGCGGCGGTCGCCGTCCTGATCATCGCGTGCCCGTGCGCGCTCGGGCTCGCGACGCCGACGGCGCTGCTCGTCGGCACGGGGCGCGGCGCCCAGCTCGGCGTGCTCATCAAGGGTCCTGAGGTCCTGGAGTCGACGCGCCGGATCGACACGGTCGTGCTCGACAAGACCGGCACCGTGACCGAGGGGCGCATGCGCCTCGAGCGCGTGACCCCCGCCGACGGCACGGACGCCGACGAGGCGCTCCGGTACGCCGCCGCCGTCGAGGCGCTCAGCGAGCACCCGGTCGCCCAGGCGATCGCCGCCGCCCCGCGCGAGGCGCCGGAGGCCGGGCGTGCCGACGCGGAGCAGTCGGAGCAGGGCACGCTGCAGGTCTCGGAGTTCCTCGCGACGCCCGGCGGTGGCGTCGAGGGACTCGTCCGCGTCGCGCACTCGGGCCTCGGGACGGGCACGACGGCGGCGCTCGCGCTCAACGCGCGGCGCGTCGTCGTCGGGCGGCTCACCTGGCTCGACGAGCGCGGCGTGCGCGTCCCGGACGAGGTGCGCACCGCCGTCGGACGGGCCGAGGAGTCGGGCGCGACGACCGTCGTCGCCGCCTGGGACGGCACCGCGCGCGCGGTGCTCGAGCTCCGCGACCCGGTCAAGGCGACCTCGGCCCGGGCCGTCGCCGAGCTCAAGGAGCTCGGGCTGCGGCCGGTGCTGCTGACGGGCGACTCCGAGGGCGCCGCGCGCGAGGCCGCGCGGCAGGTCGGCATCGCCGAGACCGACGTCGTGGCGCGCGTCCTGCCGCAGGACAAGACCGCGGCCGTGCGTCGCCTCCAGGACGAGGGCCGCGTGGTCGCGATGGTGGGCGACGGCGTGAACGACGCCGCTGCCCTGGCCACGGCCGACCTCGGCCTGGCGATGGGCACCGGGACCGACGTCGCGATCGAGGCGAGCGACATCACGCTCGTGCGCGGCGACCTGCGCGCCGCGCCGACGGCGGTCCGGCTGTCGCGCGCGACCCTGCGGGTCATCAAGCAGAACCTGTTCTGGGCGTTCGCGTACAACACCGCGGCGATCCCGCTCGCCGCCGCCGGCCTGCTCAACCCGATGATCGCGGGCGCGGCGATGGCGGCGTCCTCGGTGCTCGTGGTCACCAACTCCCTGCGGCTGCGCCGGGCGGGCTGAGCGGCCCGCCGCCCGGCGGGAGCGGCAAGAACAGCGGGAGCGGCAGGATCAGCGGAAGCGGCGGCCCTCGTCGCGCCGGTACGCCCACACCGCGAGCGCCGCGAACAGAGCGGTCCAGCCCAGCAGCACGGGCCACGCGCTGCCCGGCGCGCCGACGCCCGTGAGCACGTCGACCAGCACGTCGCGCGCCGCGCGAGTCGGCGTCGCCAGCGAGGCGGCGTCGAGCCACGCGGGGAACATCGTCGGCGGCAGGAACAGGCCGCCGGCGAAGGCGAGCGGGAACAGCAGCACCTGCACCACCGGCAGCGCGGCCTTGGCCGGCAGCGAATATCCCACCGCCATGCCGAGCAGCACGAACGGCACGGATGCGACGAGGATCGTGGCGACGCCTGCGGCGAGCCGTGGCGCGGTGACGGTCGCGTCGGTGAGCAGCCACGCGATGATGATCAGGGGCATGAGCCCGAGCAGCGCGAAGATGGAGCCGTTGCCGATGCGCGCGGCCATGCGTGGCCCGGGCCCGGCGGGCAGCGAGCGCAGGTACGGGTCGAACGGCAGCTGGCGGTCCTCCGCGACGCCGAGCCCGTAGGTGAACAGGCTCGCCGACATCACGGCGAACAGCCCGAGGCCGGCCACGGCCATGGTCGCCCACACGGGGTTCCGCGCCACCTGCTCCTGCGGCACCACGAAGAAGGCCATCGACAACGCCGGGAACAGCATGCTCCCGAGCACGGCGATGGGGATGCGCACGGTCTCGAGGAACTGGTAGCGCAGGTGCAGCCACGTCAGGCGCAGCGGGCTCACGGTCGTGGTGCTCATCGGGCGGCCACCATCTCGGAGAAGGCCTCGTCGAGGCTCGCGCCCCGGATCTCGAGGTCGCGGAAGTCGATGCCCGCGAGCACCAGGTCGCGCACGAGCGCGTCGGCGTCGGGCGTCAGGAGCGTCTGACGGGCCTGGTCCAGGTGGCTCACCGGGCGCTCCGCCCGCACCACGCCGGTCCATGCCGAGAGGTCGTCGGGAGCGGTCAGCACCACGCGGCGGAGCGAGACGCGCCGCAGCACGGTGTCGAGCGCGTCGTCGGCGCGGACGACGCCGCGGTCGATGACGACGACGCGCTGCGCGAGCGCCTGCACCTCCTCGAGGTAGTGGCTCGTGAGCAGCACCGTGCCGCCGTCGGCGTGATAGGCACGGATGGCGTCCCAGAGCGCCTGTCGCGCGCCGACGTCGAGCCCGGTGGTGGGCTCGTCGAGGAGCAGGACGCGCGGGCGGCCGACCAGGGCCAGCGCGACGGCGAGCCGGCGCTTCTGCCCGCCCGACAGCGCGCCGGTCTGCCGACGTGCCTGCTCCGTGAGACCGAACTGCTCGAGGAGGTCGCCCGTCCGGACCGGGTCCGGGAAGTGGCCGGCGACGAAGTCGACGACCTCGTGCACGCGCAGCGTGGCGGGCAGGCCGGTCTCCTGCGGGGTGATGCCGAGGCGGGTGCGGCTGCGCGCGTCGCGCGGGTCGCCGCCCAGCAGGCGCACGGTGCCGGCGTCGGGCCGCCGCAGGCCGCTGACGAGGGACAGCAGCGTCGACTTGCCCGCGCCGTTCGGGCCCAGCAGGCCGACGAGCTCGCCCGGGCGGACGGCCAGCGAGACGTCGTCCAGCGCGACGACGTCGCCGAAGCGACGCGTCACGCGGTCGACGTGGACGGCGAGGTCGGAGGTCATGATCCGGCTCCCTTCAGGAGCGAGGTGAGGTTGGCGGCGTACTCCTCGAACGCCTGCCGGCCGCGCGGGGTCAGGGCGAGGTAGGTCGCCGGCGTGCGGCCGACGTGGGTCTTGGTGACGCGGACGTAGCCCGCGTCCTCGAGCTTGCGCAGGTGGGTCGAGAGGTTGCCCGCCGTCATCTCCAGCAGCTTCTGCAGCTTGGGGAAGGCGATCTCGTCGCCGCTGCCGAGCGCGGCGAGGGTCGCCACGACGCGCAGCCGCGCCGTCGCGTGGATGACCGGGTCGAGGATCTCCTCAGGCACGCCGGGCCTCCGGGCTCGCGGCCCCGAGGTCGCGCCGTCGCCGGACGACGCGCGCCTGCTCGACTGCGGCCATGAGCAGGAAGCCGCCCCCACCCGCGAGCGCCATGATCAGGAACGTGCCCGGCAGGCCCGCGAGCGTGGCGCCCCCGGCGACGACGAGGATCCACACGCCCAGCACGAGCAGCCCGCGGTCGTCGAAGGCGATCGCGCCACCCAGATAGAGCAGCCCGACGACGATGCACGCGATGCCGTTCGCGGCCAGGGCCATCACCTCGGGCGAGGCGCCGGCCTGGGCCAGCCCGGAGACGACCGCGCCCTGCGCCACGAAGCCGAGGAACCACGACCAGCCGTACATGGCGCCGGCCCGGGCGCTGACCCCACGGGTGCCCGCGGTGCGGCGGATGCTGTGGACGGCGGTGATGACCACGGCGGACGTCAGCAGCACGCCGAAGACCGCGAACGCCCAGCCCTCGGGCTGGCCTCCCATGGTCCGCGAGCTGGTCCACAGGGTGAGGTACCCGACGAGCCAGGCGACGCCCCACACCCCGTAGAGCAGGCGGCAGTCCGGCTCGTTGGCCGCGCGGGCACGCTCCTGCGTCTCGCGGATGACGCGCAGGGACGCGGCGGGGTCGAGCGGGCCGTCGTCGCCGGGGCGGTCGGAGGGTGACATCAGGGCTCCTCACTAGGTTTGCAATGCAAAGTTCTCTGCAGAGGATGGCACCTTGCGAACGTGGCCGCAAGCCCCGCCCCACCCAAGCCGGGAGAACTACGCTGGCCGCGTGTCTGCCGTCGTCCCCGAGCCCTCCCCCGCACCCGTGCGCGCGCTGTCCGCGCGCGAGCGCCGCCGCACCGGCGCGGAGATCTGGATCGTCCTCGGACTGAGCCTCGGCCAGTCCGCCGTGTACGCGCTGGTCAACATCGTGGCGCGGCTGACCGCGGAGACACCGCTCGCCGAGCAGTCGGCCACGCTCAACGCCAGCCGGTCCGAGCGCCCTCTGCTCGACCTCACCTACCAGCTGCTCGGGATCGGCTTCGCCCTGGTGCCGGTCGCGCTGGCGCTGTTCCTCCTGAGCGCCCGCGGCTCGAGCGCGCTCGCCGCGGTCGGCATCGACCGGGCCAGGCCCGGGCGCGACGTCGCGTGGGGCGTGGCGCTCGCGGCGGCGATCGGGATCCCGGGGCTCGCGTTCTACGCGCTCGGCCGGGCCCTCGGCATCACGGTCTCCGTCCAGGCCAGCGCGCTCGACGAGCACTGGTGGACCGTGCCCGTGCTCGTGCTGGCCGCGCTGCAGAACGGCCTGCTCGAGGAGGTCGTCGCCGTCGGATACCTCTTCGAGCGCACGCGCGACCTGGGCTGGGACCGGCTGAGGTTCGTCGTGGCGAGCTCGCTGCTGCGGGGCTCGTACCACCTGTACCAGGGCATCGGGCCGTTCCTGGGCAACGTGGTGATGGGCCTGGTGTTCTCGTGGTTCTACACCTCGCGGTGGGGACGACGGCGCGTGCTGCCGCTCGTGATCGCCCACACCCTGCTCGACGTCGTCGCGTTCGTCGGGTACGCGCTCGTGCCGGCCGAGTGGCGCGCGGCCATGGGCATCACGTAGCGCCCGCGGGCGGCGGTGTCAGGGATCACCCTCGCGTCGCCGCAGGAAACTCCGGGCCCATTCGGCGTGGCGGACCTAGACTCACGGCTATGTCCGGAGCGAGCGCCGCTGGCCCAGTGCGCGATCCCGCGCACGACCCGGCGCCCCCCACAGGGCCGCTGCAGGCCCTGCTCGCCGGCGACCTCTCCGAGGACGAGTCGGCGAACCTCGTCCGCGTCGTCGACACGCCGGAGGCGCGGGTACGGCACCCTTCCGACCTCCTCGGCATGGTGCTCAGCGCCGTCGGCGTCACGCTCGTGCTCGTGCTGTCCGTCGTCGCCCACGGCACGACCGAGGGCGTCACCCAGGACGTGCAGGGCTTCAACACGCTGCTGGGCCGGATCCTCTTCGTCCCAGTGGCGCTGCTCGAGGGCCTCGTGGTGCTGTTCGTGCCCGCGGCCGTGCTCATCGAGCTGGGCGTGCGCCGCCTCGGCCGCCAGGTGGTCGAGTCGATCTGCGCCGCCGCCGTCGGCCTGGCGCTCGGCATCGTCGCCGGCGTGCTCGTCGTGCGCCTGGGCAGCGACGACCTCGTCCGCGGCCTGTCGGTGTGGCGTGACGGGCGGTGGACGCTCACCATCCCCGGCTACGTCGCCGCGATCGCCGGGCTGCTCACCACCGCCGGGCCCCGCACCCGACGCCGGACCGTGCGCTGGTCGTGGAACGTGCTGTACCTCGCGCTGTTCATCGTCCTCATCACGGGCCAGGTCTCGCTGCCCGGCATCCTGGTGGCGCTGCTCCTGGGCAGGCTCGCGGGACAGTCGGTGCAGTACGTCTCCGGCGTGCGCAGCGAGCGCGCCTACGGCGGGGACCTGGTCGCGGCGGTCCGCCGGGCCGGCTTCCGCCCGACCGCGCTCGTGCGCGTGCGCGACGTCTCGGCCGCCGCCCAGCCCGACGTGCCCGACGACTCGGTGACGTCGTACGACGCCGAGGGCGCCGTCGCCGGCCGCACCACGCTGGGCCACCTCGTCCTGCCGGGCGCACCCGCGGCGTCGGCCGCGGCCCCGCCGGCCGGTCTCGGCGCCGGGGCCGGCACGCAGACGGGGGCACCGCCGTCGGACCCCGCGGCCGTGGCGCTCACGCGCGCCGGCGACAACCGCGTCTACGCGATGTTCGACGACGACGGCGTGCGGCGCGACGTCGTCGTGCTCGACGGCGACCGTCAGGTCATGGGCGCCGTCCAGCGCCTCTGGCGCGCGCTGCGCCTGCGCGGGTTCGACGGGCGCGCGGCGATCTCGCTCAAGGCGGCGGCCGAGCGCACCGCCCTGCTCGCGTACGCGGCGGCGGCCGCGGGCGTCCGCACGCCCCGCCTGCTGGGCATCGGCACGGCGGACGACTCGGTCGTGCTGGTCCAGGAGCACGCGCGCGGCGCGGTGTCCCTGCGCGACCTGCCCGACGCCGAGCTCGAGGGCGAGCGCGGCGACGCCGTCCTGGCGCAGGCGTGGGAGCAGCTGCGGCGCGCGCACGCGGGCGGGGTCACGCACCACGCCCTGACCCCCGACGTCGTGCTCGTCCACCGGGACGGCCGGGGCGACCCGCACGTCTGGCTCACCGGCTGGGAGCAGGGCGAGATCGCGTCCGGTGCGCTGTCGCGCCGCATGGACCTGACCCAGATGCTCGCGCTGCTCGCGCTGCGCGTGGGCGCGCGCCGCGCGATCGCGTCCGCCGTGCGCGCGCTGCCCGACGAGGACATCGCCGCGATCGGCCCGCTGCTGCAGTCGATCGCCCTGCCGCCCACGACGCGGGTCGAGGTGCGGCGCGTCAAGGGCCTCCTCGACGAGCTGCGGGCCGCGCTCGTCGAGCGGCTCCCCCAGGCCGACGTGCAGCCGCAGAACATCACCCGCTTCGGCGCGCGCACGATCATCATGGTCACGCTGACGATCGTCGCGATCGCCGTCGTCGTGACCACGATGAACTTCGAGGAGATCGCCGAGGCGGTCAGCACCGCCAACCCGTGGTGGGTCGGCGTGGCATTCACCCTCGGCGCGATCACCTGGTTCGGCGCGGCGCTCACCTTCGCCGCGTTCTCCCCCAGGCCCATCCCGCTGTGGCGGGCGACGTGCACCCAGATGGCAGGCTCGTTCGTCTCGCTCGCCGCGCCCGCGGGCATCGGTCCGGCCGCGCTCAACCTGCGCATGCTGACGCGTCGCGGAGTGCCCACGCCCATGGCCGTGGCGACCGTGGCGCTCGTGCAGGTCTCGCAGTTCGTGGTGACGGTGCTGCTGCTCGTGGTGCTGTCGATCTTCACCGGCTCGGGCGGCATCGTGGAGCTGCCCTCGACGACGGTGCTCCTCGCGATCACGGGTGTCGGCGTCGTCGTGGTCGCCGTCATGCTCGTGCCGCCCGCGCGGCGCTGGGCGTGGGACCGTGCGCGGCCGATCCTCGAGCAGGTGTGGCCGCGCCTGTCGCAGATGCTCGGGCAGCCGACGCGCCTCGCGCTCGGCCTCGGCGGCAACGTCATCATGACGCTCGGGTACGTGCTGGCGTTCGACGCCGCGCTGGCCGCGTTCGGGCGGTCACTGTCCCTCGTCGACGTCGCGGTGATCTACCTCGTCGGCAACGCGCTCGGCGCCATGCTGCCGACTCCCGGCGGCCTCGGCGGCGTCGAGGGCGCGCTCACCGCGGGACTGACGGCCGCGGGCATCCCTGCCTCGATCGCGTTCTCGGTGACGATCCTGTACCGGCTGGTGACCTACTGGGGCCGCGTGCCGATCGGGTGGGTCGCGATGCGCTACCTCGAGCGCAAGGGTGATCTCTGACGTTCGCCGGCATCCTCCGTGCTGCCTCTTTCCTCATGAGTGCGCCGAGAGGAAAGAGTCAGCACGCTCGTTGCAGCGTCACGGGACGGCGAAGGCCCGTCCCTCGCGTCGTGGCGAGTGACGGGCCTCCGGGACGCTGACGCTGGTCAGCGGTGGATCACTTGGCGACGGCCTTCTTCAGCAGCGAGCCGGCGCTGATCTTGACGCCGTAGCCGGCGGGGATCGAGATCTCCTCGCCCGTGCGCGGGTTGCGGCCCGTGCGGGCGGCGCGCTCGACGCGCTCGACGGCGAGCAGGCCGGTGACCTTGACCGCCTCGCCCTTGCCGAGGGACTCGATCAGGACCTCCTGGAAGGCGTTGAGGGCGCTCTCCGCGTCCGCCTTGCTGAGGCCGGACTTGGCAGCGATGGCCGAGACGAGCTCGGACTTGTTCAGCGACATGCGAATCCCTTCTGACGGATCACGACGCACGGGACCCGGGCGTCGTCACGTTCTCAGTCTGCCCGGCCCGGAGCCGGAAGACCGGGAACACACTAAGGAACATCGGCGGTTTCATGCGACTTTTCCCCCGCGCGGCGTGGCAGTTCCACCCGGTCCGACCCCCACGGGCGACCACGTGGATAGGCTGGCGCGGGTCCCCACGACGAGGAGGTCCCCTCATGACGCCGCCCCCGGACGAGGTGGTGCTGCTGTCCGACGACGGCACGCCCGTCGGCACCGCGCCGCGCGCGACCGTGCACCACGAGGACACGCCGCTGCACCTGGCCTTCTCCTGCTACCTGCTCGACGACGACGGTCGGGTCCTCCTCACACGGCGCGCGCTGGCGAAGAAGGCGTGGCCGGGCGTGTGGACCAACGCGTTCTGCGGCCATCCCCGGCCCGGGGAGGGCTTCGAGGACGCGATCCACCGGTACGCGCGGCACGAGCTCGGGACGACGGTCACCGGGCTGGGGTCCCTGCTGCCGGACTTCCGCTACCGCGCGGTCGACGCCTCGGGCGTCGTGGAGAACGAGGTCTGCCCCGTGTACGTCGCGCGCGTCTCCGGCGGTCTCGCCCCCAACCCGGACGAGGTCATGGACCACCGCTGGGTGGGGATCGGCGAGATGTTCGACGCCGTCGCGACCGCGCCCTGGGCGCTGAGCCCCTGGATGGTCGAGCAGGTCGGGCAGCTGCGCGGGTCGGACCTGCTGTCGGTGCCCGAGGCCTGAGCGTGCGGCTCTGGTCCCTCCACCCGCGGTACCTGGACCGGCAGGGCCTGACGGCGTGCTGGCGCGAGTCGCTGCTCGCCCAGGCCGTGCTCCTCGACCGCACCCGGGGGTACCGCAACCACCCGCAGCTGCGGCGCTTCCGGGCCCAGCCGGACCCCGGCGCCGCGATCGGCGCGTACCTGACGGCCGTCGCCGACGAGGCCGGCGCGCGCGGGTACCGGTTCGACGTCGCCAAGATCGAACGTCCTGTGGCGGGCGTGACCACCGTCCCGCGGATCTCCGTGACCGACGGCCAGGTCGCCCACGAGCTGGAGCACCTGCTCGCCAAGCTGCGTGCGCGCTCGCCTGCGGCGGCCGCGGCCCTGGCGGGCGTCGTGCCGGACGTCCACCCGCTGTTCGTCGTGGTCCCCGGCGAGCGGGAGCCGTGGGAGGTCGCTCCTGCGAGAGCCGCGGACCGGTGAGTTCGGGGGCCCGGGACCGTCGGACACCAGGACGGCGGCACACGCCGGGACGGAGAGGCAGACGATGACACAGGAGCAGGACGTGCTCCACCCGCACGGCACCCGCCGGCGCAACGTGACGGCGCTCGTCGTGAGCAACGCGCTCGCCGGGGTCGGCGTCGCCGTGGGTGCGGCGGTCAGCGCCCTGCTGACCGAACGGCTCGGGGGGACGGCCGCCGCCGGGGCGGCGCAGGCCGTGGGGGTCCTCGCGGCCGCGGTGGCCGCGATCCCGCTCGCGACCCTCGCCGCCCGGCGCGGACGCCGGACCGCGCTCGGGCTGGGCTACGGCCTGGCGGCCGTGGGCGCGCTCGTCATCGTCCTGTCCGCCGTGGCCGGCTCCCTCCTCGTGCAGCTGGCCGGGATCGCCCTCTTCGGCGTCGCGAACGCCGCCACGCTCCAGTCCCGGTTCGCGGCCGCCGACGACGCCCCCGTCGAGTCCCGCGGCCGCGCGATGTCGGTCGTGGTCTGGGCGACGACGGTCGGGTCCGTCCTGGGTCCGAACCTCACGGCGCCCGGTGACGCGCTCGGGCGGCGGCTGGGCGTCCCCGAGCTGGCGGGACCGTTCCTGCTCGCGCTCGTCGCGCTGGTCGCCGCGGCGTGGGTGGTCGGCGGCCTCTACCGCGCCCCGTCGTCCGGCACGCCGGGCACCGCCGACGGCACGCCGGCGGTCGTGCCCGTCCGGTCACGGGCCGCGCTCGCCTGGGCCGGTCGCCATCCCGTCGCCCGGTTCGCGCTCGTCATGCCGGCGTGCGCGCACGCCGTGATGATCGTCGTGATGGTCATGACCCCGTTGCACATGCAGCACGAGGGCATGACGCTCGAGCTCGTGGGCCTGGTCATCAGCCTGCACATCCTCGGGATGTTCGCGCTCAGCCCGCTGTTCGGCTGGCTCGCCGACCGGGTGGGCGGCGTCCGTACGGCGATGGTCGGCATGGGTCTGCTCGCGACCGCGCTCGCCCTGGGTGTCGCTGCCGCGCGGTCCGACGGCGCGGCGGCGGCCCACGCGGCGCACGGCGGCGGGATCCCGACCGAGGCGCTCACGGCCGTGGCCCTGCTCGTGCTGGGCCTCGGGTGGTCGGCGAGCGTCATCGGGGCGTCCGCCCTGCTCGCCTCCGTGGCCGAGCCGCACGTGCGCGTGCCGCTCCAGGGCGTGTCCGACGCGGCGATGAACTACGCGGGCGCCGGGGCCGCGGCCGCCGCGGGCACCGTGCTGGCGTGGGGTGGCTTCGAGGCCGTCAACGCGGTCGCCGCGGTCGTCCTGGTGCCCGCCGTCGTGGTGCTGGCGCTCGCGCGGAGCACCGTCGCGCGCGGAGCCCGCCCCGCTCAGTCCTGACCGGCCGGCCCGTGACCCTGGTGCAGCTGGCGGCGGGTACGCCACACGGCGGCGGCCGCCACGGCCACGATCACGAGCAGCGCGAGCCCGAAGAGCCACGGCATGCCGGAGCCACCGACGGCGTCGCCGTCCGCCGCCGCGTCGGTCGCCTCGGGCGCGGGCTCGGCCGTGGCAGTCGGCTCGTCGGTCGCGGGCTCGTCGGTCGCCGTCGGCTCGTCCGTGGCGGCGTCGTCGGTCTCTGCGGGCGAGGGCGTCGGCTGCGCGGCGACCGTGAAGCCGAACGTGCCCTCGATCGGGTGCCCGTCGGACGACACGACACGCCACGCGACCTCGTACGCCCCGCCGGGCAGGTCCGGCGGCAGCGCGGCCGTGACCTCGGGACCGTCCACGGTGAGCTGGGCCTCCACGGGCCCGTCGGGCGTCGTGACCACGACCTGGCTGCCCGTGGGCAGGATGTCCCCGCTGTAGGTCAGGACGACCTGGACCGGCGGCGCGGCGAGCTCGGCGTCGGCGGGCGGGTCCGAGGCCTCGAGGTGGTCGTGCGCACCGGCCGGGCCGGCGGTCGCGACCGTGACCACCGCCGCTCCCAGCATCGTCACGCCCAGGGCGAGCAGCACGGCCAGGGCGGCGGTGACGCGCGCTCCGAGGGTGCGCGGCCGCACGACGGCGGCACGGGCGGACGGCGGGACGCTGCGGTGGGTCATGGGGTTCGTCGGCACGAGGCGACCCTAGCCCTCCCGCACGGTGACACGGCAAGACCGGGGCACCGCCGTCGGGCGACGTCACACCGCCCGACGGGCGGACGGCGCCTTCGTTCCTAGACTCGGGGCGTGGACTTCTACTCCGCCTACGCCCACGGCTTCGCGCGCGTAGCGGCGTGCACCGTCCCGGTGACCGTCGCCGACCCGCGTGCCAACGCCGCCACGATCCTCGCCGAGGCACGCGCGTGCAACGACGACGGCGTGGCCGTCGCCCTCTTCCCGGAGCTCAGCGTCTCGGGGTACGCGCTCGACGACCTGCACCTGCAGGACACGCTGCTCGAGGCGACCTACGACGCGCTCGACGAGATCGTGGCCGCGAGCGCCACGCTGCGCCCGATGCTCGTGGTGGGCGCGCCCGTCGAGGTCGGCAACCGCGTGCTCAACTGCGCCGTCGTGGTGCACGGCGGGCGGGTGCTCGGCGTCGCGCCGAAGTCGTACCTGCCGAACTACCGCGAGTTCTACGAGAAGCGGTGGTTCGCCCCCGGCGACGACCAGCGCGGCCGCACCGTCGCGCTGCCGTTCGGCGACGCCCAGGAGGTGCCGTTCGGCCCCGACCTCATCTTCGCCGCGGACGACGTCGCGGGGCTCAAGGTGCACGTCGAGGTGTGCGAGGACATGTGGGTCCCCGTGCCGCCGTCGGCGGAGGCCGCGCTGGCCGGAGCCACCGTGCTGCTCAACCTGTCCGCGAGCCCGATCACCGTGGCCCGCGCCGAGGACCGGCGCCTCATGGTGCGCTCGACGTCGGCGCGGTGCCTCGCCGCGTACGTCTACGCGGCTGCGGCGCAGGGCGAGTCGACGACGGACCTGTCGTGGGACGGCCAGACGCTCGTCTACGAGGCGGGCGACCTGCTCGCGGAGACCGAGCGGTTCCCCGACGGGCCGCGGCGCGCGGTGGCCGACGTCGACCTGGACCGGCTGCGTCAGGAGCGCCTGCGGATGGGGTCGTTCGACGACAACCGGCGTGCGCTCACCGACCGGGTCTCCGGCTTCCGCACCGTGAGCTGGACGGTGCGGCCGCCGTCGGGCGACGTCGGCCTGCGGCGCAAGGTGGACCGGTTCCCGTTCGTGCCCGACGACGCCGACCGCCTCGCGCTCGACTGCTACGAGGCGTACAACATCCAGGTCACCGGGCTGGAGAAGCGGCTCGACGCGATCGGGCAGCCCAAGGTCGTCATCGGCGTCTCGGGCGGGCTCGACTCGACCCACGCGCTGATCGTCGCCGCCCGGGCGATGGACCGTCTGGGACGGCCGCGCAGCGACGTCCACGCGTTCACGATGCCGGGCTTCGCGACGTCGTCGGAGACCAAGGAGCGCGCCACCCGGCTGGCGCGCTCCCTCGGGGTGACGTTCGAGGAGCTGGACATCCGGCCCGCGGCGGAGCAGATGCTCAAGGACCTCGGGCACGCGTACGGCGAGGGCGAGAAGCTCTACGACGTCACGTTCGAGAACGTCCAGGCGGGCCTGCGCACCGACTACCTGTTCCGGCTCGCGAACCACCGCGGCGGCATCGTGCTCGGGACGGGCGACCTGAGCGAGCTCGCCCTCGGGTGGTGCACCTACGGCGTCGGCGACCAGATGTCGCACTACGCGGTCAACACCGGCGTGCCCAAGACGCTCATCCAGCACCTCATCCGGTGGGTGGCCGACTCGGGGCAGTTCGACGGGGAGACGAACGACGTCCTGCGCGAGATCCTCGTCCAGGAGATCACGCCCGAGCTCGTGCCGACCTCCGAGGGCGAGGTCCCGCAGTCGACGGAGGCCTCGGTGGGCCCCTACGCGCTGCAGGACTTCTCGCTGTTCTGGACGCTGCGCTACGGCTTCCGTCCGAGCAAGATCGCGTTCCTGGCGTGGCACGCGTGGCGCGACGCCACGACCGGCGAGTGGCCGCCGAACTTCCCGCACGACGAGCGGTCGGCCTACGACCTGGCCACGATCCGGCGCTGGCTGCAGGTGTTCGTGCGCCGGTTCTTCTCCTCGCAGTTCAAGCGGTCCGCGCTGCCCAACGGCCCGAAGGTCTCCCCGGGCGGGACGATGTCGCCGCGCGGGGACTGGCGGATGCCGTCCGACGCGTCCGCCGCCGCGTGGCTCGCCGAGCTGGAGGCGAACGTGCCGGCGCGGTGAGACGGTCGGGAACTCCACGCGCGCGTACCGCGTTGAGTCCGTCGGCACCGTCCCCGAACCCCCGGAAAGGCAATGGACAGCGACAGTAGACCGAGCACCCAGGGCACCGACCACCGCCGGACAGGGGGTGGAACCCGATGACCTGGGTGCTCCTCCCCGGATCCGGCCCGACCACGGCGGGTGTCTGACATGGACGCTCAGACCTTGGCGAACGTGGGCCTCGTCGTCCTGTTCATCCTCGTCGGCGGCATCTTCGCCGGGACCGAGTTCGCGCTCGTGTCCCTGCGCGAGAGCCAGATCGACCAGCTCGAGCGGCGCGGACCGCGCGGGCGGCGGGTCGCGGGCGTCGCGCGCGACCCCAACCGGTTCCTCGCCGCCGTCCAGATCGGTGTCACGGTCGCGGGCTTCTTCTCGGCGGCGTACGGCGCCTCGACGCTGGCACCCGACGTCGCACCGCTGCTGTCCCGCCTCGGCCTGCCCGACGCGCTCGCGTCCACGCTGGCGCTGCTCGGACTCACGCTCGTCATCGCGTACGGCTCGCTGGTGCTCGGCGAGCTCGTGCCCAAGCGCATCGCGCTGCAGCGGTCGGCGCAGTTCGCGCTGGTGGTCGGCCCGCCGCTCGACCGGTTCGCGACGCTCATGCGGCCGGTCATCTGGTTGCTCTCCCGCTCGACGGACGTGGTGGTGCGCCTGCTGGGCGGCAACCCGGACGTGCGCGGCGACGAGATGAGCGACGAGGAGCTGCGCTCGCTCGTCGTCTCGCACCGTGGCCTGCCGGAGGACGAGCGCCGGATCCTCGAGGACGTCTTCGCCGCCTCCGACCGCTCCCTCGCCGAGGCGATGAGACCGCGCGGGCAGGTCGTGTTCCTCCCCGGCTCGCTCACCCTCGACGAGGCGGCCGAGGAGCTGCGATCGCAGCCCTACTCGCGGTACCCGGTGATCGGCGAGGGGTTCGACGACGTGCTCGGGTTCGTGCACGTCCGCGACGTGCTGCAGCCGGCGGCGGACGCCCGCACCGTCGGCGACATCACCCGGACGGTGCTCGAGCTGCCGGGTACCAACCGCCTCCTGCCGTCGCTGTCGCTCATGCGTCGCGCGGGCGTGCACCTCGCCGTCGTCGTCGACGAGTACGGCGGCACCGACGGCATCGTCACGCTCGAGGACCTGGTCGAGGAGCTCGTGGGCGACATCCGCGACGAGTACGACCCGACGGCTCCGCGGCACGCGGACGGCACGTACGACGCCGGCATGACGATCGAGGAGTTCGCACGGGAGTGCGGGGTCGTCCTGCCCGACGGACCGTACGAGACGGTCGCCGGATACGTCATCGCCGAGCTGGGCCGCCTGGCCGAGCCCGGCGACGTCGTCGAGGTGGACGGCCGGCAGCTCGCCGTGGCGGCCGTCGACGACCGGCGCATCCGCACGGTCACCGTCGCGTGAGGACCGGTCGGGCGCCGAGCGGCCGGGATCCCGCGGCGGCCTCGTCGCTCCGGGCATGATGTCCGCATGACCTCCACCACCCCAGGGACCGTCCGCTCGTCCGTCGCCGTCACGAACGCCTACGTCGTCCCGGTCGCCTCCGAGCCGGTCTCCGGCGGGACGGTGCTCGTCGAGGATGGCGTGATCACCGCCGTCGGGCGCGACGTCACGATCCCCGAGGGGGTGCGGACGCTCGACGCCGGCGGCCGATGGGTGCTGCCCGGCTTCGTCGAGGCGCACGGCCACGTGGGCGTGCACGAGGAGGGCGAGGGCTGGGCCGGCAACGACACGAACGAGATGACCGACCCGAACGGCGCCGCGCTGCGCGCGCTCGACGGGATCAACATCGAGGACGAGGGCTTCCGGGACGCGCTCTCGGGCGGCGTGACGTCCGTGGTCGTGAAGCCCGGTTCCGGCAACCCGATCGGCGGCCAGACCGTCGCGATCAAGTGCTGGGGCGGGCGCACGGTCGACGAGCAGGTCATCACCGACGCGGTGTCGGTCAAGGCCGCGCTCGGCGAGAACCCCAAGCGCGTGTACGGCGACAAGAAGCAGCTGCCGTCGACGCGGCTCGGCGTCGCGGCCGTCATCCGCAAGGCGTTCGTCGACGCCCAGAACTACGCGGCGAAGCGTGCCGCGGCCGAGGCCAAGGGCGAGCCGTTCGAGCGCGACCTCGGCAAGGAGACGCTGGCGCGCGTGCTCGCCGGGGAGCTCGCCTGGGACCAGCACACGCACCGCGCCGACGACATCGCCACGGCGATCCGCCTCGCCGACGAGTTCGGCTACCGGCTCGTGGTCAACCACGGCACCGAGGGCGCGCTGCTCGCCGACGTGCTGGCCGAGCGCGACGTCCCGGTGATCTTCGGACCCATGCTGACCTCGCGCTCCAAGGTGGAGCTGCGCCACCGCGGCATCGAGAACCTGGCCCGGCTCGCCGCCGCGGGCGTGCGCGTCGCCATCACCACCGACCACCCGGTGGTGCCCATCCACTTCCTGGTGCACCAGGCCTCGTTCGCGGTCAAGGAGGGCCTCGACCGGCAGGTGGCGCTCGAGGCGCTGACCGTCAACCCGGCGTCCTTCCTCGGCCTGGGCGACCGTGTGGGCGCGCTGGCGCCGGGGCTCGACGGCGACCTCGTCGTCTGGTCCGGCGACCCGCTCGACGTGACCTCGCGCGCCGAGCACGTGCTCATCACCGGCACCGAGGTGTACACGTGGGACCCGGCCGGCGACGGCGGCCGCGGCACGGGGCGGGTGCGGGAGCGGCTGGAGCGGTTCTCGGCCTGACGCCGGAACCCGGCGGGCCGGCGGGCGGGCGGGTGTGAGACGCCGCACACCGACGTGTCGGAGTTTGCCGCGCACGGCACGCCGGTGTCGAATCGTTTCCATGCGCAACCACCTCGCCTCCGCGGCGGCCGTCTCCGTCGTGCTCGTGCTCGCCGCCTGCTCCGGACCGGGTCAGACGGACGGCGCGGCGACGCCGTCCGCGGCGACCTCCGCCACCGAGTCCTCCACCGCGTCCGGCCCCGAGCCGCACAGCACCGTCCAGACCTGCGCCGGCTACTACGACGGGGGCGAGTACTCGGTCGACCACCGCGTCACGACGTGGGGCCCGCAGGTGGACGCGCTCGACGAGGCCGGGGCCGTCGAGGCGACCGTCGTGCGCGACCGGCTGTCGTCGCTGCTGCTCTACGCGGGCGACGACACGGCCCCGGCGCTCGAGGAGCTCCGGGCGCCGTTCCAGGACGCGCTGACCGACGGCGCGGGCGACCCGGGGCAGGTCGAGGAGGCGGCCGCCGCGTTCCGCGCGCTCTGCGAGGACGCCGGCTACGAGCTCGCCGGCTGACCCGCCTCGGGGGGTCACAGGCCGCCGAGGAACTCCTCCATGATCGGGCCGGCCGTCGCCGACCCGCGGTAGCCGTCCTCGACGAACACCGCGACGGCGAGGTCGTCGACGATCGCGACCATCCACACGTGCTGTCGTG
>JAPSLQ010000015.1:0-1393 GCA_031180595.1 Isoptericola sp. | reverse complement strand
GGTCACAGGCCGCCGAGGAACTCCTCCATGATCGGGCCGGCCGTCGCCGACCCGCGGTAGCCGTCCTCGACGAACACCGCGACGGCGAGGTCGTCGACGATCGCGACCATCCACACGTGCTGTCGTGACCCGTCGCCGTACTGCGCGGTCCCGCTCTTGGCGCCGACGATGCCCGGCACGTCCGCGAGGTCGGAGGCGCTGCCCTCGGCCACCACGCCGGCCATGAGCTCGCGCACGGTCGCGGCCTCGTCCGCCGTCAGGGCCGACGGCGGCACGTCCGCCGCCGCGTCCGCCACGGCGGTCGCGGACTCGCTCGGCGAGGGGGAGGCGCCGTCGGGCCCCGTGGCGAACGCACCGTCGGGACGCACGAGCACGGGCTCGACGCGCTCCCCGGCGGCGACGCTCGCGGCCACGGTCGCCATCGCGAGCGGCGACGCGAGCACCTCGCCCTGGCCGATCATCGCCTCGGCGTGCGCCGTGCCCGTCGCCTCGGTGGGCACCGCACCGAGGAACGCCGGTGCGCCCACGGAGGCTTCGACGCCCAGGCCCAGGTCGGCCGCGGCGGCTGCCAGGGCGGCCTGGTCCACGCTGTCGCGCTGGGCGATCATCGCCGTGTTGCACGAGTGCGCGAACGCGGTGGCGAGCGGCACCTCGCCGAGCGCCGACGTCGGGTAGCCGGGCACGTTGCCGTAGGTGCGCCCGTCGACGGTGAGCGTCGGGGTGCACTCGACCGTCGAGGTGGGCGTCAGGCCCGCGCGCAGCATCGCGAGCGCGTCGACGATCTTGAAGGTCGACCCCGGCGGGTACTGGCCCAGGGTCGCGGTCGACCAGCCCTCGCTGCCCGGCCCGCTGGCCGCGGTGAGCACCTCGCCGCTCGACGGCCGGACCGCCACGATCGCGCTCGCGGGCTCGACGTCGGACAGCACGTCCTCGGCGTGCCGCTGCAGGGCGACGTCGAAGGTCGTGGACAGCGGCGTGCCGTCGACGGGGTCGACCGAGAACGCCACGCGCACGACGTCGTCCTCACCCGGCTCGCCCTCGGCGGCTGCCTCGGCGGGCACGACGTTCACCGTGACGCCGTCGACGCCGGCCAGCTGCTCGTCGTACTGACGCTGCAGGCCGGACAGACCCGTCGTGTCGCCCGGCTGGACTCGGCCCTCGGACTCCTCGACGATCTCCGCGGTCGCCTCGCCCGCGCGCCCGAGGATCGGGCGCGCGAAGGTGCTCGTCGGCGCGAGCAGCATCGTCGAGGGCACCACGGCGACACCCTCGATCGCGCGGGCGTCGTCGACCGTGAAGTCCGTGCCCGGGTCCTCCTGGCGGATCGTGATGGCCTCGACGAAGGCCTTCTCGCCGGCACCGGTCACCTGCGCGGCGTAGGCGTCGGGGTCGA
>JAPSLQ010000207.1 GCA_031180595.1 Isoptericola sp. | reverse complement strand
CTCGACCGTGGTCACGCGGCCCCCGGGCCCGACCGCCCGGGCGAGCCAGATCGTGCTGTAGCCGGCGAGCGTCCCCAGCTCGAGGACGCGCCGCGCGCCGGCCACCCGGGCCAGGAGCGCCAGGAAGGCGCCCTGGTTGGGCGCGACCTCGATGGCCGGCAGGCCGCGCTGGTGTCCGAGCTCGCGCGCGCCGACGAGGGCCTGGTCCTCCTCGACGAGCTCGCCGACCAGGTACGCGTCCACGTCACGCCACTGCTCCGAGATGTCCATAGGCTCGATCCTGGCACGCGTGCCCCGCACCGTCCGGCTCAGCGGCCGGCGCACCCTCCGGCGTGCGTCACGCCTCACCGCCCCCGTCGAGCGCGTCGCCGCGAGCCACGGCGCGCAGGAGCGTCAGCGTGTGCTCGGTCGTCGCTGCCATGACGTCGGCAGGCTCGCCCGGGAAGACCCTCTTCTCGGCGTGCTCGCCGCCGGGGTGCACGACCGCGAACCACACCGTGCCCGCCGGCTCGCCCTCCTCGTCGTCGGGGCCGCCCACGCCCGTCACGGCGATGCCCAGCTCGGCGCCCAGCAGCTCGGTCGCACGCCGGGCGAGGATCTCGGCGCACTCCCGGGTGACCACCGGTCCCCGCGGGACGCCGAGGCGGAACTTCGCCTCGGACGAGTAGACGACCAGCGCGCCGCGGAACCAGGTCGCGGCCGAGGGCGCCGCGGCGAGCACGGTCCCGATCGTGCCCGCGGTGAGCGACTCCGCGGTGGCCACGTGCCAGCCGCGGGCGCCGACGACGTCGGCGAGGTCGGCCGCGAGCTGCGTGGCGGCCTCGGCCTTGTGCTCGACGGCGTCCGTGAGGTTCGACATCTGCACAGGCTCGCGGAGGACCGCTCCGGCCGCATCCGGGCTACGGTGACCGGATGCTGAGAACGATCCGCCGCGCCGTCGCGCGCCTCTACTGGCGGCTCAGCCGCTGGACGCTGCGCTCGGAGCCCGCCCCGCAGGAAGCCGGCATCCTCGTCGGCGCCCCGCACACGTCCAACTGGGACTTCGTCCTCATGCTCGCGATCGCCTGGGAGCTCGGGCTCGACGTCCGGTGGCTCGGCAAGCACTCGCTCTTCCGCGGCTGGCGCGGACCGGTCATGCGGGCTCTCGGCGGCATCCCGGTGGACCGGCGCGACCCGAGCGGCGTCGTGGTCGACGTCCTCGAACGGGTCCGGCGCGGCGAGGTCTTCCACCTCGTCGTCACGCCCGAGGGCACGCGGTCCGGCGCGGGGTGGAAGTCGGGCTTCTACCGCATCGCCCGCGAGGCGGACCTGCCCGTGACGCTGGGGTACGTCGACCGAACGACGATGACCACCGGCCTCGGCCCGACGCTGCGTCTCACCGGCGACGTCCGGTCGGACATGGACGCCATCCGTGCGTTCTACGCCGACAAGGCCGGCGTGAACCCCGCGCTGCGCACCGAGCCGCGGCTGCGCTCGGAGCCGGACGGCAGCGCGTGACCCCGCCGGCTCGCACGGCTCACGCCAGACGTCGCGCGAGGGCGTAGGCCGGGGCGCGCAGGAGCTCCTCCCAGCGGTACGCCCCCAGCCGGTCCGGGGCGTTGCGGGAAGGGTCGAACCGCACGTCCGGATCGTCGCCGTCGTGCGGCGTGCTCCCGGCGCGCGGGCCGTGCAGCTCGAGCGTCCCGAACCGGGTCCACGCGCCGGACGGAGGCGCCTGGAGCACCTCGAACGTGACGCTCCGGCCCGGAGAGGCGCTCAGGGGACGCAGCGCGAGGACGACCGGTCCCCACGGCGCGCGCAGGGGCATCATGGTGGTCAGCCAGCCCCCAGCGAGCCTGCGCCTCGGCACGAGGACGTAGCGCGTGAGGCGGCCGTGGCCGGTGGACGCGAAGAGCACGTCCTGCGGTGCGCCGCCGTCGGTCCAGCGCAGCGCGATCCCCACCACGTCGGGGAGCGGACGCGGAAGGCCCACCGACAGCGACAGCCGCACGAGGACGTCGACGACCCGCGCGGGGAGCACGGACGCGGCCCGGTCGTCAGCGGCGACGAGCGTGCCCTCGAGGAGCACGCCGTGCGGGTGCATGGGCCGCTTGCGCCGCGCGAGGGCCAGCGCGCCCACCACCCCGGCGAGCGCGAGCCCCGCGGGGCGCGCCAGCGTGGAGATCCTCGACGTCGTCTCGTCAGTGCGCACGCGCCCACGCTCGCACGAGGCCCTCGCGCTCGCGACGGCGACGGAGACGGAGGCGGGGCGGTGGCCGTACGCTCGCCTCCGTGACCGACACCCTCGTGCTGACGACGCTGCCGGACGACGTCACCCTGCGGCTCCTGCACCGTGACGACGGGCCCGCGCTCGCCGCGGCGTACGCCCGCAACCGCGAGCACCTCGAGCCGTGGGAGCCGGCCCGGCCCGCCGCGTTCTACGAGGCGGACTACCAGTCCCAGCGCATCCCGGTGCAGCTGCTCGAGCACCTCAACGGCCGCTCGGTGCCGTTCGTGCTCGAGCGCGACGGCGAGATCGTCGGGCGGGTCAACCTCAGCGACGTCGTGCGCGGCGCCTTCTGCAGCGCCCACCTCGGGTACTGGGTCGACGTGCGGCTCGCCGGGCGCGGGATCATGTCGGCGGCGGTCGAGGCGGCGGCGGTGCACGCCCGCGACGAGCTCGGCCTGCACCGCATCCAGGCCGCGACCCTGCTCGACAACACCGCGTCGCAGCGGGTGCTCGAGCGCACCGGGTTCGAACGCATCGGTACGGCACCGAAGTACCTGCAGATCGCCGGGCAGTGGCAGGACCACGTGCTGTTCCAGCGGATCCTGCACGACTGAGCTGCCCCCTGACCGCCGGTAGGTGGCCGTCACCACCACTGGTCGTGATCGGGCCTGGGGACACGACGCCGCCGAGCGCGGACGGCGGAGACCGCGGCGCCGGCCAGCAGGGTCAGCAGGAGGACGACGACGGCGAGCCCCGCCCACGGCGCCCACCGGGCGCGGTCGGTGACGCCGTCCGCGAGCGCCGCGGCGTCGTCGAGCTCGCCCGCCGCCAGCGCGGTGCGCGCGTCGGCCACCGCGCCGTCGACTCCGAGCACGCGAGCCCCCAGGTCGGCCACGGGGTCCCGGTCCGTGGCGGCGACGTCCGACGCCGCGCCGACCGCCCCCACCACCTCGGCCGCTCGGGGCAGGAGGGTCACGAGCTCGGCGTACTCGTCCTCAGCGTCGGCGGCCTCGTACGCCGCGCGCACCGGCCCGGGCACCGGCAGGCCCGCCGTCTCGGCGGCGCGCTGCACGGCCGCGGCGTCCGCGGGTGCCGACGCCAGCGGGCCCTCCACGATCGACGCCGCGGTGTCGAACTCCCACTGGGTCATCGCCCAGCGCAGGCCGCGCGGCGGCGCCCAGTCCTCGTCGGCGGCGTCGATGCCGGCGTAGACCTCGCGCGCCTCCGCACGCCGGTCGAGGAGCGCCGCGCCGTCGGCGTCGACGACCCACGTCCGGAAGACGTCCGCGGCGTCCGCGACTCCCGCCCTGACCTCGACGAGGTCGAGGAAGCGCCGCCAGTCGGTGCGGCCGCGGTTGTCCTCCGCACCGGGCGGCTCGTACGCGCTCTCGCCCGTGTACGCGGCGGACACGAGCGCGGTGAAACCGGCCTCGTCGAGGTCGCCCACGAGGTCCTCCACCACCGCGTACGACGCCGCGTACGCGTACTCCTCGACCTCCTGGGTGCGGTCGCTGCCGAGCTCCTGCCATGTCGCGAGCGGGAGCGCGCCGGGCGCGTCCCGCTCCGGGACCGCGCGCGGCGTCCCGGAGCCGCCAGTCGCCGCCACGACCCGGTGCGAGACCGCCTCGGTCAGGCCCTCGTAGAGCCAGCGCCCGGAGATGCGGTCCGGGTTGAGCCAGGCGTGCGTGAGCTCGTGGAACAGCACCACCTCGTCGAGGTCCTCCCCGACGACGATCTCGTCGGCACCGTGGTCGAACCAGGCGTAGCCCAGGACCTTCGGAGAGACGTCCTCGCGGATCGTCTCGAGCCCGCCGGGCCACGGATGGCCCACGGTCGCCTCCAGCACGGGCAGGCCTGCGGTCACCTGATCGCTCACGAAGCTCAGCCACTCGCCGTCGCCGGGGAAGCTCTGCAGCGTGAGCGTGACGCCGGCGACCTCGAGCTCCTCCTCGTCGACGGCGCTCGGGTCGCGGGCCGAGACGAGGGCCCAGAACCCGTTCTCCTCGGTGTTCTCGCTCGCCGTGTATGTCGTCGTCTCGCCGTCGCGCGCCGACGTGAAGACGTCGGACGTCGCGTCGAACGACATGCCGGCGGGCACCACGACCTCCACCGTGACCTGTCCGGGGTCACCGACGCCCTGGGCGGCGAACGTCGCGTAACCGGGTCCCACGCGCGTGTAGTCCTCCGAGCGGATCGGCGCCCCGGGGATCGTGTACGTCCACTCGATCGTCCGCGACCGCCCGTACCGCAGCTGCGGGAACGACGCCGTCGCGACCGCGGTGCTCGCGTCGTCCGTCGGCTCGATCCGCACGGGGAGCGTCACCCCGTCGCTGACCGC
>JAPSLQ010000206.1 GCA_031180595.1 Isoptericola sp. | reverse complement strand
AGTCGCGGATCTGCGCGCGGAACGCGGCCTCCTCGTCGGGGTCCCACGTCTCGCCCGTGCGCGCGAGCTGGTCGCGCTTGACGGTCGCGAGCACGCTCGAGGCCTGCGTCCCGCCCATGACGGAGATCCGCGACGCGGGCCACGACCACAGGAACCGCGGCGAGTACGCGCGCCCGCACATCGCGTAGTTCCCGGCGCCGAACGACCCGCCGACGATGACGGTCAGCTTGGGCACGCGCGTCGTCGCGACGGCCGTGACCATCTTGGCGCCGTCCTTGGCGATGCCGCCCGCCTCGGCGTCGGTGCCGACCATGAACCCGGAGATGTTCTGCAGGAACAGCAGCGGGATGCCGCGCTGGTCGCAGAGCTCGACGAAGTGCGCACCCTTGAGCGCCGACTCCCGGAACAGCACGCCGGAGTTCGCCAGGATCCCGACCGGGTGGCCGTGGATGCGCGCGAACCCCGTGACGAGCGTCGTGCCGTACTCGGGCTTGAACTCGTCGAACCGGCTGCCGTCGACGATCCGGGCGACGATCTCGCGCGGGTCGTACTGCTGCTGGACGTCGGTCGGCACCGCCGCGTACAGGCCGGCCGGGTCGACGGCGGGCTCCTGCGCGGGCGCGACGTCCCACGCCGGCTCCGGGTCGGGCGGGAGCGTCGCGACGATGTCGCGCACGATGTCGAGCGCGTGCTCGTCGTCGTCGGCGAGGTGGTCGACGACGCCGGAGCGGCGCGCGTGCAGGTCTCCCCCGCCGAGCTCCTCGGCCGTGACGTCCTCGCCGATCGCGGCCTTCACCAGCGGCGGGCCGCCGAGGAAGATCGTGCCCTGGTCCCGGACGATGACCGACTCGTCGCTCATCGCCGGCACGTACGCGCCGCCCGCCGTGCACGAGCCGAGCACGGCGGCGATCTGCGGGATGCGCGCCGCGGACAGCCTCGCCTGGTGGTAGAAGATGCGGCCGAAGTGGTCGCGGTCGGGGAACACCTCGTCCTGGCGCGGCAGGAACGCCCCGCCCGAGTCGACGAGGTAGACGCACGGCAGCCGGTTCTCCCACGCGATCTCCTGCGCGCGCAGGTGCTTCTTGACCGTCAGCGGGTGGTACGTGCCGCCCTTGACCGTCGGGTCGTTGCACACGACCATCACCTGCCGCCCCGACACCAGCCCCACGCCGGCGACGACGCCCGCGCCGGGCCACGCGCCGTCGTCGATCCCGTGGGCGGCGAGCGGGGCGATCTCGAGGAACGGGCTGCCGTCGTCGAGCAGCCGCTCGACGCGGTCGCGCGGCAGGAGCTTGCCGCGCTCGACGTGCTTGGCCCGTGCGCGCTCGGGCCCGCCCACCGCCGCCGCGGCGGTGCGCTCCCGGAGCTGGTCCGCGAGCGCCCGCTGCGCCGCCTCGGTGTCGTGGGCCGTCTCGGTGCGCGGGTCGACGGCGGTGCTCAGGACGGTCACGCGCCCTCCCTTCCTGCGGGCTCGGGTACGGGCGGCGGGGCGTCGCCGAGGAGCAGCGCGAGCGCCGGGTCCTCGAGCACCGAGCCGAGGTCGGCGAGGAACCGCGCCCCCTGCTCGCCGTCGACCACGCGGTGGTCGAACGTGAGGCTCAGCGTCATGACCTGGCGAAGGGCGATCCCGCCGTCGTGCTCCCACGGCCGCCGCACGACCTGCCCGACCCCGAGGATCGCGGGCTCGCCCGGGTTGAGGATCGGCGTGCCGGCGTCGACCCCGAACACGCCCACGTTGGTGATCGTGAGCGTGCCGCCGGACAGGCGCTCGGGCGGGGTGCGGCCCTCGCGCGCCGTCGCGGTGAGCCGCCCGACGGCGTCGGCCAGCTCGGTCAGGGACATGCGGTCCGCCTCGGGTACGTGCGGCACGACGAGGCCGCGGTCCGTGGCGACCGCGATCCCCAGGTCGACGTGCGCGGGCCGCACGAGCTCGGCGCCGCCGTCGGGCAGGTCCTCCCAGCGGGTCGTCAGCGCGGGGTGCCGCGGCAGCAGCGCGCACAGCGCCCGGGCGACGAGCGCGAGCACGGTGACGCGGGTGCCGCCGGCCAGGCGGTGCGACTTGAGGCGGGCGAGCAGCTCCATGCTGCGCGTGACGTCGACCGTGAGGAACACCGACGCCTGCGGTGCCGTGCGGACGCTCGAGACCATCGCCGCCGCGGTGTGCTTGCGCACGCCGCGCACGGGGGTGCGCGTCTCGGCGGGCTCGGTGCGCAGGCCGGTCGTAGCGGTCCCGGCGGGTGCCGTGGCGCCCGACGCGGCCGCCGCCTCGACGTCCTCACGCGTGACGGTGCCGTCCGGGCCGCTGCCCTGCACGCGGGTGAGGTCGACGCCGAGGCGCTTGGCCATCGCGCGGATGCCCGGCGTGGTGCGGGCGCGCTCCGCGGCGCGCCGGGCGTCGGGGTCCAGGGTGTCCGTCGCCGCGCGCACCGCGGCGGCCTCGGCGTACCGGCGCGGGCGGCGCCTGGGGCGGCCGGCGCGCTCGGGGCGGGCACCGTAGCCGACCAGGTTGGGCTCGGGCCCCTCGTCCTCCGCCGGCTCGGGCGAGCTCTCGGCGGCCGGTGGCGCCTCGGCCTCCCCGGCGTGCGACAGCTCGGGCGTGGTGACCTCCTCGGGGGGCGCGGGTGCCGGGGCGGGGGCCGCGCCGGACGACGCGTCGTCGGGCACCTCGAACGTCACGAGCGGCTCGCCCACCTCGACGGTCTCGCCCTCCTCGGCGTGCAGCGCCTGCACGGTGCCGGCGAACGGGGACGGGATCTCCACGAGCGCCTTGGCGGTCTCGACCTCGGCGATGACCTGGTTGAGCTCGACCCGGTCACCGGCCTTGACCCGCCACGCCACGATGTCGGACTCGGTGAGCCCCTCGCCGAGGTCCGGCAGGAGGAACTCGCGCAGCGTGGTCATCACGCGCTCACCTCCCGCGCGCCCGCCGGGACGCGCCCGAGGGCCCGGTCGACGCCGTCGCAGATCCGGTCGAGGTCGGGCACCTGGTGCATCTCCAGCTTCGCGGGCGGGTAGGGGACGTCGTGGCCCGTGACCCGCACGGGCGGCGCCTGGAGGTGCTCGAAGCACCGCTCGGTGATCGTCGCGGCGATCTCGGCCCCCACGCCGGCCTGGCGCGGGCCCTCGTGCACGACGACGAGCCGCCCGGTGCGGCGGACCGACTCGGCGACGCGCTCGTGGTCGATCGGCGAGAGCGACCGCAGGTCGATCACCTCGGCAGACACGCCGTCGTCGGCCAGCGCGGTCGCGGCGTCGATCGCCGTCGCGACGAGCGAGCCGAACGTCACGATCGTGACGTCCTCGCCCGGCGTGACGACGCGCGCGGCGCCCATGGGCGGGGCCTCGGCGAGCGAGATCGTCTCGTCGACCTCGCCCTTGACGTGGTAGCGCCGCTTGGGCTCGAAGAACACCACGGGGTCGTCGCACGCGATCGCCTGCTGGATCACGGTGTACGCGTCCTGGGGGTTGGCCACCGAGACGACGCGCAGGCCCGCGGTGTGGACGAAGTAGGCCTCGGGCGACTCCGAGTGGTGCTCGGCCGCGCCGATGCCGCCGGCCACGGGGATGCGGATCGTGATCGGCAGCGTCACGTTGCCGTTGGTCCGCGCGTGCATCTTCGCGACCTGGCTGACGATCTGGTCGAACGCGACGTAGACGAAGCCGTCGAACTGGATCTCGACGACGGGCCGGTAACCCCGGTACGCCATGCCGATCGCGGTGCCGAGGATGCCGGACTCCGCGAGCGGCGTGTCGAGCACGCGGCGCGGCCCGAACTCGGCCTGGAGCCCGTCGGTGACCCGGTAGACGCCGCCGAGGCGGCCGATGTCCTCGCCCATGACGACGACGGTCGGGTCCTCGGCCATCGCCCGGCGCAGCCCGGCGTTGATCGCCTTCGCGACGGTCAGCGTGCTCATCGCCCCGCCCCCTTCTCGCCGTCGCGGGCGTCCGAACCGGCGTCCGACGCGCCGGCGTCCGCGAAGCCCGCCAGGTAGCGGGCGTACTCGTCGCGCTCGGCCGCGACCGTCGCGTTCGGCTCGGCGTACACGTGCTCGAAGATCGACAGCGCGGGCGGGTCCTCGATGGCGGTGCAGCCGGCCCGCAGCTCGGCGGCGACGCGGTCGGCCGCCGCCTGGACGCGCCCGGCGGCCTCGTCGGTGAGCGCACCGCGCGAGCGCAGGTGCGCCTCGAGGCGGGCGACCGGGTCCCGGCGGCCCCACTCCTCGAGCTCCTCCTTGGTGCGGTAGCGCGTGGGGTCGTCCGCGGTGGTGTGCGGGCCCATGCGGTACGTCACGGCCTCGACGAGCGTGGGACCGCCGCCCGTGCGCGCGCGGTGCAGCGCGGCGCGCGTGACCGCCAGGACCGCCAGCACGTCGTTGCCGTCCACCCGGACGCCCGGGATGCCGAAGCCGGTGCCGCGCTCGGCGAGGGGCACCTTGGACTGGAGCGACACGGGCTCGGAGATGGCCCACTGGTTGTTCTGGCAGAAGAACACCACGGGCGCCGCCCACGTCGCGGCGAAGACGAACGCCTCGTTGACGTCGCCCTGGCTCA
>JAPSLQ010000205.1 GCA_031180595.1 Isoptericola sp. | reverse complement strand
CCGTCCGCCGGCGCGGCGAGCTCGAGGCCGTCGACGGCCTCGTGCTCCCCGGCGGCGAGTCGACGACGATCGACAAGCTCCTCCGCCTCTTCGAGCTCGCGGAGCCGCTGCGCGCCGCGATCGACGAGGGCCTGCCCGTGTACGGCTCGTGCGCCGGGATGATCCTGCTCGCGGACCGCATCGTCGGGGGCATCGAGGGTCAGCGGACGCTCGGCGGCATGGACATGACCGTGCGCCGCAACGCGTTCGGCCGCCAGGTCGACTCGTTCGAGGCCGACCTGGACATGACCGGCGTCTCCGATCGGCCCGGCGGGACCCCGGTGCGCACGGCGTTCATCCGGGCGCCCTGGGCCGAGGAGGCCGGGCCCGAGGTCGAGGTCCTCGCGCGCATCCCCGAGCGAGCGGCCGACGGGTCGGGCGTCGGCGCCGCCGCCGGTAAGATCGTCGCAGCACGTCAGGGACGGCTGCTCGCCACCGCGTTCCACCCGGAGATCACCGGGGACGCCCGTGTGCACACGCTGTTCGTCCAGATCGTCACAGCATCGCGAAGGAGTTAGGTAGGTCATGTCCGGTCACTCCAAGTGGGCCACGACCAAGCACAAGAAGGCGGCGATCGACGCCAAGCGTGGCAAGCTCTTCGCGAAGCTCATCAAGAACATCGAGGTCGCGGCGCGCACGGGCGGCGGCGACCCCGCCGGCAACCCGACCCTCTTCGACGCCATCCAGAAGGCGAAGAAGTCGTCGGTCCCCAACGACAACATCGACCGTGCGGTCAAGCGCGGCTCCGGCGAGGGTGCCGACGCCGTCGACTACCAGACGATCATGTACGAGGGCTATGGCAACAACGGCATCGCCGTGCTCGTCGAGTGCCTCACCGACAACAAGAACCGCGCGGCCTCCGAGGTGCGCCTCGCGTTCAGCCGCAACGGCGGCAACCTGGCCGACCCGGGCTCGGTGTCGTACCTGTTCTCGCGCAAGGGTCTCGTCGTCGTGCCCAAGAACGACGGCGTGACCGAGGACGACGTCATGCTCGCCGCGCTCGACGCGGGCGCCGAGGAGGTCACCGACTCGGGCGAGGTCATCGAGGTGCTGTGCGAGGCGACGGACCTCGTGGGCGTGCGCACCGCGATCCAGGACGCCGGCCTCGAGTACGACTCGGCCGACGTCGTCTGGCACCCGTCGATGGAGGTCGAGGTCGACGTCGAGGGCGCGCGCAAGATCATGCGCCTCATCGACGCGCTCGAGGACAGCGACGACGTGCAGAACGTCTACGCCAACTTCGACGCGTCCGACGAGGTCATGGCCGCGCTCGACGCCGAGTGATCGCCACACGCCGGACCGGGGAAAGAACCAGCACGCACGTCGCGCCGTGAGACAGTGAGCGCGTGCGCGTGCTGGGGGTCGATCCGGGGCTGACCCGCTGCGGGATCGGGGTCGTGGACTCCCTCCCGGGGCGGCGGGCCGAGCTCGTCGCGGTCGGTGTGGTCGGCAGCGACCCCGACGCCACGCCGGACCTGCGGCTGCTGCGCATCGCCGACCGGCTCGACGCCTGGTTCGACGAGCACGTTCCCGACGTCGTCGCCGTCGAGCGCGTGTTCGCGCAGCACAACCACGGCACGGTCATGGGCACCGCGCAGGTGGCCGGTCTGGCCATGGTCGCCGCCGCCCGCCGGGGCGTGCCCGTCGCGCTCCACACGCCGAGCGAGGTCAAGGCCGCCGTCACCGGGTCCGGACGCGCGGGCAAGGAGCAGGTCCAGCGCATGGTCGCGAGCATCCTCCGGCTCGACGAGCTGCCCCGGCCGGCCGACGCCGCCGACGCGCTGGCCCTGGCGATCACGCACCTGTGGCGCCCGGCCGGGGCGCTGCAGGGCGGCGAGCGGCACGAGCTGACCCCGGCGCAGCGCGCCTGGGCAGCGGCCGAGCACGCCGCGAAGAAGGGCGTGGGAGCCCGCGGCCCCGTGCCTCGGTCGCGCCCCGGGCGCGCGCGCACCTGACCGCGCCGCGGGGGTGTGTCGGGCGTCCGGCACGTCGGGCGCCCTTGCTACAGTGACGGCGTCGTACGGGTGTTCGACGGCGGAAGTTCCGACGGAAGGACATGCACGGGTGATCGCCTCTCTGACCGGTACGGTCGCGCACGTCACGCTCGACCGGGCCGTGGTCGACGTCGGCGGGGTCGGCTACCTGGTGCACGCGACGCCGGCGACGCTGTCCTCGCTCCGGGTGGGCCAGGAGGTCCGGCTGCACACGACGCTCGTGGTGCGCGAGGACTCCATGACCGTGTACGCGTTCGCCGACGCGGACGAGCGCGAGGTCTTCGAGACCGCGCAGTCGGTGTCGGGCGTGGGGCCGCGCATCGCGCTCGCGATGCTCGCCGTCCTGACGCCGGACGCCCTGCGCCGCGCGATCGCCGCCGAGGACACGGCGGCCCTGCGCCGCGTCCCCGGGGTGGGGGCCAAGAGCGCCCAACGGATCGTGCTCGAGCTCTCGGGCAAGCTCGGGGTCCCGGGCGGCGAGCCGGGCAACGGGGGAGCGGCGCCCGCGGCGCCGACCGACCAGGACCGGCGCGACCAGGTCGTCGAGGCCCTCGTGGGGCTGGGCTGGACGGCCAAGGCCGCCGAGGACGCGGTCGGCAAGGTGCTCGCCGAGGCGGGTACCGACGTGCTGACCGAGGCCGAGGTCGCCACGACCCTGCGTGCCGCGCTGCGCATGCTCGGGGGCCACCGTGCCTGACGTGGGGCCCGACCAGGAGTCGTACGGCGGTGAGCGGCTCGTGACGGCCACGGCGGATGACGTCGAGCGCGCCGCCGAGGCCGCGCTGCGGCCCAAGAAGCTCGACGAGTTCGTCGGTCAGAAGACCGTCCGGGACCAGCTCTCGCTCGTGCTCCAGGCGGCGCTCGCGCGCGAGGCGTCCCCCGACCACGTCCTGCTGTCCGGGCCTCCGGGCCTGGGCAAGACGACGCTCGCGATGATCATCGCGGCCGAGCTGGGCACCTCCCTTCGTGTGACGAGCGGTCCGGCGATCCAGCACGCGGGCGACCTCGCCGCCGTGCTGTCCTCGCTCGAGGAGGGCGAGGTGCTGTTCATCGACGAGATCCACCGTCTCGCGCGCCCGGCCGAGGAGCTCCTCTACGTGGCGATGGAGGACTTCCGCGTCGACGTGGTGGTCGGCAAGGGCGCCGGCGCGAGCGCGATCCCGCTCGCCCTGCCGCCGTTCACGGTCGTCGGGGCGACGACGCGCTCCGGCCTCCTGCCGGCCCCGCTGCGCGACCGCTTCGGGTTCACGGGCCACCTCGACTTCTACGACCCCGCGGAGCTCGAGCGCGTGATCGTGCGCTCGGCGGGCCTGCTCGGGGTCGACATCCACCACGCCGCCGCGCACGAGATCGCCGGCCGCTCCCGCGGCACGCCGCGCATCGCCAACCGTCTGCTGCGCCGGGTCCGGGACTGGGCGCAGGTCCGCGGCGACGGCGTGCTCGACCTGCGCGCCGCCAAGGCCGCGCTGGAGGTCTACGAGGTCGACCCGATCGGCCTCGACCGCCTCGACCGCTCGGTGCTCGACGCCCTGTGCCGCCGGTTCGCCGGCGGGCCCGTCGGCCTCTCGACGCTGGCCATGACGGTGGGCGAGGAGCCCGACACCGTCGAGACCGTCGCCGAGCCGTACCTCGTCCGCGAGGGGCTGGTCGCCCGGACCCCGCGCGGGCGGGTCGCGACCGCAGCGGCGTGGGGGCACCTCGGGCTCGAGCCGCCGCAGGGCGCCTGGGCTGCCGGGATGCCCGCGGCGGGCACCCTGTTCGACGCGGACAGCTAGTCCACGCCTCGTCCACGGCGGCGGCACATAGACTGGGTGACGATCCCGGCCGACGCAGGCCGGGGGGACGGAACTCGCGGGGCGGCGCGCTCGTTGAGGGCCGTACACAGCACCGAACCGCGCCCGGCGCGCCGACCGGTGCGCCCCGACGCCCGTGAGACGGGCAGCGACAGACAAGGACGACTCGTGGAACTCATCATCCTCTTCGGCGTGCTCATCGCACTCATGTTCTTCATGAGCTCGCGGACACGGAAGCAGCAGAAGGAGCAGCAGGCCTTCCGGGCCGCGCTCGCCCCGGGCCAGGAGGTCATGACGGGGTCCGGCATGGTCGGCACCGTCGTCGCGATCGACGAGGCGGCCGACACCGTGACGATCGAGTCGACGCCGGGCGTCCAGACCCGCTGGCTGCGGGCCGCGGTCGCCAAGCGCATGGACGCCCCGGTCGCCACCGAGGAGACGGACGTCACAGAGCAGCCCCGTGAGACCGGTAGCATCACCCCCGCGGACGGTTCCGTCGACGTCCCCGACGACATCTCCGGCCTGGACACCGCGCAGCGGGAGTACCTGGAGCAGAAGCGTCGGGACGACGACGAGACCGACCGCAAGTGACCTCCGCGCCGGCCGGGTCCGCCCGGCCGGCGCCATCACGCGTGGCCTGACGGTGACGCGCACACGGGAAGAGACAGAAGTTGGCCAACTCAAGCACGCAGCGGTCGCGTCCGGTACGCACGCTCGTGGTCTTCACGATCCTCTCGATCGTCCTGCCGTTCCTCGCGCTCGCCGCGGG
>JAPSLQ010000204.1 GCA_031180595.1 Isoptericola sp. | reverse complement strand
CGTTGACGCTGCGCCGCCTGATCCGTACGTTCGGACGCGCGCGGCGACATCGTCGTAACCGACGAGGCAGAAACGATCATCGACGATCACGTCGCCCGCGTCCTTGATGGTCAACGACGACAGGAACCACCATGAGAACTCTCCCTGCGTCACGGCGCGTGAGACTCACCGCGTCGGCGGCGGCCGCGCTGTCGCTCGCGGCAGCAGGCATGGTCGCCCCGACGGCGATCGCGGCCGGGCCGGTGCCGGCCGGGGCCGCCGCCACCGCCACGGCAACGGCGTCCGACGAGCTGCCCGAGCTGCGCCTCGACGACCCGTCGATCGACTGGCGCGAGCTGGTCGTGGACGGCGACGACGTCGAGCGCCGCGCGGACGGCACGCCGTACAACGTGTTCGGCGGCTTCGGCTCGGTGTCGTGCAACAACACCGGCAACCTGCTCCTCGACTACAAGGAGGAGAACCCCGACGCCTACTGGGCGATCATGCGCATGCTGTTCGACCCGGACGAGGGCGCCGGGCTCAAGCACATCAAGGTCGAGCTCGGCGCGGACAGCAACACGTCGTCGGGGGCGGAGCCGGCGACCAAGCGGAGCGCCGACGAGCCCGCCAACGTGCTGCGCGGCGCGGGCTTCCACTTCATCGCCGACGCGCAGTCGATCAACCCGGACGTCGAGGTCGAGGCGCTGCGCTGGGCCGAGCCGTCGTGGACGGGCAACGACTGGACCAAGCGCTACCAGTGGTACAAGGAGACGATCGACGCCGCGTACGACACGTACGGCGTCGAGTTCGACTGGCTGAGCCCGTCGCAGAACGAGGTGCGCGGCTCGACGTACCAGGACGCAGAGCTGCGCTGGACCGTCCAGGCCGCCAAGTGGCTCGAGCGCGACGCCACGGCCGACGACGCGCGCTACGACTACTCGAAGATCAAGATCGTCGCGCTCGACTCCTACCGCGAGGGCGACAACATCGCGGGCCGGATCCTGGCGAACCCCGAGGCGCTCGAGCAGGTCGACGCGCTGGGCTTCCACTACGACATCGTCGGCGGGCCCAACGTCACGCGGCTCAACAAGGAGTTCGGGATGCCGCTCCTGTACTCCGAGGGTGTGGCCCCGATGATCGACCCGCAGTACCGCGTCGCCGCGGACCCCGAGCGCGGGGGCATCGGCGGCACGGTCGGCGCCGTCGACATCGCCGACCGCTTCATCAACGCGTACCGCTGGAGCGGCGCGGGCGACCACCCCGCGCACCTGACGACCTTCCTCTTCCAGCCCGCCGTCAGCGCGATGTACGAGGGCGCGCAGTACTCGCCCAAGCACCTCATCCGCGCGTCGGACCCGTGGTCCGGCTACTGGGAGGGCGACGTCGGGATCGTCACCGTGCGCCACTTCCACCAGTTCGCCGAGCACGGGTGGGAGTACATCGAGGGCGCCACGGGCGGCGACGGGACCAAGGGTGACGGCGGCACCAACGTCGACACCTCGACCCGCACGGTCATGACCCTGCGCACCCCCGCGAGCGCCGACGGCGAGCCCGAGCTCACGCAGGTGCACGCGAACAACACGAACAAGGCGCGGTACTTCGAGGTCAAGGTCGCGGACCTCGGTGAGTCCGGGCGCCCGCTCTACGCGTGGGAGACCACGGGCCCTGAGGCCGGCGAGGCGTACGACGCGGACTACTTCCAGAACGTCGGGTACTACGCGCCGGTGCGCACCGAGACGATCGGTGGCACCGAGCACGACGTGTACCGCGTCAAGGTGGAGCCGTACTCGATCCTGACCCTCTCGACCCTGCAGCACGGCGTGCACGGCACCACGCAGGAGTACACGCCGGGCGACTACGCGCCCGACGCCGAGGACGAGATCCTCGGGCTGCCCTACCGCGACAACTTCGAGTACGACGACTACCCGACCGAGGTCGTCGGCGGCGAGGAGATGACGTACGTCGAGCGCCGTGGCGGCGCCCCGCGGTACACCGCGGACCAGGACGGCGCGTTCGAGGTCGTCGCGAGTGGTGACCGCAGGCGCGGCAACGTCGTCCAGCAGCAGATCCACGCCGAGAACCGCGGCTTCACGTGGAACGTCTGGGGCAACGGCCGCCAGGACGTCCTGCAGACCGCCTCGCCGTCGACCGTGCTCGGCGACCACCGGTGGGCCGACTACACGGCGACCGTCGACTTCCGCCTCGACACCGTGGTGCGCGACGCGAGCCTGCCCAACTTCGCCGGCCTCGGCGTGCGGCAGGTGGTCGCGCGCGGCGGCGACCAGGCCACGTACGCCGTACGGGTGCACGACGACGGCACGTGGGAGCTGCGCAAGCTCGACTCGGTCGTCGCGTCGGGCACGCTCGACGGGTTCGACGCCGGCGCGTGGCACACGCTGTCGGTCGAGGCGCGGGAGAACGTCATCACCGCGCGGCTCGACGACGAGCGGCTGGTCCAGTGGGTCGACCCCGCGGCCAACCCGGTGCTCGCCGGCCGGGTCTCGCTCGTGAGCGGGTTCTACAACACCTGGTACGACGATCTGGCCGTCACGCCGATCGAGGGCCAGGCGTGGAAGTCCGAGAAGATCGACGACTCCGACGCCCGGGTGACCTACCCCGACGGCGCGCGCTTCGTGCAGGCGGGCTTCGCCCACTTCAACCGCACGCAGCACGTGCTCACCGCGGGGCAGTCCGTCCGCCTCGACTTCACCGGGACGGGGCTCAACCTGTTCGGGGCCACCGGCGCTGCGACGCTCGAGGTCTCGATCGACGGCCGGGCACCGCGCACGGAGCGGGTCGGCTCGGCCGGCACCCGCGAGACGTCCTACTGGCTGCGCGGCCTGCAGCAGAAGGCGCACACCGTCACGGTGCGCGTCGTGTCCGGCACGTTCACGCTCGACGGCGTCGACGTCCTCTCGGGCGGGGCGAAGGTCCGCAAGGTCGCACCCGAGGACCGGCCGGTCGCGGTCACCGAGGAGGTCGCCCGGGTGGCGACGGCCGTCGGGCAGGCACCCGCCCTCCCGGCGACGGTCGCGGCGACGTCGGAGGCCGGCTCGACGATCGACGCCGAGGTCGACTGGTTCGTGCCCGAGGGCGCGTTCGACGAGCCGTACGCGATGGTCCGGGTCGACGGCACCTTCCGGGCCGACCCGTCGCTGCGCGTCTCGACGATCGTCGAGGTCGTCCCCGACGACGTCGTGTACTTCGTCGACGCCAACGCGCCCGCGGTCGGCGGTGGCGCCGCGTACCCCGCGATCCGGGCGTTCGTCGAGGCCGACGGCGGCGTGCTGCGCAACGACGTCCCCGACGCCCTGTGGTCCGCGGGGGCCGGCTGGGGTCGCGTCGCGCCGTACTCGGCCAAGGGGCCGCTCGGGACCAACCCGTACGACAAGACCCGCGAGACGGGCCACTACACGTCCGGGACGTCGCAGCCCCTCGAGTACCGGCTCACGCTGCCGGCCGGGACGTACGAGCTGTCGTCGGCCCACACCGAGTGGTGGAACGTCGGCAACGGCCGGTCCCGGAACATGGCCACGTCGGTCTCGTGGACGACGTCGGACGGCCAGGCGCGTACCGAGCGCCTCGGCTCGGTGGCCTTCCCCAACGGCAGCAGCGGGCGGTCCGCGATCCTGTCGGGTGAGTTCACGCTGACCGAGGAGACGGTCGTGACGTTCCGCGTCGCGAGCGACGGCGGCACCGAGGCGCCGGTGCTGAGCTGGTTCGCCGTCGCGACGAGCTGAGCCACACATGACGGCCACGGGTGAGGTGGTGCGCGCGAGAGCCGAGGGAGCGCAGCGACCGACTCATTCGAGCGAGCGCCACCTCACCCGTAGCCGTCAGACCATCACGACCTCGTCGCGCGGACGGGACCGGTCGACTCGCGGACCACGAGCCGCGGGCTGATCGCCATCCGGTGCACCGGCCGCTCCGGGTCGGCGAGCCGCTTGACCAGCAGGTCGACGGCGGCGTGCCCTACGGCCGCGCGGGGCGGCCGCACCGCGGTCATCGCGGGGCTGAAGAGCCCCGCGACCTCGTCGTCGTAGGACACGACGGACAGGTCGCCCGGCACCGAGAGCCCGCGGTCCATGGCCTCCTGCACGACGGCGGACGCCTCGGGGTCGGAGTGCACGAGCAGCGCGGTCGTGCCCGAGCGGACGGCGGTCTCGACGACCTCCTCGACCACGCCCGGGAACTCCGGGGTGCGGCGGTCCGGCGCGAGCCGCTCGAAGTGCTCGTCCGTCGACAGCCCGAGCTCGGCGCACGCCGCGCGCCAGCCCGCGGCGATCTTGCGTGACGTCGGCGACTCCCGGGAGAGCACCAGGCCCACGCGGCGGTGCCCCAGGTCGGCGAGGTGGTGCACGGCCATGAGGGCGCCGAGCGCGTGGTCGGACACGACCGACTCGAGCGCCTCGCGGTGCGGCGCGAGCGCCGCCTCCCGCTCGACGAGCACGGAGGGCAGGCCCGAGGTCGCCAGCCACTGGGCGACGTCCTGGGCGTGGGGCCCGTCGGTGCGGGGCGCCAGGATGATGCCCCGGACTCCCTCGGTCTCGGCGAGCCGGCGCAGCACGGGCCGCTCGTCCGTCGCGTCGTACGAGGACCCGCGCAGCACGACGCGCATCCCGTGCTGACGCGCCTCGGCCTCCATGCCGCGCACGACGCC
>JAPSLQ010000203.1 GCA_031180595.1 Isoptericola sp. | reverse complement strand
GCTCGCCGAGCAACCGCCAGAACTCCGCACCCCTCGGCGTCTCCGTCATGTCGCAAGGTTAGGCCAGGCCCGGCCGACCACGCACCAGCCCGACTGGTACGCGAAGACGACGACGGCGTTCCGCCGCATGGCCTGAGGTATCGAGCATCGAAGAGTTGTGAGCGGAGTTCTGGCCCGGTTCCGACCTCGGAACCGGGCCAGAACTCCGCTCACACGGTCAGTCCTCGCGGAGCACGACGACGTCGGTCGGCTCGAGGTGCAGCGTCTCGCCCTGGGTGACGCGCCGGCCGGTGAGGAGGTCGACGCCGGACGCGTGCGCCGCGACGTCGACCGGCTCGAGGCCGTGGTGCAGCACGAACGACGTGCGCTCGCCGTCGCGCTCGCGCACGGCGAGCTCGACGTCGGCCGCGTCGGCGTACGGGCCCACGAGACCGTGACGGTCGAGCACGCGCCGCACGACCCAGCGCACGCCCGCGTCGTCGAGCCCGGTGGCGACGTACCATGCCTCTCCCGCCCGACCGCCCGGCGCCTCCTCCGCCCGACCACCCGGTACGTCCCCCGCGCCGTGCCGCATGCGGGTGACCGCGGGCGTCCCGGCGTAGAAGTCGGCGCCGTACGTCCCGACGACGTCGGCCCCCTCCGGCACGACGAGCTCGAACACGAGCGACGCGTCCGAGACCAGCTCGCCGCCGTCGCCCTTGAGCGTCACCGGGTTGGTCACGCCGGGTGCGGCCGAGTCCGTCTCCTCGACCCGCAGGCCGAAGAGCCCGGCCAGGGGCCCGGGCACGTCGGTGAGGAACGCGTTGTCGTCCTCGTCGACCCGGCCGGACCAGAACGTGCCGAGCACGGACCCGCCGCGGGCCACGACGTCGTGCAGCCGCGACGCGGTGTCGCCCTTGACCATGTGCAGGAGCGGCGCCACGACGACGTCGTAGGCGTCGAACGACGCGGTGCACGGGACGACGTCGACCTGTGCGCCCGCGTCCCAGAGCGCGCGGTAGTACGCGAGCACCACGGCCGGGTACTTCACGTGCCGGTTCAGCCCGTCGGTGATCTCGGCCGCCCACCAGGAGTCCCAGTCGAAGACGAGGGCCACGCGTGCGGGCGTCCGGGCGCCGAGCACGGCGTCGCCGAGCGCCTCCAGCTCGCCGCCGAGCGCCGCGACCTCGCGGAACGCACGCGTGTCGGTCCGCCCGGCGTGGTCGAGCACCGCGCCGTGGTACTTCTCGCACGCCCCCTTGGACTGCCGCATCTGGAAGTACAGGACGGCGTCGGCGCCGTGCGCCACCGCCTGCCACGACCACAGCCGCAGGACGCCCGGGCGCTTGACCGGGTTGACGTCGCGCGAGGCGGTGATCGACGGCGTCTGCTCCATGAGCCAGAACGGGGCGCCGCCCTTGAGCCCGCGCATCTGGTCGTGGACCAGCGCCATGCGGGCGTGCTCGCGCGGGCCGGGCGGGTAGTTGTCCCAGCTCGCGAAGTCGAGGTCGTCGGCCCAGCGGTGGTAGTCGATGCCGCGGAACGGCGCGCCCATGAAGTTCGTCGTGACGGGAGTCTCGGCGTCGTGCCGCCGGATGGCCGCCTTCTCGTCGCGGAAGTTCTGGCGCATCGCCTCGGACATGAACCGCAGGTAGTCGAGCGTGATGCCCTGGAACGCCGTGTGGTCCGGACCGCGCCAGTGCTCGCTCAGCGCGTTGGGCACCACGACCTGCTCCCAGTCCGAGAACAGGTGCGACCAGAAGGTCGCGTTCCACGCGTCGTTCAGCCGCTCGATCGTGCCGTACCGCTCGCGCAGCCAGTCGCGGAACCCCGCGGCGCAGTTCTCGCAGTAGCAGGCACCGCCGTACTCGTTGCCGACGTGCCACGCCACGAGCCCCGGCGTGCCCGCGTACCGCTCGGCGATCCGGTCCGCGAGCGCCGCGGACAGGCGCCGGAACACCGGCGAGCTCGGGCAGGCGTTGTGCCGCTGCCCGTAGACGTGGCGGCGGCCCTCGAAGTCGGTCCGGTTGACCTCGGGGTGCCGGTGCGCGAGCCACGGCGGCAGCGCGCCGGTCGCCGTGGCGAGGACGATCTGGCGGCCCCCGGCCACGGCCCGCTCCACGATCGCGTCGAGCCGCGTGAAGTCGTAGGTGTCCTCGTCGGGCTGCAGGTACGACCATGCGAACACGCCGAGCGTGACGGTGTCGACGGACGCGAGGCCGAACGCCGCGTAGTCCTCCTCCCACACGTGGCGCGGCCACTGCTCGGGGTTGTAGTCGCCGCCGTAGGCGATCCTGGTCGTCGCGGGCAGGCGGGCAGGCGTGGGCACGGCTCCTCCGAGGGGTCGGGTGTCGGGTCAGACGGTGGGTGCGGTGAAGCGCGCGGTCACGTCGTCGAGCATCGGCCGCGCGGTGGTGTACCAGAACGCCACCCACACGACGGCGAAGAGCCACAGCACGGCCTCCGTCGTCCACCACACGACGCCGACGGCCACGATCACCAGCGCCACGAGGCCGAGCGTCACGCGCGGGGTCCTGAGCAGGTAGTGCGCGGCGAGCCGGGCCACGTCGCGCGTCCGGAAGCTGAAGAACGACGCGATCGTGAGGGCCTCGACCGCCCACAGCAGGACGAGCGCTGCGACGACGAGCAGCGCGCCCGCGTAGCCCGCGGGGACTCCCGCGGCGTCGAGGTTGACCAGGCCCGCCACGATCACGGCGAGCGCGAGCATGGCCGGCGCCCACGTGCGCAGCACGTCCCCGGCGTTGAGCCCGTAGCCGCGCAGGTAGGCACGGGCGGGGGTGAGCGCATCGGCCCTGGTCCGGTCGCGCAGGGCGTAGAGCGCGGCCGACAGCGCCGGGCCGTACGGGACGAGGCACAGCGGGGCGAGCGCCGCGTTGCCCGCGGAACGCTCGAGCAGGAGCAGCAGCACGACGCCCGGCAGCGACGCCGCGCACAGCAGCACCCCGACGACGAGGTGCCAGTAGACGTACGCGGTCGCGCGGCCGAGCACGCCCTCGCCCAGCTCGCGTCGGATGGTGCCCACGTCACCCACCGTAGGGCCCCCGCCCGAGGATGCGGCCGTCGTCGAGCCAGTCCGGCGTCTCGTCCACGACCGGGTCGATCTCCAGCAGAGTGACCTCGTGCCGCGCGAGCGTCAGGTCGAGCTCGACGCGTCCGCGCACGACCGGGAGCGTCTCGTGCGAGCGTGCCGGCGCCGACGCCTCGTGCAGCGCGTCGAGCTGGCGCGGGCGCGGCGAGGCCGGCCGCCCCATCTGGCGCCACGCGGACCACGCGTTGCCGTCGTGCTCGTTGACGCGGCTGCGGTGCACGTACGCGGTGCCCGACGTCGGCACGGCGGACGCCGGCACGCCGCCCGTCGGCGACCCGAGCGGCACGCTGAGCGCGACCTGGTGCCGTTCCGGCTCGACGGGGTCGTCGGTGCCGCCCACGGGCTGCCACGCCAGGACCGTGACGCGCCCGGTCGCCTCGTCGCGCGTGACGAGGTGGTCCGCGCCGCGGGCGAGGACGGCGTCGCCCATGCGGGCCATGAACGCGTAGAGGTGGTAGACCGGCTTCCTCACCTGCCGGTGGGTGAGCATCCCGAACCCGCCGTGGAAGATCGACGTCGGGACCCCCTGCTCCTCGAAGACGTCGCTGAACGTCCAGTAGGAGAAGGAGTCCACGAGCTCGCCGCCCGAGGCGAGCACGGGCGCGAGGTAGGCGGCCTGGTAGGCGGTGTCGTGGACGGGGTTGTCGGGCCGGTAGCTGGAGCTGAACTCGGTCACGTGCAGCGGCAGGCCGGCGAGCGCCGTGCCGGCGAGCTCCTTGGCCGGCGCCGCGAACTGCTCGAGCAGCGACTCGGGCCGGCGCAGCGTCTGGTAGACCCCGAACGGGACGTGCTGCGCCGGACCCGTGGTGTAGGCGTGGAAGGAGACGAAGTCGGCCGGCAGGTCGCGCGCTGCGACGCGCTCGGCGAACGGTGCCCACCAGCCGTGGTCACCGGGTGCGAGTCCCGGGCCGCCCACCTGGAGCGACGCGTCGACCTCCTTGACCGCGAGCGCCGTCGTCTCGTAGAGGCGGAAGTAGTCCTCCTGGGTGCCCGACCAGAACTCCGGGAGGTTGGGCTCGTTCCACACCTCGATCGGCCAGGTGCGCACCTCCTCGAGCCCGTACCGGTCCACGAGGTGCCCGACGACGGCACGCACCAGGGCGGCCCACTCGCGGTGGTCGGCCGGCGGCGTCACGTTGCCCTGCCACCAGAAGACCGTCTTCTCGCCCGAGGCGAGCGCGCGGGGCATGAAGCCGAGCTCGACGAACGGCTTGATGCCGAGCGACAGGTACGCGTCGACGACCTGGTCGAGGTACGTCGTCGCGTACCGGGTGCCGGCGTGGCCGGCGACGTCGTACGGACGGTGGATCCCGACGTCGTCGGTCAGCAGGCCGTGGCCGCGGATGTGGCGGAACCCGATCTCGCGCTGCGCCAGGGCCAGGGACTCCTGGTAGTCCTGGCGCAGCGCGAGGGCGAGGCGCCCCGTGCCCACGCACCGTCGCCACGCGTCGCCCAGGGATCCGACGGGCTGCTCGGGGACGGCGGTGCGGGACACGGGGCTCCTTCGGTCGGGGGTGGTGGGGCTCAGCGGGACTCGGCCCGGTCGGCCGCGCCGTTGACGAGCTC
>JAPSLQ010000202.1 GCA_031180595.1 Isoptericola sp. | reverse complement strand
TTGAGGCGGACGAGCTGCGCAACCACGCCAGTCCCTCCGACTCCTTGCGGCCGCCGACGAGGCCGACGAACCGGTCCTCGAGCGACTCCCCGGCCCGCACCTCGTCCGTGGTGCCCGCCGCGAGCAGGCGCCCGCCCGCGATGATCGCCACGTGCGAGCACATCCGCTGCACCAGGTCCATGACGTGGCTCGACACCACGACGGTGCCGCCGTCCGCCACGTAGGCGTGCAGGATGTCGCGGATGTTCGCGGCGCTGACCGGGTCGACGGCCTCGAACGGCTCGTCGAGCACGAGCACGCGCGGCGCGTGGATCATCGCGGACGCCAGCGCGATCTTCTTGGTCATGCCCGCGGAGTAGTCGACGACGAACGTGTCCCGGTCCCCGGCGAGGTCCATGGCCTGCAGCAGGTCCTCGGTGCGCTCGGCGACCGTGGCACGGTCGAGGCCGCGCAGCAGCCCCGCGTAGGTGAGCAGCTGCGCGCCGGTCAGCCGGTCGAAGAGGCGCACGCCGTCGGGCAGGACGCCGAGGCGCCGCCGGGCGTCGTCGGGGTGGGCCCACAGGTCGGTGCCCAGGACGTGCGCGGAGCCGCCGTCCGGCCGCAGCAGGCCCGTTGCCATCGACAGCAGCGTCGTCTTGCCGGCCCCGTTCGGGCCGACGAGACCGAAGAACGAGCCGGCGGGCACGTCGAGGTCCACGCCGCCGACGGCGACCTTCTCGCCGAAGCGCTTCCACAGCCCGCGCAGGCTGAGCGCCACGCTCGGGGCCGGCGACCGGGACGCACCGTGGGAACGTGAGGGGGCGGGTGCGCCGGACGGGGCGGGCGGGTCGGGCGGCGGGGCTGCGAAGGGGTCGGTCACGGCCCCCACGCTAGCCGGGCGGCGGGGTGTCGGTCGGGCGGTGTCGGTGCCGCGTGGCAGCCTGTGGCGCATGACGACGTCGACCGCGCTGCTGCTCAGCCTCGCAACCCTCCTGGTGGGCGCCCTCGTCGGGTGGCTCGCGCACGCGAACCGCGCCGGCCGCGCGCACCGGTCGGAGGAGATGGAGCTCGTGCGGCTGCACGCCGAGGTCGAGTCCGCGCGTCGGGAGACGGCGGGCCTGCGCGAGCAGCTCGACGTCGCACGTGACGACGCCGAGCGCCGGCTCGCCGAGGTCCGTGCCGAGGCGGCTCGCCAGGTGGCCGAGGCCAAGGGCGACCAGGAGGCCACGGCGCACCGGTTCCAGGCGCTCGCGGGCGAGGTTCTGCAGTCGAGCAGCAAGCAGTTCCTCGAGCTGGCCGAGCAGCGGCTGCGGTCCAGCACGGTGAAGAACGACGAGGTGCTCGCGCAGCGCGAGCAGGCGTTCCGCGCGCTGGTCGAGCCGCTGAGCAAGAGCCTCGAGAAGGTCCGTGAGGAGGTCACCGCGGCCGAGAAGGCGCGGGCCGAGGGCACCTCGACGCTCACCGAGCACCTGCGCCAGCTGGCCTCGGTCAACGCCGAGCTGCGGCAGGGCACGAGCGACCTCATCACCGCCCTGCGCTCGTCGCAGACCCGCGGCGCGTGGGGCGAGCTGCAGCTCAAGCGGGTCGTCGAGGCCGTGGGCATGCTCGAGCGCGTCGACTTCGACACGCAGGTGAGCGTCACCAGCTCCGACGGCGACCAGCTGCGCCCCGACATGGTCGTCAACCTCGCGGGCGGCAAGCGCGTGGTCGTCGACGCGAAGGTCGCGTTCCTGGGCTACCTCGAGGCGCAGCAGGCGGACGACCCGCGGGTGCGCGAGGAGCGGCTCGACGCGCACGTGCGGCACGTGCGCAAGCACGTGGACGACCTCGCGTCCAAGAAGTACTGGGACCAGTTCGACCACGCTCCGGAGTTCGTGGTGATGTTCGTCCCGGCCGAGGCGTTCCTGTCGGCGGCGATGGAGCGCCAGCCGGACCTCATGGAGTACGCGGCCCGCAAGAACGTCATCCTCGCGAGCCCGGCGATCATGCTCGGGCTGCTCCGGACGATCGCGTTCGCCTGGCGCCAGGAGGCGCTGGCCGAGAACGCGCAGGAGGTGCTCAAGGTCGGCCGCGAGCTGCACTCGCGCCTCGTCACGATGACGAGCCACATCACCAAGATGGGCCGCTCGCTCGAGGCGTCGACCAAGGCCTACAACTCGATGATCGGCTCGCTCGAGCGCAACGTCCTGACGTCGGCCCGCCGGATGGTCGAGCTGCACGTCGTGGACGAGAAGGACCGCATCGACGAGGTGCGCGGGCTCGAGGAGGTGCCCCGGCCCATCACGAAGTCGGAGCTCCTCGCGGCCGAGGAGGGCGGCGTCGTCGCGATCGGCTCGGTCGTGGAGACCCTGAGCGTCAGCGAGCGCACCTCGGTCGAGGCGCTCGTCACCGCGGACCGGCAGGCTCTCGAGAAGGCGGCACGCCAGGCCGCGGCGGACGACGCCGAGCCGGCCGCCGGCTGATCAGCGCGGAGCGACCGGCTCGCGGCCGGCCCGCTGGGTCAGACCGGCGTGACCGGCAGCGCGCGGCGGTGCCGTGGGCGCGCGTCGTTCTCACCGGCCGCCTTGAGGTCGGCGCGCAGCTCGCGCGGCAGAGAGAACATGAGGTCCTCCGTGGCGGTGCGGACCTCCTCCACGTCGCCGAAGCCGCGCTCCGTCAGGTATCGGATGACGTCCTCCACGAGGATCTCGGGCACCGAGGCACCCGACGTGACGCCGACGGTGGCCACGCCGTCGAGCCACGCCTCGTCGATCTCCGCGGCACGGTCGACGCGGTACGAGGAGCGGGCGCCGGCCTGGAGGGCGACCTCGACGAGCCGCACAGAGTTGGACGAGTTGGCCGAACCGACCACGATCACCAGGTCGCACTCGGGCGCGAGCTTCTTGACCGCGACCTGGCGGTTCTGCGTGGCGTAGCAGATGTCGTCGCTCGGCGGGTCCTGCATCTCGGGGAACTTCTCGCGCAGGCGCCGGACCGTCTCCATGGTCTCGTCGACCGAGAGCGTGGTCTGGGAGATCCACACGACCTTGTGCGGGTCCCGGACCGTGACCTTGTCGACCTCGTCGGGCGAGTTGACGACCTGGACGTGGTCGGGCGCCTCGCCCGCCGTGCCCTCGACCTCCTCGTGGCCGTCGTGGCCGATGAGGAGGATGTCGTAGTCGTCCTTGGCGAACCGCACGGCCTCCTTGTGGACCTTGGTCACCAGCGGGCACGTCGCGTCGATCGTGTCGAGGTTGCGCGCGGCGGCGGACGCCCGGACGGCAGGCGACACGCCGTGCGCCGAGAACACCAGGCGCGCGCCCTCGGGCACCTCGTCGGTCTCCTCGACGAACACGGCGCCGCGCTCGCGCAGGGTCTCGACGACGTGCTTGTTGTGGACGATCTCCTTGCGCACGTAGACCGGCGCGCCGTACGTCTCCAGGGCCTTCTCGACCGCGACGACCGCACGGTCGACGCCCGCGCAGTATCCGCGCGGCGCGGCAAGGAGCACGCGCTTGGCGGCGGGCGCCGTCGTCGTGCGGAGGGGGGTCGTGGCAGTCGCAGTCACCCGGCCAGTGTAGGTCTCCGGTGTGGACGGCCGGGTCGGCGGATGTGTCGGGATCGTGGGGCATGCTGGAGCGCGTGACGGACGAGACACCTCCCCTCCCGCTGCCGGAGCGCGCGCTCGACACGACGCCCCAGCGGCCGTGGCCGGTGCGCGTGCTCGCGGAGAAGATCCGCGGCTACGTCGACCGGATGCCGCCGGTGTGGGTGGAAGGCCAGGTCGTCCAGTTCAACAACCGCCCCGGCTCGGGCATGCAGTACCTGACGCTGCGCGACACCGACCTCGACATGTCGCTGCCCATCACCGTGTACAGCCGCATCCTGCAGTTCCTGCCCAACCCGCCCGCCGAGGGCGACCACGTCGTCGTGCACGCCAAGCCGACGTTCTGGACCAAGCGCGGCACGCTCCAGCTCCAGGCGAACCAGATCCGCGCGGTCGGGGTCGGCGAGCTGCTCGCCCGCATCGACCAGCTCCGGCGCGTGCTCGCGGCCGAGGGCCTGTTCGACACCGAGCGCAAGCGCCCGCTCCCGTTCCTGCCGTCCGTCGTCGGGCTCGTCTGCGGGCGCGAGTCCAAGGCCGAGCACGACGTGATCGTCAACGCGCGCGCTCGCTGGCCGCAGGTGCGCTTCGAGGTGCGCGAGGTCGCGGTCCAGGGTGTCAACGCCGTGCGCGAGGTGTCCGAGGCCGTCGCCGAGCTCGACGCGCGTCCCGACGTCGACGTCATCGTCGTCGCCCGCGGCGGCGGGTCCGTCGAGGACCTCCTGCCGTTCAGCAACGAGGCGCTCGTGCGTGCCGTCGCGGCCTGCACGACGCCGCTCGTGAGCGCGATCGGCCACGAGACCGACGCCCCGCTGCTCGACCTCGTCGCCGACCACCGCGCGTCGACGCCGACCGACGCCGCCAAGCGCATCGTGCCGGACGTCGCCGAGGAGCGGCTGCGCGTCGAGCACGCGCGCCGGCGCATGCGCGGCGCCGTCCGTGGCCTGCTCGACCGCGAGCAGCACGGGCTCGACGCGATGCGCTCGCGCCCGGTGCTCGCCCGGCCCACCTCGCTCGTCGACGCACGCGAGCGGGAGGTCGCGCACGCGATCCGCACGGCCCGGCACTGCCTCGACGCGGCGCTGCTGCGCTCCTC
>JAPSLQ010000201.1 GCA_031180595.1 Isoptericola sp. | reverse complement strand
GCTTGCACCGCTCGAACGCGGCGTCGAAGAGGTTGCACCGCTGGAACCGGCAGCTCGTGAAGGCGCACTCCGTCCAGACCGAGGCGTTGAACCGCACACCGCGGAACGTGCACTGCGTGAACGTCGCGCCCGTGGCGAGCGCCTCGGTCAGGTCGACGTCGACGAGCTCGACCCGCTCGAGCACCTCGCCCGACAGGTCGCGGCCGTACCAGTCCTCGCCGCGGACGGTGCGGTCCGGCTCCGGGAGTCCCATACCCGGGCACGCTACCGTCACCCGCCTCGGGGCAGACTGTGGCCATGACGACCACGCGTCCGGCCGGCCTGCTGCTCACCCCCGGCGCGGGGGCGACCCGGGACCACCGTGCTCTCGTCGCCGTCGACCAGGCGCTCGCTGCGCTCGACCCGCCCGTCCCCGTCGAGCGCGTCGACTTCCCGTACCGGATCGCGGGCAGGCGGATGCCCGACCGCCCGCCCGTCGCCGTCGCGCACGTGCGGGCCGAGGCCGAACGGTTCGCCGGGGTGCTCGGCGTCGCCACCGGAAGGCTGCTGCTCGGCGGACGCTCGTACGGCGGCCGCATGTGCTCGATGGCGGTGGCCGAGGGACTGCCCGCGGCGGGCCTCGTGCTGCTGAGCTACCCGCTGCACCCGCCCGGCAAGCCGGAGCGGCTCCGCGTCGAGCACTTCGACCGGCTCCGGGTACCGGTCCTGCTCGTCTCGGGCGACCGCGACCCGTTCGGGACCCCGGACGAGCTGGCCGGTCACGCGACGGCGATCCCCGGCCCGGTCACGCACGTGACGCTGCCGGGCGCGCACGACCTCAAGGGCCGTGACCTCGACGTCGCGGCCGCGGTCGCCGACTGGGTCCGCACGCTCTGACGGTTGTTGCCCTCACCGGCCGGGGCGGAGCCGTGCGTCAGCGACCGCCGGCCGGCGCCTCGGGGTACTCGGCCGGGGTCTTCTCGAGCTCGATCGCGATCTCCCGTCGCCCGGCCAGGACGTGGGGGCGCTCCTCGTCGCGCTGCCGCAGCGCGTCGGCCTGCAGCTCGGGCGAAAGGTGGTCCCAGAAGAGCGTCCCGTCGAGGTGCTGCGCCTCGTGGATGTAGCAGCGGGCGAGGTAGCCCGTGGCGGTGAGCTGGACGGGACCGCCGTGCTGGTCGACGCCGCGGACCGTGACGGCGCCGGGCCGCTCGAGGGGCTCGTAGGCGCCCGGGAGGGACAGGCAGCCCTCGTCCTCGGTCTCGGGCGGCGCGTCGGCGTCGACCTCGAGCTCGGGGTTGACGACGTGCCCCACGTGCCGGTCCCCGTGCTCGTCCGTCAGGTCGTAGACGAACACGCGGAGGTCCACGCCGACCTGCGGTGCGGCGAGGCCCACACCCTCGGCGACCTCCATCGTGGCGAACATGTCGTCCACGAGCCGGGCGAGCTCCGGCGTCGAGAACTCCGTGACCGTGCGCGCGGGCGTGTGGAGCACGGGCTCGCCCATCTCGGTGATCCGCAGCACCCGGCCCCGCCGTGCCTCCGGCGTCTGCGCCGGGTACGGGTCGACCGGCTCCCCGAGAAGGTACGTCACGGGCCTGCGGCGTCCGAAGGTCCAACCCATGCGGCCGAGCCTACCGGCCGGTCCCCCGGCTCCCCGCCGACGGCGGGTGCTCGCCTCGCGCGGCGAGCACCCGCGGCGCGGGCGATCCTGGCCGCAGGAGGTGACCGCCCGTGCCAGCCCGTCCCACGCCCGACCGGCCCGGCGCCCAGGAGTGGGTGCCCGAGGGGGCCGACGTCGACGCCCTGGCGGAGGCCGCGCACGGCTGCCGCGGCTGCGAGCTGTGGGCGCCGGCCACCCAGGTCGTGTTCTCCTCGGGCCCCGACGACGCCGGCGTCGTCCTCGTCGGCGAGCAGCCGGGCGACCGCGAGGACCGCGAGGGCGAGCCGTTCGTCGGCCCGGCCGGGCGCGTGCTCGCCGACGCGCTCGAGGCCGCCGGGATCGACCCGGACCGCGTCTACGTGACCAACGCCGTCAAGCACTTCCGCTTCACCGAGCGCGGCAAGCGTCGCCTGCACAAGTCGCCCGACGTCGCGCACGTCCGCGCGTGCGTCCCCTGGCTCGAGGCCGAGCTCGCCGCAGTGAGGCCGCGGGTCGTCGTCGCGATGGGCTCGACGGCCGCCCGCGCCGTCCTGGGGCGCGCCGTGCGGATCGGGGAGGTGCGCGGCCAGGTCCTCGACCCGCCCGGCGATGCCGGCGCCGCGCGGGAGGCGGGCGCCGTCGTCGTGACGACGCACCCGTCCGCGCTGCTGCGCCTGCGGGACCGGTCCGGCTGGGACGAGGCGTTCGGCTCGCTGGTCGCCGACCTGCGCACGGCCGCCGACGTCGCGCGCTGAGGCGGACGCCGCGTCATACCCGGGGCGGACGGACCGCGTCGCGAGATCCGCTCTCGGTCCGACGCGCCGACGCCGGGCCGCCTGCGACCGTGCAGGTATGACACCGATCCTGCGCGCCCGGGCCCTGACCATGCGCTACCCCGGCGGCTCGTCCCCCGCCCTGGAGGCCGTCGACCTCGACATCCTGCCCGGCGAGTCCGTGGCGATCATGGGGGCGTCCGGCTCGGGCAAGACCACCCTCCTGCACTGTCTCGCGGGCATCCTGCGCCCGACGGGCGGGACGGTCACGTTCGCGTCCGGCGCCGGGCCCGTCCAGGTGGAGTCGCTCGACGACGACGGGCGCGCCCGGCTGCGGCGCGAGGAGCTGGGGTTCGTGTTCCAGCAGGGGCTGCTGCTCAACGAGCTCACGGCTCTCGAGAACGTGGCGGTCGCCCGGATGCTCGCCGGGGTGCCGCGCGCCCAGGCCGAGGCCGAGGCGGGCCGGTGGCTCGCGCACCTCGGCCTGGCCGGGATGGAGCAGCGCCGCCTCGGCGAGCTGTCGGGCGGGCAGGCGCAACGCGTCGCGATCGCGCGGGCCCAGGTGGGTGGAGCGCGGCTGCTCTTCGCCGACGAGCCCACGGGGGCGCTCGACTCCGCCACGTCCGTGGAGGTGCTCGACCTCCTGCTCGACGCCGTCCGGCAGGGCCGCACGCTCGTCGTCGTGACGCACGACGCTGACGTCGCCGCCCGGTGCGCCCGGACCGTCGTCCTGCGTGACGGGCACGTCGTGTCGGACTCCGCGCACGCCGGCGCGTCCGTCGGGGGCCCGCGATGAGCGGCCTGGCGACGGCGCTGCGGCTCGCCCCTATGTTCGCGCGCCGCCGCGACGGCGACCGGCTGACGGTCGCCCTTCCCGTCGCGTCGTTCATGGTCGTCACGACCCTGGTCGAGCTGGTCGTGGGCGGGGCGCAGGCGTTCTTCCGGTGGGACGACGAGCTCGGCGGCACGTACCAGCTCCTCGCGGTGATCGCGCTGGTGCTGCTGCTCGTGCCGCTCGCGACGGTCGGCGCCTCGGCGGCCAGGCTCGCCGCCCGGCGCCGGGACGAGCGCCTGGCGTCCCTTCGCCTGCTCGGCGCGACCACCGGCACCGTGACGGCGCTGACCGTCCTCGAGGCGGCGGCGACGGCGTTCGTCGGAGCCGTGCTCGGGACGGTGCTCTACGGGGCGACCGCGCCGCTGCTCGGCCTGCTGCACTTCCGCGGTGCCGCGCTCGGGTCGCAGGTGTGGCTGCCGTGGTTCTGGCTGCCGCTCGTGGTGCTCGGCGTGACGCTGCTCGCCGCCGCGAGCGCCGTCGCCGGGCTGCGCGCCGTCGTCGTGACCCCGCTCGGGGTGCGCACCCGGCAGCGCGCTGGTGGCGCGCACTGGGTGCGGGTGGTGGTCGCGCTGGTGGTGCTCGTGGTCGGGAGCCTGCTGACGCAGTCGCTCGGGATGCTCGGCTCGGCGGGTGGCGTGATCGCGATCATCGTGGTCCTGGTGGTGGCGTTCGGCGGTGCCCTGCTCGCGCTCGACGCCGTCGGCCCGTGGTTCGTCCGGCTGCGGGCCCGCCGGGCGCACCGCAAGGCGGCCACCGTGCCGGCGCTCCTCGCCGCGCGCATGATCCTCGAGGAGCCCAAGGCCGCGTGGCGTCAGGTCAGCGGCGTGGCGATGACGAGCTTCGTCGGGGTGTTCGGTGCCGTGGGGCTCGCGTTCGCGAGGGTGACGGACACCGGCTCGCTGAGCGGCGACGAGCGCTGGCTCATGCAGGACATCTCGACCGGCGTCCTGGTCACCGTGGCGGGATCCTTCCTCATGGTCGCGTGCTCGGTGGGCATCAACCAGGCCGCGACCACGCTCGACCGGGCGGCCGTCCACGTCTCGCTCGACCGGCTCGGCGTGCCGAGGGCGGTGATGGCCGAGGCCTCGCGACGGTCCGTCATGTCGGCGCTGTGGATCGTGGCCGGCGGCTCGGCGCTGTGCGCGGTGCTGCTGCTCCTGCCGCTGGTGGGGATGGCTGTGTTCATGCAGCCGGTCGCCGTGATCACCGCGGCCGCCGTCTTCGCCGTCGGGTTCCTGGCCGTGCGGGGGGCCGCGGCGCTGAGCGCGCGGCTCGTGCCGGGGATCCTCGCCCGGCCCGAGCGGGTGCTCTGACGGCGTGCGGGGCGTTCGCCGCCTGCCTACGGTCGGGTGGTACGGCGCCGACGGCGCGTTCCCCGGCGGAGAGGACCACCATGAGCGACGACCGGACGAACGAGACCACCGAGACCAGCCGCGACGACCTGCCGCT
>JAPSLQ010000200.1 GCA_031180595.1 Isoptericola sp. | reverse complement strand
AGACCACGAGGGAGGCCCACGGGTCGACCTGGCGCGCGGCGGACCCGCACCCCTCGACGACGAGGGCCACACCCGGGTCGACCGTGTGCTCCTCCGCGTAGGCGCCGGCGACCCAGTCGTACCGGCGATAGCGTCCCGGACGTCCTTCGACGAGCGGCCCGAGGACCCACTCCCCCAGGCGGCGTGCACCGCCGTCGGGCCCGGCCTCCCACCCCTCGTAGAGGTCGTCCATGTGGACCACCTGGCACGCGAGCTCGGTGGCGAGCTGGGTCGCGAGCGTCGACTTGCCGGACCCGGCGGGCCCGTCGACGCACACGAGCCTCGTCCGGCGCCACGGGTCCGCAGCACTGCGGCCCGGCAGGCGCGGCGCGGCGTCGTGCACGCGCCGCACCAACCGGTCGAGCACCGGCGGGGCGACCGTCACACCGTCAGCCCTCGGCCCAGAAGCGGTACTCGGTCGCGCGCGCCTTCGCCGCCTGGAGCTGCTCGGCGACGCGTGCCGGTGCCGTGCCGCCGACGGCGTCGCGCGAGGCGACCGACCCCTCGACGGTGAGCACGGACCGCACGGCCGGCGTGAGGTGCTCGGAGATCGCGGCGAGGTCCGCGTCGGACAGGTCCCACAGCTCGATCCCGCGCTCCTCGCAGGTGCGCACGCACGCGCCGGCGACCTCGTGGGCGACGCGGAACGGCACACCCTGCCGCACGAGCCACTCCGCGACGTCGGTCGCGAGGGAGAAGCCCTGCGGCGCCAGCTCGGCCATGCGGTCGGTGTCGAACGTCAGGGTGCGCACCATGCCGGCGAAGGCCGGCAGCAGGACGGTGAGCGTGGCGACCTGGTCGAAGACCGGCTCCTTGTCCTCCTGGAGGTCACGGTTGTACGCGAGCGGCAGACCCTTGAGCGTCGTGAGCAGGCCCGTCAGGTCGCCCACGAGCCGCCCCGCCTTGCCGCGCGCGAGCTCGGCGATGTCCGGGTTCTTCTTCTGCGGCATGATGCTCGACCCGGTCGACCAGGCGTCGTCGAGCCGCACGAACCCGAACTCCTTGGTGTTCCAGAGGATGATCTCCTCGGAGAGGCGCGACAGGTCGACGCCGATCATCGCCGCGACGAACGCGAACTCGGCGACGACGTCCCGCGCCGCCGTGCCGTCGATCGAGTTCTCGACGGGACCGTCGAACCCGAGGTCGGTCGCGACGGCGGCCGGGTCGAGGCCGAGCGAGGACCCCGCGAGCGCACCCGAACCGTACGGCGAGCGGGCCGCGCGGACGTCCCAGTCGATGAGCCGGTCGACGTCGCGCAGCAGCGGCCACGCGTGCGCGAGCAGGTGGTGCGCGAGCAGGACGGGCTGGGCGTGCTGCAGGTGCGTGCGCCCCGGCATGACGGCCGACCCCGCGGCCTCGGCCTGCGTGACGAGCTCGTCGACGACGTCGACCACCTGGCGCGCGAGGAGCCGCGCGTTGTCGCGCAGGTACAGACGGACGAGCGTCGCGATCTGGTCGTTGCGCGACCGGCCGGCGCGCAGCTTGCCACCGAGGTCGGGCCCCGCGCGCTCGATCAGACCGCGCTCGAGGGCGGTGTGCACGTCCTCGTCCTCGAGCACCGGGAGGAAGTCGCCGGACGCGACGTCGGCCGCGAGGCGGTCGAGCGCGCGGGTCATCTCCTCGAGCTCGGTGTCGGTGAGCAGCCCGGCCGCGTGGAGCACCTTGGCGTGCGCCCTGGAACCGGTGATGTCGTAGCTCGCGAGCTTCCAGTCGAAGTGGGTGGACTGCGACAGGGCGGCGAGCTCCGGGGCGGGCCCGCCGGCGAAGCGGCCGCCCCAGAGCGCGGCGGGCGCCCCTGCGGCGACCTGCTGCCCGCCGCCGGTCGGCCCGACCGCGCCGGTCGCGGGCCTGTCGACGTCACCCATCACAGGGTCCCGACGCCGAAGTCGACGCCGTTGCCGAACTTCTCGTCGCGCGCGGCGGCGAGCTTGGCCGACAGGCCGTAGATCTCGATGAAGCCCTTGGCCTGCGACTGGTCGAACGAGTCGCCCTCGTCGTAGGTGGCGAGGTTGAAGTCGTACAGCGCGGCCTCGGAGCGGCGGCCCGTGACGGTCGCGCGGCCGCCGTGCAGCACCATGCGGATGTCGCCCGAGACGTACTTCTGCGTCTCGTCGACGAACGTGTCGAGGTTCTTCTTCAGCGGCGAGAACCACATGCCGTCGTAGACCAGCTCGGCCCAGCGCTGCTCCACGTGCCGCTTGAAGCGTGCCTGCTCGCGCTCGAGCGTGACGTTCTCGAGCTCCTGGTGCGCGGCGATGAGCGCGATCGCACCGGGCGCCTCGTAGACCTCGCGCGACTTGATGCCCACGAGGCGGTCCTCGACGATGTCGATCCGCCCGACGCCCTGGGCGCCCGCGCGGCGGTTCATCTCCTGGATCGCCTGCAGCGGGGTCACCGCGACGCCGTCGAGCGCGACGGGGACACCCTGGTCGAACGTGACGACGACCTCGTCGGCGACCGGCGGGAACGTCGGGTCGTCGGTGTACGAGTACACGTCCTTGGTCGGCTCGTTCCAGATGTCCTCGAGGAAGCCAGTCTCGACGGCACGTCCCCACACGTTCTGGTCGATCGAGAACGGGTTGCGCTTGGTCGTGGCGATGGGCAGGTCGTGCTTCTCGGCGTAGTCGATCGCCTTCTCGCGGGTCAGGGCGAGGTCGCGCACGGGCGCGATCGACTTGAGCTCCGGGGCGAGCGACGTCGTCGCGACCTCGAAGCGGACCTGGTCGTTGCCCTTGCCGGTGCAGCCGTGCGCGACGGTCGTCGCGCCGAACTGGCGGGCCGCACGCACGAGGTGCTTGACGATCACCGGGCGCGAGAGCGCCGACACGAGCGGGTACCGGTCGAGGTACAGGCCGTTGGCCTTGAGGGCGGGCATGCAGTACTCGGCGGCGAACTCGTCGCGCGCGTCGGCGACGTACGCCTCGACGGCGCCGCAGTCGAGCGCACGCTGGCGGATGACGTTCATGTCCTCGCCGCCCTGGCCGACGTCGACCGCGACGGCGACGACCTCCGCGCCCGTGGCCTCGGCGATCCAGCCGATCGCGACGGAGGTGTCCAGGCCGCCCGAGTAGGCGAGCACGACGCGTTCAGTCATGAATCTTCTCTTTCTACGTTCCGGTGTGGGTCAAGTCTGGCAGGCTGCCGGCTCACGGGGTGGTGAGCTCCAGGAACCGACGTGCGAGCTCGTCGCCGCCGGCGGGGTCGCGCGCGATGACGAGGATCGTGTCGTCCCCGGCGATGCAGCCCAGGACGCCGGGCAGCACCGAGTGGTCGATGGCCGACGCGAGGTAGTTGGCGGCGCCGGGCGGCGTGCGCAGCACCACGAGGTTGCCCGACGCCTCGGCCGAGACGAGCAGGTCCGCGCAGAGCCGCGCGAGCCGGGCCGCGAGGTAACCGGCGTCGTTCTCGCCGACACCGGCCGCCTGGACGCTGCGGTCGCCGCCCTCGCCCGGCACCGCGTAGACCAGCGCGCCCGAGGCGCTGCGCACCTTCTCGGCACGCAGCTCGATCAGGTCGCGCGAGAGCGTGCCCTGCGTGACGCTCACGCCCGACTCGGCGAGCGCCTTGGCGAGCTCGGACTGGGAGTGGATGGCGGTGCGGCGCACGATCTCGACGATGCGCGCCTGCCGCGCCGCCTTCGTGGTGGGGGCGGTCATCGCGCCTCCAGCAGCCAGGTCAGCAGCGCCTTCTGGGCGTGGAGGCGGTTCTCGGCCTCGTCCCACACGACCGACCTGGGGCCGTCGATCACCTCGGCGGTGACCTCCTTGCCACGGTACGCGGGCAGGCAGTGCAGGAAGATCGCGTCCGGCGCGGCGCCGTCGAGCAGCGCGTCGTCGACCCGGTACGGCCGGAAGGGGGCGTCCCGCTCGGCGGCCTCGTCCTCGTCGCCCATGGACACCCACGTGTCGGTCGCGACGACGTCGGCGCCGGCGACCGCAGCCGCGGGGTCGGTCGTGACCGTGACCGAGCCCCCGGTCGTCGCGGCGACCCGGGCGGCCCGCTCCACGACCGCCTCGTCGGGCAGGAAGCCCTCGGGACCGGCGACGGCGACGTGCAGGCCGGCCGTCGCGCCGCCGACCAGGTACGACGCCGCCATGTTGTTCGCGGCGTCCCCCAGGTAGGCCAGGCGCTGGCCCGGCAGGGCGGGCAGCCCGCCGCGGTGCTGGGCGACCGTGAGCAGGTCGGCGAGGATCTGGCACGGGTGGAACTGGTCGGTCAGGGCGTTGACCACGGGCACGCGCGAGACGGCGGCCATCTCCTCGATGCGCTCCTGGCCGAACGTGCGCCACACGATCGCCGACACCTGCCGGTCGAGCACGCGCGTCACGTCGGCCACGGACTCGCGCACGCCGACCTGGGCGAGCCGGCCGTCGACGACGAGCGGGAAGCCGCCGAGCTCGGCGACGCCCGTCGCGAACGAGACCTGGGTGCGCAGCGTCGGCTTGTCGAAGAGGATCGCGACGCCCTGCGGGCCGGCCAGCGGCGCGCGGACGTACCGGTCCTCGCGGAACGCCATCGCGAGCTCGAGCACCTCGTGCTGCTCGGCGGGCGTGAGGTCGTCGTCGCGCAGGAAGTGGCGGGGCATCACGGCTCCTCGGTGCTGGGGCGGCCGGGCTCGTCCGGCATCGTCAGGGTGGCGAAGAAGCGGGCGGCGTCGCG
>JAPSLQ010000199.1:1322-4709 GCA_031180595.1 Isoptericola sp. | reverse complement strand
GTGAGCGCGGCGATCGCCCCCGGCCCGACGCCCTCGCGGACGTCCGCGGCGCGCGTCGCGCCGTCGAGCGCGGCGCCGAGCAGCGGCGCGAGCACCCGGCCGGGCGCCTCGACGCCGGCGGCCTCGAGGGCCTGCGCCGCCTGCGCGACGAGCACCACGAGGTGGTTCGACCCGTGGGCCAGCGCCGCGTGGTAGACGCCCCGCGCCTGCTCCTCCACGACGACGGGCTCGCCGCCGACCTCGACGACGAGCGCCTGGCCGATGGGCAGCACCGCCGCCGGGGCGGTGACGGCGAACGTGCACCCCTCCAGGCGCGCGAGGTCGAGCGACGTCCCCGTGAACGTCATGGCGGGGTGCAGCGCCAGCGGGATCGCCCCCGCCCGGCGCGCGGGGTCCAGGACGGCGGCACCGTGGCTGCCCGAGGTGTGCACCACGAGCTGGCCCGGCTGCCACGCCCCGACCTCGGCGAGGCCGGTGACGAGCTCGGGGAGCACGTCGTCGGGCACCGCGAGCAGCACCAGCTCGGCGCGCTCGACGACCTCGTCCACCGTCAGGTTCGGCACGCCGGGCAGCAGCGTCTCGATGCGCTCGCGCGACGCCTCGCTGATGCCGCTGGCGCCGACGACCGTGTGACCCGCCGCGCGCAGCGCGCTGCCCAGCACCGCGCCGACGCGCCCGGCGCCGACGACCCCGACGCCGAGCCGGCCCGGCGGCGTGCTCATCGGACGTCCTCCGGCAGGCTCGCCGGGCTCCCGTCCGGCTCGTGCACCGGCAGCTCCTCCGCCGCGACGTGCGGCACCGCCTCGGCCACGTGCTCCATCCAGCGCGCGGGCGTCGCGTGCGCGCGTGCCGTGCGGGCGCGGACCGCCTGGTCGTCCAGGAGCCGCGCGGCGTCGGCGGCGTCGAGGTGGTAGGCCACGGGCCGGACGGGACCGGCCGTCGAGTGCAGCGAGAAGCTGGCCAGGCCGCGACGTCGCTCCCACGGTCCCTGCTCGAGGCCGAGCGACTGCGTGCGCTCGTGCGGGACGACGACCAGAGAGCGCACGAGGCGGCCCGAGCGCACGAGCAGCGCCCGCTCCGTCACGGCGAAGCCGTTGCGCCGCCACGTGAACGGGTCGAGGAGCCGCGCGCGGCGGGGGCTCGTGGTGAACCAGCGGTCGGTGGTCGCGTCGCCGGCGAGCGCCTCGTCGATCAGCTCCCGCGGCTCGTCGGTGCCCAGGTCCGGCAGCACGAGCCACAGCGCGGCGAGCGCCTCCTCGCGCGGGCCCACGGGAAGCAGGATGTTCTGGGACTCCTTGCCGTCCGCCGAGTCGTAGCCCGCCACGTTGACCTTGACCCGCCACCAGTCGGGGCCGCGCCAGAACGGGCCCTGCGTGAGCGAGACGGCCTGGACCCGCCCGGGCGGGATGGTCTGAGCGCGCGTCTCGAGCAGCCCGTGCCGCAGGCGGATGCCGTCGGGCGAGATCGCCGCACGGAACCCGAACTCCCCCGCGAACCGCTGGAACAGGTAGCCGCCTGCGCCCACGACACCGGGCAGCGCCGAGGCGAGGATGCCCCAGTTCCGGGTCACGACGACCACGACGGCCACGCCCGCCAGCGCGACGACGAGGAGCCAGACCGCCGCCGAGCGCAGGAGCGAGAGGATCAGGCGTACGGGCGGCACGTCGTAGACGGGCTGCTCGGGCGCGACGGGCGGCAGCTCCTCGAGGATCTCGGCCGCGGGGCCGTCGGCCACGGGCGAGACCACCGGCTCGACGGCCGTCGCGGCGTCGTCGCCCGCCGTCGGAGCACCGTCCCCGGAGGACCGCGACGGCGCCGCGCCGCGCCGCGCCTTGACGCCCGCGGCGCGCGCGAGGAGGTCGGCGCGCAGGAGCTGCGCGTCGGACTCCCTGAGGAAGCCGATCGCGACGCCGGAGCCCGAGCCGCCCGCCACCTCGAGCGTGAGCTCCGCGAGCCCGAAGATGCGCGCGAGCAACGGCTGGCGGATGTCGACGGCCTGCAGGCGGTCGAGGCGCGCGTGCCGCTGCTGGCGGAACAGCACGCCCTTGCGCAGGTGCACGGCGTCGTCGTCGACGGCGTACGAGGTCATGCGCCAGGCGAGCGCCGCGTACCCGAACGCGGCGAGCGCGAACAGCACGAGCCCGAGCAGCGCCTGCCACCACACGCTCTGGACCGTGCCCGCGACCTGGCCGACGTTCGGCAGGTTCTCGACCATCTGCTGGCCGCCGATGAAGAGCACGGCGGCGAGGGCGGCCCACCCGCGCACGAACGGCGTGACGGGGTGGACGCGGCGCCACCCGTCGGCGGGCGTCGGAGCGCTCACAGGCCCGCCAGCCTCGTCTCGCCGCGCACGGTGAGCCGGTCGCGCAGCCGCTCGGCCTCGTCGGGCACGAGGCCCGGGATGTTGGCGTCGGTGCTCGCAGAGGCCGTGTGGAGCTGGACCTTGGCGATGCCGAGCCGGCGGTCGAGCGGCCCGGCCTCGACGTCGACGTACTGCATGCGGCCGTAGGGCACGACGACGAGGGAGCGGAAGAGGATGCCCTTGCGGATCAGCAGGTCGTCGTCACGCTCGGCGTAGCCGATCGCGCGGACCTGGCGCGGCACGACGAGCGCGACCCAGACGAGGATCGCGGCGGGCACCGCCGCGACGAGCCAGAACCACGGCGACACGAGGACGGCGAGCACGGCACCCGCGACGACGGGCACCGCGAGCGTGATGCCGGCGCTCACGAGGCGCGCCGTGATCAGGCGCGGCGACACGCCCTGCCACGTGACTCCGGGCGGGTCGAACGGGCTCGACGTGCTCACGGGTTCGCTGGTCATGGGGCCATTGTCCCATCGCCTCACGACGGGAGCGGGTCGGGGCTCTCCTCGGCCTGCGCGTCGTCCGGCGGCGGCAGCTCGCAGAACTTCTCGACGACGAGCGCGACCACCACGAGCACGAGCGAGCAGACGACCGCGATCGCGGCCGCCACGGCGTGGTCGCGCCGCGACTCGATCTCGAGCTGCCCGACGTGCACGGCCACCTCGGCGAGGTAGCGCCCGCCGAGCAGCGCGCCCGTGAGCGCTCCCGCCTTGGCGAGCACGAACGTCCGCGCGGCGCGCAGCGGGTCGAGGTTCGGCCTGTCGCCCTTCTGGTAGGCGCGCACGGCCCAGCCGGCCGTGAAGATCCCGCCCGCCAGCGCCAGGATCGCCACGCACTCGACCCAGCCGACCTCCGGCAGGTAGACGCCGTAGCCCTCGAGCAGGCGCAGCAGCAGCGCGCCGACGGCGGCGACGGAGACGAGGACGAGCGCGAGGGTCCGGACGGAGGTACGGCGCATGTCAGCGGTCGCGGTCGTCGACGTTCGACGGGTGGTACGGCGGCGGTGCGTACGCGGTGTCCGA
>JAPSLQ010000199.1:0-1222 GCA_031180595.1 Isoptericola sp. | reverse complement strand
GGCGGCACGGGTGCCGGCGGCACGGGGACGGGAGGCACGGGGACCGCGGTCACGGGCTCGAACGGCGCGGTCGGCGGGTCCGACGCCGGCGGCGGGGGGACGGGGACCTCGGCCAGCGGCACCGGGGCGAACGGCCCGCCGGGTGCCTCCGGAGCGGCTCGTTCGACGGTCGCGTGCTGCTCGGCCGGGGGCTCGGGGGCTGCCGGCTCAGCGGGCGCGCTCTCGTCCCGCACCTCGAGGGGAGCCACCTCCACGACCGCCGGCTCGGCGGGCACCACGGGCGTGCGCACGCGGTCGCGGCGCACGGCGACCTCGACGTCGTCGAACGGCACCGCGATCGGCGCCTGGGGCTTGTGCACGCGCACGTCGACCGCCTGGACCGCGGGGTAGGCGAGCGCGGCCGCCGCGATGCGCTCGGCGACGGTCTCGATGAGGTCGGCCGGCCGGCCGGTCAGCACGTCGTGCACGTCCTGTGCCACCTCGGCGTAGCTCACCGTCGCGGCGAGGTCGTCGCCGGCGGCCGCCGCGCGCGCGTCGACGTGCAGCACGACGTCGGCACGGAACACCTGGCCCTCGGCACGCTCGTGGGCGAGCACGCCGTGGTGACCGGTCGCGGAGACCCCGGTGAGACGGATCTGGTCGAGCGGCCGGCCGTCGGGTCCGGGCACGGCACCGGAGAAGGTCACGACGTTCCTCCCTGGTCAGCGGTCCGGGTCACCGTACCCGGGCCGACCCCCGTCGGTGAACCGGGTTCCGCCGCCGCGGCCCACGCCGCGGCGACGTGCACGGCGTCGACGCTCGCGCGCGCGGCGTGCACGCGGACGGCCCAGGCGCCGCCGGCGGCGGCGAGCGCCGAGACGGCGGCGGTCGCGTCGTCGCGCTCGCGCGGCGGCAGCGGGACGCCGTCCGCACCGGCGAGCAGGTGACCCAGGAACCGCTTGCGGGACGCCCCGACGAGGACCGGGCGGCCCAGCGCGTGCAGCGCGTCGAGGCGCGCCAGGAGCGGCCAGTTGAGCGCGCCCGCCTTGGAGAACCCCAGCCCCGGGTCGACGACGACCTGCTCGGGCCGGACGCCGGCGTCGTGCAGCGCCGCGAGGCGGGCGGCGAGCTCGTCGCGCACGTCGGCCACGACGTCGTCGTACTTCTCGAGGCTGTCCATGACGTCGGCGTGGCCGCGCCAGTGCATCACGACGTAGGCGACGCCGGTCTGCGCGACGACGCC
>JAPSLQ010000198.1:2675-4756 GCA_031180595.1 Isoptericola sp. | reverse complement strand
CAGGCCGGACGCTCGATGGTCGTCTCCTGGATCCTGCTGGCGGCGGGCGGCGTGATCGTCACCAACGTCTTCCTGGCGTCGAGCTGGTACGTCCAGGTCCTCAACGTCGGCGCGCTCGTGGTCCTCGGGATCGCCGCGTCGTACGTGTACCCGGTCCTGGCGGCGACCGACCTGACCACGGTCCCGCGGCAGCTCGGCGGTGCGCTCCTGATCGGGTTCGGCTCGCTGCACTGGACGATCCTCGGCGCGACCGTGGTCGGCGCGACCTGGTGGGTCCTGTGGCAGCTCGCACCGCCGCTGCTGGTCATGTTCGGCGTGGGCGTCCCGGCGTACGTGACCGGCCTCGTCACCCGCACCGTCTTCCGCGGGCTCACCGCAGGACCGCACGACGCAGCCTCACCGCCCGCGGCGGCGGGGACGCGCACGAAGAGGGCGGCCGCGACGGCGGCGGCATAGACCGACGAAGCCCCTCGCGACGACGCGGGGGCGTGACCTGACATCGAGGAGAGGGAAAACCCATGAGCAGGACGAAGAGGATCGGGACGGCGGTCGCGTCGGCGAGCGTGCTGGCGCTCGTGGCCGCCGCGTGCGGCGGCGGGTCGGGCGGCGAGGCCCAGGGCGGCGACGGAGGCGCCGCCAAGGACAGCGTCACCTGGATGACGATGCTCCACACGCCGACGACGCCGGAGAAGGACGGCGTCATCGAGACGGCGCTCGAGGAGCACACCGGCATGGAGGTCGAGTTCCAGTGGGTCCCCGACGCGTCCAAGGAGGAGAAGCTCAACGCGGCGCTGGCCTCGGGACAGCTCGCCGACATGGTGTCGCTGACCGTCGTCACCGACACGACCGTGCGATCCGCCCTGACGTCGGGCATGTTCTGGGACGTCGAGGAGTACCTGGACGAGTTCCCGAACCTGTCGACGATCCCGGAGGCCACCATCGACGCGGCCCGCATCGACGGTGAGCTGTACGGGGTCCCGTACCAGAAGCCGGCGGCCCGGTACGGCGTCCTGGTGCGGCAGGACTGGCTGGACAACCTGGGCCTCGAGGTGCCGCACACCATCGAGGAGCTCACGGAGGTCGCCCGCGCGTTCACCGAGGACGACCCGGACGGCAACGGGAAGGACGACACCGTCGGCTTCTACGACCGCGAGGAGAGCTTCCTCGTGGGCTTCCGGTCGCTCACCGGCTACTTCGGGGCCGGCAACAAGTTCGAGGTGACCGACGACGGCCAGGTCGTCCCGGCCTTCACCACCGACGCCTTCAAGGAGGCGATGGAGTGGTACCGCGGCGTGTACGAGAACGGGTGGGTGAACCAGGAGTTCGTCACCGTCCAGAAGCAGAACCAGCAGGACGGCATCGCCCAGGGCAAGGGCGGGATCGTCGTCACGGGCCTGTTCGAGGCGAAGAACTACAACGCCCTCGCCAAGAGCGCGAACCCGGACACCCCGATGGAGTGGGCGCTGATCAACGACATCACGCACGAGGACGTCCCGCGCCGGATCCTGTCCGACACCAACGGCGGCATGGGCGGATGGATCGCCATCCCCAAGCAGAACGTGCCCACGGAGGACGACCTGCGGGCCGTGCTGGGCTTCATCGACAAGCTCATGGACGAGGAAGCCTTCACGCTCATGACCAACGGCATCGAGGGTCAGCACTTCGAGGTCGACGCCGACGGCGTCGTGACCATCACCGACCAGACGGCGTGGGAGCAGGAGGTCCAGCCCTTCGGCTCGTCGCGGCCCTCGGAGCTCGTCACGACCTTCAAGAGCTCGGACGAGTACGTGAACCTCGGCAACGAGCTCATGGCCGAGAACGCCGAGCACATGGTCGTGAACCCGGCGCAGTCGCTGACGTCGGAGACGTTCGACCGGCAGTGGTCCACGCTGGAGCAGCAGGTCAACGACGCCTACAACCAGTACATCACCGGGCAGATCGAGATGTCCGACTTCGACGCCGTCATCGAGCGCCTCCGGGGTCAGGGGCTCGACCAGGTGATCGAGGAGCTCACGGCGTCGTACGCCGCCGCCAACGGCTGACGGTCGGGGCGCCGGCCGTCGTGACGGCCGGCGCCCCGA
>JAPSLQ010000198.1:0-2665 GCA_031180595.1 Isoptericola sp. | reverse complement strand
GGGGGGGGGGGGGGCGGGGGGCGGGGGGCCGGCCGCCCCCCGACCACCGGGAGCGCGCACCGCGCACCGCCACACGACCGAGAGGTGACCACGTGCACACGGCAGAGATCGAGACGACGGCCGACGGCCTGCGGACGGGCGCGCTCCAGGCCCAGATCGACGCGGCGGCGAGGGCCGGCGGCGGCACCGTCGTCGTCCCGGCGGGGGTGCACCGGACCGGGGCGCTGCGCCTGCGCAGCCACGTCGAGCTGCACCTCGAGGCGGGGGCCCGGCTCGAGTTCGTCCCCGACCCGGCGCTCTACCCGCCGGTCGAGGCGCGCTGGGAGGGCGCCCCGAGCGTGATCCACTCGCCGTGCCTGTACGCGCACGGCGAGACCGACGTCGCGATCACGGGGCTCGGCACGATCGACGGCGGCGGGCAGCGGTGGTGGGACACGTTCCGCCACGACCGCTCCAGGCTCGAGCACCCGCGGCCCACGCTCGTGGGCCTGCACGAGTGCGAGCGCGTGACGATCCGGGACGTGACGCTCCGCAACTCCCCGGCCTGGACCGTGCACCCGCTGCTGTGCGAGGACGTCTCGATCTCGGGCGTGCGCATCGTCAACCCGGCCGACTCTCCCAACACCGACGGCATCGACCCGGAGTCGTGCCGCAACGTGCGGATCAGCGACTGCCACATCGACGTGGGCGACGACTGCATCGCGATCAAGGCCGGAACCGAGCGCTCGCCCCGCCGGGTGCCGTGCGAGAACGTCACGATCACCGGCTGCACGATGGTGCACGGCCACGGCGGCGTGGTGATCGGCAGCGAGATGAGCGGCGGCGTGCGCAACGTCGTCATCAGCGCGTGCGTCTTCCAGGGCACGGACCGCGGCATCCGCATCAAGGCGCGTCGCGGGCGGGGCGGGGTCGTCGAGGACGTCCGCGTGACGAACGTCGTGATGAGCGACGTGATGTGTCCCCTGGTGATCAACCCGTTCTACTTCTGCGGGCCGGACGGCAAGGCCCCGCACGTCGCCGACCGGAGCGCCCACCCGGTGGACGGATCCACGCCCGTCTTCCGCCGCATCCACCTCGCGCACATCACCGCGCGCGGCGTGCACGCGGCCGCCGGGCACCTCTACGGCCTGCCGGAGCAGCCGTTGTCCGAGATCACCCTCGACGACGTCGCGGTCTCGTTCGCCGAGGACGCGGTCGCGGCGTACCCGGCCATGGCGGACGGGGTGGAGCTCATGGCACGGCACGGCTTCCACCTCGGGTACGTGGCCACCGCGGACGTGCACCGGGTGCGCGTCGATGGGAGCGACGGCCCGGCCTTCCACGTCGAGCACAGCCCGCGGCTCGACCTCGCGGAGGTGAGCGGCGATGTCGTCCGCGACGACCGCTGACCGGGTGCCGGCGGCGCCGGCTGACGCCCTCGCGCCCGGGACGCGGCGCCGCGCCGAGACCTGGGTGGCGACGGCCGGCCTCGTCCTGTCCACGGTGCTCCTGGGCGGGTTCACGGTGGTGATGAACCGGGTCGACGAGACCGCGTTCTACGCCAGGCTGCACCCCGAGATGCAGGGCATCGGGCTCGACCTGACGGCCGCCGCCGTCCCGGGTGGCGCCTTCGAGGCCGCCAGGACCCTCGCGGCCTGGTTCGGGCTGACCCTGATGGTGGTGCTCGCCCTGGGCGCAACGGGGATCTTCGCGGCGGGACGCCGCCGAGGCCGCCGTGCCGCCACGTGGATCTTCACCGCCACGGGCCTCGTCTGCCTCCTCGGCAGCCAGCTGATCCTCTACCCGGTCGCCTTCCTCTTCTTCCTCAGCGCGGGCATGACCGCGCTCCGCACGTCCCCCCGACGCCCGAGCCACGGGAGCACGAGATGAGAACAACCGACGCCGCGCCGCGGGTGCGCCTCGACCGGCCAGCCCCCCGCACGAGCGGCCTTCGCCGGCCCACGGTGGGCGTGCGGGTCTTCCGCGTGGTCAACGTCGTCGTCCTGGGCGGGTTCGCGCTGATCTGCCTGCTGCCGTTCCTCAACGTCCTGGGCAGCTCCTTCGCGACGCCCGGCGAGCTCGCCACGCGCCCCTTCGTGCTCATCCCCGAGACGTTCTCGCTCGACGCGTACCGGTACATCCTGTCGACGTCGACGATCTTCCGGGCGCTGGGCGTCTCCCTGTTCGTCACCGTCGTGGGGACGTTCGTGAGCCTGCTGCTCACCGCGCTCATGGCGTACGCGCTGTCGAAGCGCTACCTGCGCGGGCGCCGGGTGATCAACTTCCTCGTGGTCTTCACCATGCTCTTCAGCGGCGGGATGATCCCGACGTTCATCGTGGTGCAGAAGCTGGGCCTGATCGACTCGCTGTGGGCGCTGATCCTCCCGGTCGCGATCAACGCCTTCAACTTCGTGATCATGCGGAGCTTCTTCCAGGCCATCCCCGACAGCCTCGAGGAGGCGGCCCGCATCGACGGCTGCTCCGACCTCGGCGTGTTCTGGCGGATCGTGCTGCCGCTGTCCCTGGCGTCGATCGCCACGATCGGCCTGTTCTACGCCGTCGGCTACTGGAACACGTACCAGAACGCGATCCTGTACATCAACGACTCCACGAAGTGGCCGATCCAGATCCTGCTGCGCCAGATCGTCATCGTCGCGAGCGGCATGAACGCGGACGCCACGGTCGT
>JAPSLQ010000197.1 GCA_031180595.1 Isoptericola sp. | reverse complement strand
ACGGTGCCCGCGCCGACGACGAGCTCGGCGACGTCGTCGAACGTGCGCTCGGTCCACGTGGTGACCGACTCTCCCGTGACCCCGACGCGGTCGCCGGCGAGCGTGCCGACGTGGACCGACGTCGTGCCGCGGACCGCCACCTGGACCCGGCCGTCGCGGACGACCGCGATCGCGAACGGCGGGAGCGAGGCGAGGCTCGCGCCGAAGGACCCCGTCAGGACCTCGAGCAGCGGCACGACGCCCGCGCCGCCGTCGAGAGCGCGCCAGAGCTCGTCCACGAGCTCGGGCGAGACCTTCTCGGGCAGCACGACCACGGCCCCCGCGCGCACCACGGCGTAGGCGGGTCCGGTCACGTAGCGCAGCCTCATGCCGGCGCCCCTCTCCACTGGTCGGCCCGCGGCACCGTGTCCTCGTCGTCCGCCACGCGCCCGTCGCGGGGGGCGGTCCGCTCGAGGGCCTCAGGGTCCCCCGTGGCGTCGATCACGATGACCGTGATGTTATCCCGGCCGCCCGCGGCGACCGCCTCGTCCACGAGACGGTCGGCGGCGGCCTGAGGGTCGGACTCGGACAGCAGCACGGCGGCGAGCCGCTGGTCCGGGAGCTCGTTCGTCAGCCCGTCGGAGCAGACCAGGAGCCGGTCACGCGCGGCGACCGGCAGGTACCAGAAGTCGGGCGCGGGGTCCTCGGGCGCCCCGAGCGCACGTGTCACCACGTTGCGCCGCGGGTGGCTCCGGGCCTCGTCGGCGGTGATCGCCCCGGCGTCGACGAGCTCCTGGACCTCGGAGTGGTCGACGCTGATCTGCTCGAGGCTGCCGTGGGCGAGCCGGTACGTCCGCGAGTCCCCGAGGTTCACCACGAGCCAGTAGGGCTCGCCCTCCTGCTCGGTGAGCGCGATGCCGGACAGCGTCGTGCCGGCGCCGCGCCCGGGCGCGGTCTCGATGGCGTGCACAGCCTGGTGGGCCAGGCGCACGCGGTCGCGCACGGCGTCCGCGCCGACGACGTCGGCCGCGACGAGCGGGCGCAGCGCCTCGACGGCTGCGGCGCTCGCCACCTCTCCCGCGTCGTGACCGCCCATGCCGTCCGCGACGAAGAACACGGAGCCGCCCGCGAGGTAGGCGTCCTCGTTGAGGGCTCGCCGCGCGCCGGTGTGGGTCGCGGCGCCCCAGAGCAGGGCGACGCGCGTGGTCATGCGTCGACCGGCCCGACGACGGTGAACCGCAGGTCGCCGGCCTGCACCGCCCAGCCCGTCGTGACGGTGACGGGCGTGCCGGGGGTCAGCTCGTGCACCTCCCCGTCCGGCGCGATCGCCGCCGTGCCGTTCGTGCTGCCGAGGTCGGTCAGGACCAGTCCTTCGGCCGTCGGGAGGAGCTCGAGGTGCGTCTTGGACACCGAGCGGGTCGGGTCCTCGAGGCGCAGCAGCGCAGCGGGCCCGTCGGACGCCGGCTGCGGGTTGCGCCCGACGAGCGTGCGCTCCGCGACCCGGACCCGCTGCCCGGACGGCAGGTCGATGCTCGTGGCCGGGCGGCGGGCGGCGGCCTCCCCGGTGCCCCGGCGCGACGACACGCTGAAGCGCGTGGCCTCGATGTCGTCGACGTCCTCGGCGTCCGAAGGGCTCGTCGGTGCGGGCGCCGGCGCGGGCGCGGGGGAAGGCGCGGGCGCGGGTGAAGGGGTGGCCGCGGGCGCGGGCGCCGGTGCGGGGCTCGGGGCCGCCGCGGAGGCCGCAGGCGGCACGGCGAGGCCGGGGACGCCCGTGATGAGGCCCCCCTCCTCGCCCCGCTGCACGGCCGGGAACGACCACGGGTCGCGCGGCGCGGCCTGCGCCGCCGACGACGGCGGCGCCACGACGGGCTGCGACGGACCGGCCCCGACAGGCGGTGCGGCCGACGTCGCGGCGGGCGCCTGCGGCGGCGTCGACGAGGGCGCGGAGGCACCCGGGAGGGCGGGGGCGAAGCTGCGCGGCGGCACCGCGCGCACGTCGTGCACGACCGTGCGCGCGGCCTTGTCGTGCCAGCCCTGCCGCCGGCCGGACGCGTCGAACAACGGCGACAGGAGCACCAGGACGGTGCCGGCGAGCGGCACGATCCCCGAGAGCCACAGCACGAGCCACCGCAGCAGCACCCGGCCCACGCCGGCGGGTGCCCCCGTGGCGGCGTCGTGCGTCCGGATGCCGAGCAGCCGGTTGCCGACCGTGGCGCCGGTGCGGCCCTCCCAGACCGCGAGGCCGACCCAGGCCGCCAGACCCACGAGGCCGACGACCGCCGAGACCGTCCTGGCCGCCGACACGAGCTCGCGCGCGGCGGCGTCGGCGCCCATGCCCGTGGTCGCCTCGAGCAGGGCCGCATAGCGGTCGGGCAGGCCGGTCGCCACGGCCACGACGCCGGCGACCACGCCCGCGAGCAGGGAGACGGCGAGCAGGTCGAGCGCGTAGGCGCCGACGCGGCGCCCGACGCCCGCGAGCGGCGGCTCGTCGGGCTGCGCCGTCGTCCGCTCGCGCGGCATGTCGGCCGTGGCCCGCCGCGTGCGCTCCCGTGCCTCGGGCTCGGTCGTCACCTCGAGGCGCGAGCTCATCGCGGAGCCGGCCTGCCGCACCCCCGTCGCGACGGTCGGCGTGCCGCACACCGTGCAGAACGCCCCGCTCTGTTCCTGGGCACCGCACGCGGCGCACGTCGTCGTCATCGACCCTCCTGCTTCCGCGCGCGTGCCCGGCGCCGGGCCGCGCGTGCCATCCGCTCGCGCCACGGCCGCACCAGGCGGCCCGCGCGCCGCCACAGCGACGTCGCCGTGCCGGCGACCGCGCGTCCCGCGGCCACGTGCAGCGGCGGTGCGTCCGCGCCGCGGACCGACCGCAGCGAGAGCCGGGCTGCGACGCGTCGCCGCCACGGCACACCGCCGTGCATCTCGCCCACGAGCCGGTCGACCTCGTCCCAGAACTGCTCGACCTCGGCCTCGCTCGGCTCGACCGCACCGAAGACCGTCGCGTCCGCACGGTGCGCGAGCGTCGCCGTCGCGGGCGTCGCCGCGACGGGCAGCTGCTCGGCGAGCAGCCGTGCGCCCTCGCGGCGCGTAGCACCGCGCGGGACGCCGGCGCCCAGGTCGGTCGCGACGTCGACGACCTCGCGCCAGCCGCCGCTGACGCGGTCGACGACGACCGGGGCCGTGCGGCGCCGCCGGGTGCGGCGCGCCTTGACCGCGATGACGAGCAGGAACGGCAGGGCGAGCAGCGCCAGCGGCACCGCGACCGCGACGACGATCGTCGCGATGCGACGCCAGTCGAGGCCCGTCGCGTCCTCGTCCTCCTTCTCCTCGTCCTCGACGTCGCCCGGCTCCGCCTGCGGCGGCTCCTCGGGCGCCTCGGGGTCCTCGAGGACGGGCGGCTTGGGGATCTGCCGGTTGCGCGGCAGGGGCTCGACCTTGTTGTCCTCGTCGGGCACGACGTCGAACGGGACCCACCCGTAGTCCTCGAACGGGACCTCGACCCACGCGTGGACGTCCTTGCCGGTCACGACGTACGGCTGGCCGGCCTCCCACGTGCCCTCGTCCGGGTAGAAGCCCATGACGACGCGCGCCGGGATCCCGGCCTGCTGCGCGAGCAGCGCGAGCGTCACGGCGAACTGCTCGTCGTCGCCGACCATCTCCTCCTGGGCCAGCAGCTCGTCGATCCGCGCGGCCGAGTGCCCGGGCCGCGACGGCGGCTGGTTGTCGAGCCCGCTCGAGTAGACGCCCGTGGCCACGAGCGTGTCGCGGATGTTCGTGAGCCGCTCGAAGGGCTCGGTCGCGTCCGCCGCGAACTGCTGGGCCTTGGCCGGCGCGGCGTCGGGCACGTTGCGCGGGCTGGGCAGGTCGACGTCGAGGATCGGCGTCGAGGCGAGCGCCTCCTCGGCCGGGGGCGGGCTGACGATCGCGTCGAGCTCGTAGGTGTCGCCCGGTCGCACGCCCGCGGTGACGAGGGCCGTGCCCGACGTCGCGTTGTAGTAGGTGCTCGAGGAGAGCTCGTCGGCGCGCTCGCCCGTGAACCGGATACCCGCCAGGCGGCCGACGTCGGGCAGCCACACGCCCGAGTAGCCCGTCACCGCGACCTCGACCGTGGTGGGCGTGCCCGTCGCGACCGTGTCGATGACCTCGCCGGCCCGGTTGAAGACGCCCGCGCCCGAGCCGCTCGAGGCGTCGTAGACCGTGCCTGCGTAGGTGTCGAGGGTCGCGAGCCGGACGCGCGCTCCCTCGGGCATGCCGGTCACGGTGAACAGCTCGATGTCCGCGAGGTCCTTGGTGTACTGGCGGAACCCGACGAGCGGGCTCGTGTACTGGTGCAGGTCGAGCGGCGGTGTGATCATCTCGCGGACGGCGGTGCGCTCGCCGGCGACGAGCTGCGGTGCCAGGAGCACCGCAGCCAGCCCGCCGACGCCGAGCATCGCGACGCCGCCGCGCACGCGCTGCCAGCGCAGGCGCCGCGTCGCCGAGCGGCTCGCCTCGGACAGCAGCCGGTTGGCCGCCATCCGGGTCTCGGCCGCGCGCCAGGACGCCCACAGCACCCCGACGACGGCGACGAGCAGCCCCTGCACGAGGGGCATCGCGGGCAGGATCGTGCCCAGCAGCGCCACGCCGCCGAGCGCGACGGCGACGGGCAGCAGCGCCCACGCCGCGTGCGTCGCGCGCCACGCGAGCGTGCCGGCGAGGACGCCCGTGACGAGCAGGACCAGGTACGGCACCACCGCGAGGTCGGGGAACGACGCCAGCGGCGGGACGGTGGTGACGAACTCCTTCCAGCCGTGGACCGCGCCGACCGCGAGCTCGTGCA
>JAPSLQ010000196.1 GCA_031180595.1 Isoptericola sp. | reverse complement strand
GACGGGGCGACGGTGCGCTCCTCGACCTGCGGGTCCAGGATCACCATCAGCTCGTACTGACGCATGAGTTCAACCCACCTCCTCTGGTCTCAGCGGTCACGGTCCATCCGTGACAGGAGGGTTCTTCTTGCGTGCGTCGGCTGTGCCGCTCCGTCGGGGATCCGACGGCGGTGGGCACAGCCAGTCGTCCAGGCTACCCGCTGGAGCGGGAACCCGGAAATCTGGCCGGATCCGGCCGGCCCTGCGGACCGCCCGGTCAGGAGCTGGCGCTCGGGCTCGGGGTCGGCCGCGGGTCGAGGAGGCCACCGCCACCGTTGCCGCCGCCGCCACCGTTGCCGTTGCCGTCGTCGTCGCCCTCGTCGTCACCGCCGTCGTCGGCCGGAGCCGTGGCGACGACGAGCGTGACGGTGCTGCCCGGCTCGACGGTGGCGCCGCCGCCCGGGTCGGACCTGATGACGGTGCCGGGTGCGACGTCGCCGTTCTCCTCCTCGCGGACCGACGAGCGCAGCCCGGCGTTGCGCAGCTGCTGCTCCGCCGCCGTGCGTGCCATGCCCGCGACCTCCGGCACGACGGTCTGCTCCGACTGGCCCGTCGACACGGTGAGCGTGATCGTCGACCCGACCGGGACCTGACCGGTCGACGACTGCGCGAGCACCGTGCCGCGCGGCTCGTCGCTGTCCTGCGCGACCGGGGCGCCGATGTTGAGCCCGAGGCCCTCCAGCTCGCGCGTCGCCTGGGCGATGTCCATGCCCACGAGGTTCGGCACCTCGACGAACTGCTCCTCCTCCGTCTCCGTCGGCGTCGGCGCGGGAGACGGCTCGCGCGTCGGGCGGGGCGGCGTGTAGGTCGGGAACTCCTCGACCGGCATGCCCTCGGTCGCGACCTTCATGAAGTCGGTCCAGGCGCGCAGCGGCCACGTCGAACCGGTGATCTCGCGGTAGTCGCCGAACGTCTCGATCGGCGCGGTGCCCTTCATGACGCCCGCCTCGACGTCGACCGTCTCGTACTGGCGCACGTTGATGACCGTCGCGAGCTGCGGCACGAAGCCGGCGAACCACGCGGTCATGTTGTCGTTGGCCGTACCGGTCTTGCCGGCCACCGGGCGCTCGAGCTCCTGCGCGTCGTCACCCGAGCCCTCCTCGACGACCTTGGTCATCGCGTAGGTCGCCGCGGCCATGACGTCGGGCTCGAACACACGCTCGGAGGACGTCTGCTCCTGGTAGATCTGCTCGCCCGACCGCGTCTCGACCGACCGCACCACGTGCGGCGTCGTGCGGTAGCCCTGCGCCGCGATCGTGGCGTAGGCCCGGGCCAGGTCGATCGGGTAGACGGACGCGGTGCCGAGCACGTTGGACGCCTCCGCCGGGATCTCGGTGGACTCCCGGATGCCCAGCCGGTGAGCGACCTCGACCGTCTTCTCGGGACCGACCTCGATGTTGAGCGCGGCGTACACGGAGTTCACGGAATCCGCGGTGGCCTTGACGAGGTCGATCCGGCCGTAGTCGGTGCCGCCGAAGTTGGTGGGCTCCCACACCTGGCCGTTGTCCGCGCCGGGGAAGTGGCCGGGCGAGTTGCCGTCGTACCGCTCGTCGAGCGTGTGCCCCTCCTCGAGCGCGCCGATGAGCGTGAACGGCTTGAACGTCGAACCGCCCTGCACGATGTCCTGCGTCGCGGTGTTGAGGTTCTGCGACACGTAGTCGGCACCGCCGTACAGGGCCACGACGGCGCCCGTCTCCGGGTCCATCGACACGAGCGACGCGCGGATGTTCGGGTTCGCGTCCTCGGGCATCGACGCCACGGTGTCCGCGGCCGCCTTCTGCAGCTTGGGGTCGATCGTCGTCGTGATCCGCAGGCCGCGGGTCCAGTCCTGCTCGGTGAAGCGCCCCGAGTCCAGGAGCTCCTTCTTCACCGCCTCGATCAGGTAGCCGGTCTGCCCGCCCTTGGTGTTCGTCGCCTCCTGCTTCTCGCGGAACTCCGGGAAGGTGGCGTTCTGGTACTCCTCGGCGGTGATGATCCCCTGCTCGTGCATCCGCTCGATGCTCCGCCTCCAGCGGTTCTCCGCCTGCTCCCGGTCGACCGACGGGTCCCACCGCACCGGGGACGGGATGATGCCCGACAGGAGCGCCGACTCCGAGTACGTGAGGTCGGCGGCGTTCTTGCCGAAGTACTCCTGCGCGGCAGCCTGCACGCCGTACGTGCCGCGGCCCCAGTAGATCGTGTTGAGATACCGCTCGAGCACCTGCTCCTTGGGCTGCGTGCGCGCGACCTTGAGGGCGATGATCGCCTCGCGGACCTTGCCCGAGTACGACGTGGTCGTGTCGAGGTAGTACCGCTCGACGTACTGCTGCGTCAGGGTCGACGCACCCTGGCGCCCGCCGCCCGTGAGGTTGTTCCACGCGGCACGCACGATGCCCTTGGGGTCGACCCCGGGGTTGGTCCAGAAGCTCGCGTCCTCCGAGGCCACGACGGCGCCGCCCACGTGCTCGGGCAGCGTCGCGTAGTCGACGATCTCGCGCTTGAAGCCGTCGGAGATCGTGCCGAGCTCGCTGCCGTCGGCGTAGTAGACGATCGTGTCCTGGTGCTTCACCTCGTCGAGGTCGTCCGGGATCTCGGTGGTCGCGTACGCGGCGACGAACATGCCGGCACCCAGCGCACCCACGCCGAGCATCGAGCCGACGACGATGCGCCACGAGGGCAGCCAGCGCTGCACCGGGCCCTTGTTCGGGCGCGGGTAGTTCCAGAAGCGGCGTCTGGGCATCTGAGCCAGTCAGCCTTTCGGTGATCGGACCACAGGACCTGTGGGGGACAACTAGGAACCCTAGGGGATGCACGGCGACACGCAGCGTGTCAACCGTCGGAACGACCCCTCTCCCCCATGTCGCCCCCGATGCTCTGGCGGCTGCTTCGCGGAACCTTCACATCCCGTCCGGCCCGGGCACCGTTGCGCGACCACTCGGCGCACTCTATTCTCACGATGTATCGACTCGATACGTCGAGTCAGCACCGGTCGTCGAGCAGTCTGGAAAGGGGTGTCGCCGTGCGCAGCAGGTCAACCGTGCTCGAGACGGCGATCCTCGGGCTGCTCAACGAGTCGCCCCTGCACGGATACGAGCTGCGCAAGCGGCTCAACCTCCTGCTGGGCTCCTTCCGGGCGTTCTCCTACGGGACGCTCTACCCGGCGCTCAAGGCGCTCGAGGCCCGCGGGCTCATCGAGACCGCCGATCCCGCGCCGACCGCGACCACCGGCCGGAGCGGAGCGCGCTCCGCGACCGGGCGGCCGTCGTCGGGCGGCAAGGCCCCGCTCGCCACCGGGCGCCGGGGCCGGATCGTGTACCAGCTGACCGCCGAGGGCAAGGAGCACCTCCAGACGGTCCTGTCCTCCTCGGGCCCGGCGGCCTGGGAGGACGAGAGCTTCGACGTCCGGTTCGCGCTGTTCGCGCAGACCGACGCCGAGACCCGCCTCCGTATCCTCGAAGGCCGGCGCACCCGGCTCACCGAGCGGCTGGAGGCGGTCCGGGAGTCCGCCGCCCGCACCCGCGAGCGGCTCGACGAGTACACGCTCGAGCTGCAGCGGCACGGCCTCGAGCAGGTCGAGCGTGAGGTGCGCTGGCTCGACGGGCTCATCACCACCGAGCGCGACCGCGTGCGCGGTCGCGAGCGAGACCACACCGCCGGGGCGTCCGACGCCCCGGCCCAGAGAAGCAAGGAGCGAGGATGACCTCCGTCCGCGTTGCCATCGTCGGCGTCGGAAACTGCGCATCGTCCCTGGTCCAGGGCGTGCAGTTCTACCGCGACGCCGACCCGTCCGACACCGTCCCGGGTCTCATGCACGTGCAGTTCGGCGACTACCACGTGCGCGACCTCGAGTTCGTGGCGGCGTTCGACGTCGACGCGAAGAAGGTCGGATTCGACCTCGCCGAGGCGATCTCCTCCTCGGAGAACAACACCATCAAGATCGCCGACGTCCCCCCGACGGGCGTCATCGTCCAGCGCGGTCACACGCTCGACGGCCTGGGCGACTACTACCGCGCCACGATCGACGAGTCCGACGCCGAGCCGGTCGACGTCGTGCAGGCGCTCAAGGACGCCCGCGTCGACGTCCTCGTGTCCTACCTGCCGGTGGGCTCCGAGGCGGCCGACAAGTTCTACGCGCAGTGCGCGATCGACGCCGGCGTCGCGTTCGTCAACGCGCTGCCGGTCTTCATCGCGTCCGACCCCGAGTGGGCGAAGAAGTTCGAGGACGCCGGCGTCCCGATCGTCGGCGACGACATCAAGTCGCAGGTCGGCGCCACGATCACGCACCGCGTCCTCGCGAAGCTCTTCGAGGACCGCGGCGTCATCCTCGACCGCACGTACCAGCTCAACGTCGGCGGCAACATGGACTTCAAGAACATGCTGCAGCGCGACCGCCTCGAGTCGAAGAAGGTCTCCAAGACGCAGTCGGTGACCTCCAACCTCACCGGCCCGCTCGGCGGCAAGATCGACGACCGCAACGTCCACATCGGCCCGTCGGACTACGTCGCGTGGCTCGACGACCGCAAGTGGGCCTACGTGCGCCTCGAGGGTCGCGCGTTCGGCGAGGTGCCGCTGAGCCTGGAGTACAAGCTCGAGGTGTGGGACTCCCCCAACTCCGCCGGCATCATCATCGACGCCATCCGCGCCGCGAAGATCGCGAAGGACCGCGGCATCGGCGGCCCGATCCTGTCGGCGTCGACGTACTTCATGAAGTCCCCGCCCGTCCAGATGGAGGACACCCAGGGCCGGGCGCAGCTCGAGGCCTTCATCCGCGGCGAGGTCGAGCGCTGA
>JAPSLQ010000195.1 GCA_031180595.1 Isoptericola sp. | reverse complement strand
CAAGGCTGCTCGAACGCCGCGGTCGCCCCGGGCCTGGTCAGGACGACGTGGACCGGAGGCGCCGGTCTCCGCCATAGTGGGGCCGCTCGACGTCGAAGGAGAGACATGCCCGTGCGATTCAACCCTCCCCCGGGGTGGCAGGTGCCCCCAGGTTTCCGGCCCGACGCCGGCTGGGCACCCGACCCGGCGTGGCCGCCCGCGCCGCCCGGGTGGGAGTACTGGGTCGACGACGCCGCACCGGCACGTCCCGCGCCGACGGCCCCTCCGCCGCCCGCGGCGCTGCCCCCGTCGGTGGGACCCGCGCGGCGCGCGGAGACGCCGGCGGAGTCGACGGCGGTCATGGCGCCCGTGGGGCAGGCCACGACGCGGCTGGCGTCCCCACCGCCGCCCGCACCGCCGTCGTCGGACCGCACGGGGCGCTCAACCGCCGTCGCGTCCCGCGAGCCCGACGCGCGCGGCGCCGAGCCGCCCGGGCGCGCGGCGCGGCGGTCCGCGACGTCGCGACCGGGCTCGCTGCTGATCGCGGGCGTCGCCGTCGCGTGCGTCGCGCTGGGCTGCATCCTCGGCGTCATGGTGTCGGTGGTGAAGACCGCGGACGCCGCGCAGGCCGTCGCGGACGCGCAGCGCGCGCGGGACGCGGCGTTCGAGCTGCAGACCGAGGTGGGCGAGCAGCAGAAGGCGATCGACGCCATGCGCGCCGAGCTCGAGGACCGCGAGAAGGCCCTGCGGGACCGGGAGTCGGAGCTGACCGAGAAGGAGTCGCAGCTGACGGCGCGCCAGCAGGAGCTCGACGACCAGGTCGCCGAGCAGGAGCAGCAGCAGGTGCAGCAGCGCGAGCAGCAGGAGCAGGACCAGGCGTGGTTCTACTGGAGCTGCAAGGACGCCCGGAAGGCCGGTGCGGCGCCCATCCAGCAGGGCCAGCCCGGGTACCGCAGCGGGCTGGACGGCAACGGCAACGGGTGGGCCTGCGAGGACGGCGAGGACTGATCCTCCTGCCGGCCGGCGATCCCCGATGCGCTCGGTGACCTCGGTCTCTACGGTGAGCACGTGATCGGGTTCCTGGGGGCGCAGCTCTACTTCTGGTCGGTCTTGGCGTCGCTCGTCCTGTTCGCGCTCTTCGTGCGCCGGGTCATGGGGGTCCGGCTGGGGATGCTGCGGACCCTCGTCGCGGCGGCGACCGGTGCGACGCTCGGTCCGGCGGTCGTGGTCGGGCTGCTGCCCCCGCCCGACGCCGCCGCCACCGACCCCGAGCTCCTCCTCTACACGGCGCTCATGAGCGTCGTCGTCCTCGTCGTCGCGATGTTCACCCTCGCGGCGATCGAGATGCTCGTCCCGGACGGGTCGCTGCCCGGCCCGGTCAGCGCCGCGCGCGAGCTCCGGTCTTGGCTGCGCCGCACGGGGCGCTACCTGCGCATCGTGCAGGTGCTCGCCCGGCACGGGCTCGTCCGCTTCCTCCGCGACGGACGGCAGGGCGCCCGTACGCCGGAGCAGCGCCGGAGCCTGGCCCGCTCGCTGCGCCGCGCGCTGGAGGACGCCGGGGTCACGTTCGTCAAGCTAGGGCAGCAGCTGTCCACCCGTCGCGACCTGCTGCCGCCCGAGTTCGTGGCCGAGCTCAGCCACCTGCAGGACGACGCCGGCCCCCTCGCCTGGGAGGCGGTCGAGGCCGTGCTCACCGCCGAGCTCGGCGCACCGCCGTCGGACGTCTTCGCCTCGATCGACCCCGAGCCGCTCGCGTCCGCCTCGGTGGCACAGGTGCACACGGCGCGCACGACCGACGGGCACGACGTCGTCGTCAAGGTCCAGCGCCCCGGCATCGCGTCGCAGGTCGCCCGCGACCTCGACATCCTCGACCGGCTCGCGCGGACGCTCACCGCCCGGGCCACGTGGGCGCGGCACCTCGGCCTGAACGACCTCGTGCGCGGCTTCTCGGCCGCGCTCACCGAGGAGCTCGACTTCCGGATCGAGCGGGACAACATCGCGACGGTCGCGGCAGGTCTGGAGGCGTCCGGCGCGACGCGGATCGCCGTGCCCGAGCCGCAGCCGCGCTGGTGCACGGCGCGCGTGCTCGTGATGGAGCGGATGGACGGGACACCGCTCGGTGCGGCGCAGGCCGTGCTCGGCCGGCTGGGCGAGAACCGGCGCCGGGCGGTCGCCGACGAGCTCCTGCGCGTGGTCGCCGACCAGATCGTGCGGCACGGGGTGTTCCACGTGGACCTGCACCCAGGCAACCTGCTCGTGGCCGACGACGGCACGCTCGCCATGCTCGACCTCGGCTCCGTGGGACGGCTGGGGACCGCGTCGCGGGCCGCGGTGGCGCGACTGTTCGTGGCGCTCGCGGACGGCGACTCGACGGCGGTCACCGACGCCCTGCTCGAGGTGGTCTCGCGGCCCGAGGCGGTCGACGAGACGCGGGTCGAGCAGGAGGTCGGCGAGATCCTCGCGCAGTACGCCGGCGCCGGTCCGACCCGGACGGCCCCGGCCGTCGCGGCGCTGTTCCGGCTCGTCGCGCGGCACCGGCTCGGTGTCCCGGCCCAGGTCGCGGCTGCGTTCCGGGCGCTCGCGACGCTCGAGGGCACGCTCGACGCGGTCGCCGGAGGCTACGACCTGGTCGAGGCCGCGCGGCGCTACGCGGCCGACCAGGCGGGTGCGGCGATCGCGCCCTCCGCGGTGCGGCGCACGGTCGAGACCGAGCTGCACACGCTGCTCCCGGTGCTGCGCCGGCTGCCGCGCCGCGTCGACCGGATCGCCGACGCCGTCGAGCACGGCCGGCTCCGGGTCCACGTCCGGCTCCTGGCCGACCCCGACGACCGCCGGTTCCTCACGCGACTGTGGCACCAGGCGCTGCTCGCACTGCTCGCCTCCACGGCCGGGCTCATGTCCGTCGGGCTCTTCGCCGTCGCGCCAGGACCCCTGGTGAGCGACGACGTCGGCGTCTACCACGTGCTCGGCGTGGGCCTGCTTGCCGGGTGCCTCATCCTCGTGATGCGGCTGCTCGTCGTGTTCTTCCGGGGTGCGCAGGACGACTGACGGCGGTCGGCCGTCGCTTCGCGCTCGCACGTCCCCGTGTAGCCCTCCCGGGCAGAGGCGATCCGCCCGGCAGGCGGCTAGAGGACGTGGGAGAGGAACTCCCGCAGGCGCGGCTCGGTCGGGTTGTCGAGCAGCTCGCCGGGCGCACCGTCGGCCACGATCACGCCGTCGTCCATGAACACGACGTGGTCGGCCACCTCGCGCGCGAATCCGATCTCGTGCGTCACCACGACCATCGTCATGCCGTCGCGCGCCAGGTCCCGCATCACGGCCAGCACCTCGCCGACGAGCTCGGGGTCCAGGGCGGAGGTCGGCTCGTCGAACAGCATGAGCTCCGGGTCCATGGCGAGCGCCCGCGCGATCGCGACCCGCTGCTGCTGGCCACCCGACAGCTGCGCCGGGTAGTGGTCCACGCGGTCCGCCAGACCCACGCGCTCGAGCAGCTCGAGCGCCCGGGAGCGCGCCTCGTCCTTCGGCAGGCCCCGCACCTGGACCGGCGCCTCCATGACGTTCTCGAGCGCCGTCATGTGCCCGAAGAGGTGGAAGCGCTGGAACACCATCCCGATGCGCGAGCGCTGCCGCGCGACCACCTTCGGGTGCAGCCGGTGCAGCACGCCCTTCGCGTCCCGCCGGTAGCCCATGAGCTCGCCGCCCACGTGGATCTCCCCGGCGGTGATCTCCTCGAGCTCGTTGACGCAGCGCAGCAGCGTCGACTTGCCCGAGCCGGACGGGCCGAGCACCACGGTGACCGAGCCGCGCGCGACGTCGAGGTCGACCCCGCGCAGCACGTGCGTCGCGCCGGCGCCGTGCCCGAACACCTTGTGGACGCCGCGCACCTGCACCATCGGCTCCACGGTCACCGCGCCGCCCGACGGCGGTACCTGCGTCGCGCTCACGGGGTCACCTCCAGGAAGGGGTCGTCCTTGGTGGTCCCGGCCGCCCGGACGAAGTCCTGCTTGCGAGGCCGCCGTGCGCGGGACCCGCGCGACCAGAACGGTCCGCGACCGGACCGCCCGGCCGGGGCGCCGCCGTCGAACCCGCGGCCGTAGTACCGCTCGAGGTGGTGCTGGCCGACCATGAGGACCGACGTGATGAGCAGGTACCACAGCGCCGCGACGACGAGCAGCGGGATGGGCTGGAACGTGCGGTTGCCGACCGCGCTCGTGGCGTACATGAGGTCGAGCGTGAACGGCACCGCGACGACGAGGGACGTCGTCTTGAGCATGGAGATGGTCTCGTTGCCCGTCGGCGGCACGATGACGCGCATGGCCTGCGGCAGCACGATGCGGCGCATGATCTTGCCGTCCTTCATGCCGAGCGCCTTGGCGGCCTCGGTCTGCCCCGGGTCGACGGACCCGAGACCGGCGCGCACGATCTCGGCCAGGTACGCGGCCTCGTTGAGCGCCAGACCCAGCAGCGCGGCCCAGAACGCGGTGATGAGGTCGCGCGTGGAGAACACGAAGAACTCGGGCCCGAACGGGACGCCGAGGCTCAGCCGCGGGTAGAGCACCGAGATCAGGCCCCAGAACACGAGCTGGGTGTAGATCGGGGTCCCGCGGAAGAACCAGATGTAGGCCCAGGCCACCCAGCGCATGACCGGGTTGTCGCTGCCTCGCATGATCGCGAGCGCGACCGCGAGGACGATCGCGAGCGCCATCGAGCCGAACGTGAGGACCAGCGTCCAGCCCACCCCGCGGACCACGACGACGTCGCGCAGGTACAGCCAGACGGTGTCCCAGCGGAAGCTGGGGTTCGTGACCAGGGCGTTGACCGCCATGGCCGCGAGCACCAGGACGATCGCCGCCGAGACCCACCG
>JAPSLQ010000194.1 GCA_031180595.1 Isoptericola sp. | reverse complement strand
GTCTGGTTCGCGATCGTCGCGCTCTTCGCGCTCGGCTCGATCGCCGTGCTCGGCATCAAGGGCCTCACGCTCGGCATCGACTTCCGCGGCGGGTCGGAGTTCACCGTCGAGGCCGTCAGCACGACCGACCAGGACGCGGCCGTGGAGGCCGTCCAGTCCGTCGTGCCCGGCGAGGAGCCGCGCGTGGCCGTGGTCGGCGGGTCCGCGGTGCGGGTCCAGACCGCGCAGCTCGAGCAGCAGCAGGTCGAGGACGTGAGCCTCGCGCTGGCCGAGGCGTACGGCGTCGAGCGCGCCGACGTGGCCAACTCGTTCGTCGGGCCCACGTGGGGCTCGGGCGTCTCGCTGCGCGCCCTGTGGGGCGTGGTCGTGTTCGTGCTCGCGGCGGCCGCCTTCATGGCGATCTACTTCCGCGCGTGGCGGATGTCCGTCGCCGCGATCGTCGCGATGCTCTCCGACCTGCTCGTCTCCGCCGGCGCGTACGCCGCCGTCGGCTGGGAGGTCACGCCGTCGACCGTCATCGGGTTCCTGACGATCCTCGGCTTCTCGCTCTACGACAAGATGGTCGTCTTCGACAAGGTCCGCGAGAACACCCAGGACCTGCTGACCCAGACGCGGTCGACCTACGGCGAGCGGGCCAACCTGGCCGTCAACCAGACGCTCGTGCGGTCGATCAACACGTCGGTCGTGGCGCTGCTGCCCGTCGCAGGGATCCTGTTCGTCGGAGCCCTCTGGCTCGGCGCCGGCACGCTGCGCGACCTGTCGTTGTCGCTGTTCGTCGGCATCGCCGTCGGCGCCGCGTCGTCGATCTTCCTCGCCACGCCGCTCGACGTGGTCCTGCGTGAGAAGGAGCCCAAGCTCGCGCAGCACACGGCCGCGGTGCACGCCGAGCGCGAGCGCATCGCCGCCGAGGGTGGGCACGAGGCCGAGCTCGCGGCCGCGGCCGCCGGGGCGGCGCAGCTCATCCCGGGTCAGCACCTCGGCAGCGCCGCGCAGCCGCGCCGCCGGCGCCCGCGCTGAGGCACCGGTGACCGACGACATCTCGCTGGTCGCCCTCTCCGGCCTCGGGCAGGAGAGGGCGGCCGAGGTCCGTGCGCTCGTCCGCGACGTGCCGGACTACCCGCACCCGCCGATCGTCTTCCGGGACATCACCCCGCTGCTGGCCGACGGCTCGGCGCTCGGTGACGTGATCGAGGCGTTCGCCGGGCTCGCCGCCGTGGGCGGCGGCGTCGACGTGGTGGCCGGGATGGAGGCGCGCGGGTTCCTGCTCGGCGCCCCGCTGGCCGTCCGGCTCGGCGTCGGGTTCCTCCCGCTGCGCAAGGCGGGCAAGCTCCCGCCACCGGTCGAGCGGGTGGACTACGACCTCGAGTACGGCACCGCGGCCATCGAGCTGCGTTCCGGGACGCTCCGCCCCGGTGCCCGAGTCCTCCTCGTGGACGACGTGCTGGCGACGGGCGGCACGGCCGCGGCGGCCGCCGAGCTGGTCGAGCGGTGCGGCGGGCAGGTGGTGGCTCTGGCGTTCCTGCTCGAGCTGGCCGGCCTCGGGGGCCGGGCCCGGCTCGCAGGTCGCACGGTGGAAACGCTGCTGCGCGCAGAGTCGTAGACTTGCCCTCCCGGACGTCCAGCGAGACCCGGTGGCGGAAGGAGGCGCACGTGAGTGACGAGACCAGGACCGTGCACGCCTCGACGCCGCCGTCGCCCGCAGCGCCCGGGACGGGCGTGCGCGTGCGCAACCGCCTCGTGCGCCTCGGCGTCCGCGGGGGCGGCCAGACGACGGCGCCGACGCTCGAGCCGCTGCTCCAGGCCGTCCGCACCAACCACCCGAAGTCGGACCTGTCCGTGCTCTCGCGCGCGTACGAGACGGCGGAGCGGGCCCACCGGGGCCAGCAGCGCAAGTCCGGGGACCCGTACATCACGCACCCCGTGGCGGTCGCGACGATCCTCGCCGAGCTGGGCTTCGACGGCGCCACGCTCGCCGCGGCGCTGCTCCACGACACGGTCGAGGACACCGAGTACTCCCTCGACCAGCTGCGCGGCGAGTACGGCGACGAGGTCGCGATGCTCGTCGACGGCGTCACCAAGCTGGACAAGGTCAAGTACGGCGACGCCGCGCAGGCCGAGACGGTGCGCAAGATGGTCGTGGCCATGGCCAAGGACATCCGCGTGCTGGTCATCAAGCTCGCCGACCGCCTCCACAACGCGCGGACGTGGAAGTACGTCACGAGCTCGTCGGCCGAGCGCAAGGCCCGTGAGACGCTCGAGATCTACGCGCCGCTCGCGCACCGCCTCGGCATGAACACGATCAAGTGGGAGCTCGAGGACCTGTCGTTCCAGACGCTCTACCCCAAGGTGTACGACGAGATCGTGCACCTCGTGGCCGAGCGGGCGCCGGCGCGCGAGGAGTACCTGGGCGTGGTGCGCGAGCAGATCACCGCCGACCTGCGCAGCGCGAAGATCAAGGCGACCGTCACCGGCCGCCCCAAGCACTACTACTCGATCTACCAGAAGATGATCGTGCGCGGGCACGACTTCGCGGAGATCTACGACCTCGTCGGCACGCGCGTCCTCGTGGACTCCGTGCGCGACTGCTACGCGGCGCTCGGTGCGCTGCACGCGCGGTGGAACCCGGTCCCGGGCCGGTTCAAGGACTACATCGCGATGCCGAAGTTCAACATGTACCAGTCGCTGCACACGACGGTCGTGGGTCCGGGCGGCAAGCCCGTCGAGATCCAGATCCGCACGCACGACATGCACCGGCGCGCGGAGTACGGCGTCGCGGCGCACTGGAAGTACAAGGAGCCGTCGCGAGGCTCGAAGCCGGGCAAGTCGGACGACCCTCGCACCAACGACATGGCGTGGCTGCGCCAGCTCGTCGACTGGCAGCGCGAGACCGCCGACCCGAGCGAGTTTCTCGACTCGCTGCGCTACGAGATCGGCGGCGCCGAGGTCTACGTGTTCACGCCCAAGGGCGAGGTCATGGCGCTGCCCGCAGGCTCGACGCCGGTCGACTTCGCCTACTCGGTGCACACCGAGGTGGGCCACCGCACCATGGGCGCGCGCGTCAACGGGCGCCTCGTGCCGCTCGACTCGCCGCTGCAGAACGGCGACGTCGTCGACATCCTCACGTCGAAGGCCGAGTCGGCGGGCCCCTCGCGGGACTGGCTCGCGTTCGTCAAGTCCGGGCGCGCGCGCAACAAGATCCGCCAGTGGTTCACCAAGGAGCGCCGCGAGGAGGCGATCGAGCACGGCAAGGACGCCATCACGAAGGCGATGCGCAAGCAGAACCTGCCGATCCAGCGCCTGCTGAGCCACGAGGCGCTCGTCGGGCTGGCGAGCGACATGCGCTACGCCGACGTCTCCGCGCTGTACGCGGCGGTCGGCGAGGGGCACGTCTCGGCGCAGCACGTCGTCGAGATGCTGGTGAAGTCGCTCGGGGGCGAGGAGGGCACGCAGGAGGACGCGGCGGAGGCCGCGCGCCCGGGCCAGCCGAGCAGGCGCGCACGCACCGGCGATCCCGGCATCGTGGTCAAGGGCGTCGACGACATCTGGGTCAAGCTCGCCAAGTGCTGCACGCCCGTGCCGGGCGACCAGATCGTCGGCTTCGTCACGCGGGGCGCGGGCGTGAGCGTGCACCGTGCGGACTGTGCGAACGTCGAGCAGCTGCGCGCCCAGCCGGAGCGCATCGTGGACGTCGCCTGGACGGCGGGCGCGAACACGATGTTCCTCGTCCAGATCCAGGTCGAGGCGCTCGACCGCTCGCGGCTGCTGTCCGACGTGACCCGCGTCCTGTCGGACCACCACGTCAACATCCTGTCGGCGACGGTCTCCACGACGACCGACCGCATCGCGATGTCGCGCTTCGTCTTCGAGATGGCGGAGCCCGCGCACCTGCAGCAGGTGCTGGCCGCGGTCCGCAAGATCGACGGCGTGTTCGACGTGTACCGCACCACGGGCAGCAAGGCGGCCGACATGCCGCCGGCCGCGCACCTGTAGCGGCGCTGCGCCGCGCGGGACCCGGCGGCGCCCGCTAGTTTCGCTGGCATGACGCTGCCGCTGACGCCGCCGATCCTCCCGATGCTCGCCAAGTCGGTGCCTTCCGTCCCCGACCAGCCCGCCGGCGCCGACCCGGACTGGGTCTACGAGCCCAAGTGGGACGGGTTCCGGGCGATCGTCTACCGCGACGGGGACGACGTGCGGATCGACTCGCGCAACGCGCGCCCCATGCAGCGGTACTTCCCGGAGGTCGTGGCGGCGGCAAGGGAGGCCCTGCCGCCGCGGTGCGTCGTCGACGGCGAGATCGTCGTCGCGCGACCCGACACGAGCGGGGCGGGGCCCGCACGGCTGGACTTCGACTCCCTGTCCCAGCGCATCCACCCCGCCGAGTCGCGCGTGCGGCTCCTGGCGGAGCAGACACCCGCGAGCCTCGTCGTCTTCGACGTGCTGGCCCTCGGCGACGACGACCTGTCGCGGCGCCCGCTGGCCGAGCGGCTCTCGGCGCTCGACGGCCTCGGTCTCTGCGGCCCGCACGTGTTCGCGACGCCGCGTACCTCGGACGCGGGCGTCGCGCGCGAGTGGTTCCAGGCGTTCGAGGGCGCGGGGCTCGACGGTGTGGTGGCCAAGCGCCTCGACGGCCGGTACGAGCCGAACAAGCGAACGCTGCTCAAGGTCAAGCACGCGCGCACCGCCGACGTCGTCCTCGCCGGGTTCCGGCTGCACAAGACGTCGACGCCGGACCGCCCGCTCGTCGGGTCGCTCCTGCTCGGCCTGTACGACGGCGACGAGGACGGTGACCCGGGCCGCCTGCAGTTCGTCGGGGTCGCCGCATCGTTCCCCGCCGCGCGCCGCGCCGCCCTCCACACCGAGCTGCAGCCGCT
>JAPSLQ010000193.1 GCA_031180595.1 Isoptericola sp. | reverse complement strand
GCGGCGGACGCGCAGCTGCTCGGGCAGGTCGTCGACGGAGCTCTCGCCGTCCGCGGGCACGTCGGAGGGGGCGTTCTGCGGGGAGGTCACCCCACGATTCTACGGGCGACGCACCTCACACCCGCGCCGAGGTAGCGCCTTCCTCGCCGAGGTAGCGCGGCTCGCGCCGAGGTAGCGCGCCCCGCGCCGAGGTAGCGCGATTCTCGGCGAGGTAGCGTTCAAGACGTGAGCGCGACCGAGAACCCTCTGCCCGTGCACGACCATCCGTCCGCCGTCGAGCCGGGCATCGACCCCGCCTGGCTGGCCCGCGCGGTCGAGCTCGCCCTCGACGAGGACCTCGGCCCCGCGCCCGGCCGCGACGTGACCACCCAGGCGACCATCCCGCCGTCGGGCACCGGGACCGCGGAGCTCGTCGCGCGGGCCGACGGCACGGTCGCCGGGCTCGTGGTCGTGCGCGAGACGCTGGAGCAGGTCGCGGACCGGCTCGGCCTGCCGGTGCCGCGCGTGACGTTCCACGCGCAGGACGGCGACGCCGTCGTGCGCGGGCAGGTGCTCGCGAGCCTCCGCGGACGCACGCAGGTGCTCCTCGTCGCGGAGCGGACCCTGCTCAACCTCGCCTCCCGCGCGTCCGGCGTCGCGACGGCCACGTCGGCGTGGACCCGCGCGCTCGCGGGCACCGGCGCGCGGGTGCTCGACACGCGCAAGACGACGCCCGGCCTGCGCCCGCTCGACAAGTACGCGGTGCGCGCCGGCGGCGGCACGAACAAGCGCATGGGGCTGTTCGACGTCGCGATGGTCAAGGACAACCACGTCGTCGCCGCGGGGTCCGTGGGCGCCGCGATCGAGGCGGTGCGCCGGGCCTTCCCCGACGTCCTGGTCCAGGTCGAGGCCGACACCACGACGCAGGCGCTGGAGGCGCTCGACGCCGGCGCGGACTTCCTGCTCCTCGACAACATGCCGACGCCGGTGCTCGCTGAGACGGTCGCCGCGGTCCGTGCCCGCGAGGGTCGCGACGGCGTGCCCGCGCACGTCGAGCTCGAGGCGACCGGCAACCTCACGCTCGAGCGCGCGCGGGAGGTCGCCGAGACGGGCGTCGACTACCTGTCGGTCGGCGCGCTGACCCATTCCGCGCCGATCCTCGACCTCGCGCTCGACCTGCGCGCCTGAAGGCCGCGCTCACCTCGGCAGAAGCGCTCTACCTCGGCGAGAGACGCGCTACCTCGGCAGAACACGCGCTACCTCGGCGAGAGACGCGCTACCTCGGCGGAGGGCGCGCTACCTCGGCAGAACACGCGCTACCTCGCGAACGGGTGCGCTACCTCGGCGAGGGTGCCGTCGTCGTCGAGCGCGAGCTCGACGCGACGCTCCCACGCTGGGTCGGGGGCCGGGAAGTCGGTGCGGAAGTGGCCGCCGCGCGTCTCGGTCCGCACCCAGGCGGCGTGCACGAGCGCGGTCGCGACCTGGTGCACGTTGGTCGTCTCCCACTCGGCGGCCTGCGGGTCCGCGACGACGTCGGCCGCGACGTGCGCGTCAGCCCGCACCCCGGCGAGCCGCTCGGCCGCGGCCTCCAGCGACGACGCCGACCGGATCGGTCCCGCGCCGTCCGACGTCGCGCGCTGGACGCGCGAGCGCGCCGCTGCGGCCACGAGCCCCGCACCGCCGGGCCGCTCGACCGGTTCGGGCGCGGACCGCAGCCCGCCCGCGTCGTAGCGCGCCGCGACGTCGTGCGCCGCACGGTGCGCGAAGACGAGACCCTCGAGCAGCGAGTTCGACGCGAGCCGGTTCGCGCCGTGCACGCCCGTGCACGCGACCTCCCCGACCGCGTACAGGCCCGGGACGGAGGAACGGCCGAGCAGGTCCGTCACGACCCCGCCCGAGTGGTAGTGCTGGGCAGGCGCCACGGGCACGGGCTCCTCGGTCCAGTCGATCCCGACGTCCGCGAGCCGCTCCGTGATCGTCGGGAAGCGGCGCCGCAGGAACTCGGCGCCGAGGTGCCGGGCGTCGAGCAGCACGTGGTCGGCCGAGGTCGCGGCCATCTGCCGCACGATCGCGTGCGCGACGACGTCGCGCGGCGCGAGCTCGGCCAGCTCGTGGACGGCGGGCATGAAGCGGTGGCCCTCGACGTCGAGCAGCAGGGCGCCCTCGCCGCGCACGGCCTCGCTGATGAGCGGCACCTGGCCGCGGGCCCCCGTGCCGAGCCACAGCACGGTCGGGTGGAACTGCACGAACTCGAGGTCGCCGACGACGGCGCCCGCGCGCAGCGCGGCGGCGATGCCGTCGCCCGTGGCCCCCGGCGGGTTGGTCGAGGAGCGGAAGACCTGCCCCACTCCCCCGGTCGCGAGCACGACGACGGGGGCGAGCGCCGCGCCGACGCCGTCGCGCGTGCCCTCGCCGCGCACGTGCAGCGTCACGCCGGCGACCGGCCGGCGACCGTCGGGGCCCGGGGCGCCCGTGAGCACGTCGAGCACGAGCGCGTTCTCGACCACCTCGATGCCCGGGTCGTGCCGCACGGCCTCGATCTGCGCGACGAGGGCGCGGGAGATCTCGGCACCGGTCGCGTCTCCCCCGGCGTGCGCGATGCGGTCCGCCCGGTGCCCGCCCTCGCGCGTGAGCGCGATGCCGCCGTCGGGCCCGACGTCGAACGCCGTGCCGCGAGCCACGAGCTCGTGGACGCGGTCGGGACCCTCGGTGACGAGGACCTCGACAGCCTTTCGGTCGCTCAGCCCGCCGCCCGCGACGAGCGTGTCGTGCAGGTGCGCCTCGGGGGTGTCGTCGGGGTGCAGCGCGGCGGCGATGCCGCCCTGCGCCCACACCGTGGAGCCCGACGAGAGCATGCCCTTGGTCACGAGCAGCACGTGGGGCACGCGGGTGCGCAGCTCGAGCGCGGCCGTGAGCCCTGCGATCCCGGACCCGACGACGACCGCGTCCGCCGTCGTCGTCCACCCGGGCTCGGGCGCGGCGAGGGCGCGCGCGAGGCGCGCGGGCGTCACCGGGCGGGGATCTCGGCGTCGCGCGAGCCGTCGCGCGGCGCGGCGTGCGTGGCGGAGACCGCGCGGCCCGCGGCCGTGCGCACGAGCCCGGCCGCCTGGTACGGCTCGATGGGCACGCCGGAGTCCAGCAGGCCGTAGCCGTCCGGGGCGTGGCCCGGGTCGTCGTGCACCTCGACGATGCGGTTGTGCTCGTCGACGAAGACCACGTTCGGCAGGAAGGTCCGCGCGTCGTAGTCGGAGAGCATGCCGTAGGCGATGATGATGACCGTGTCGCCGGGGTGCACGAGGTGCGCGGCGGCGCCGTTGATGCTGATCTGCCCGGAGCCGGCCTCGCCCGGGATGACGTACGTCGTCAGGCGGGCCCCGTTCGTGACGTCCACCACGTCGACCTGCTGACCGGGGATGAGGTCCGCGGCGTCGAGCAGGTCGGTGTCGACCGTGATCGACCCCACGTAGTGCAGGTCGGCCTGCGTCACGGTCGCGCGGTGGATCTTGCCGATCATCATCGGCCGCTGCAGCGACGCGGGCCGGCGCACGGGGGCGCGGTGCTCGCCGGACGACTCGGTGTGCTCAGTCACGGGGTGCCTCCTGACCGGGGGCGGCGTCCTGCGCGGGTGGCGCGACGACGTCCACGGCCTGGTTGTCGATCAGTCGGGTGGTGCCCACGCGCGCCGCGACGAGCAGGAGCGCGGGACCGGTGTGGTCCGCCGGCACCTGCTCAACGGTAGCCGGGTCCACGAGGGCCAGGTAATCCACCACAACGCCCGCGGCCTCGTTCAGGATTCCCGAGGCCGTCGCGAGCACGGCGGCCGCCCCGCGCCCGGCGGCGGACTCCTCGGCCCCGGCCCGCAGCGCGCGCGAGAGCGCGAGCGCGGCCTGCCGCTCGTCGTCGGAGAGGTACGCGTTGCGCGAGGACATCGCGAGCCCGTCGGGGTCGCGCACGGTCGGCACGCCGAGGATCTCGACGTCGAGGTCGAGGTCGCGCACCATGCGCCGCACGGCCAGCAGCTGCTGGGCGTCCTTCTCGCCGAAGAGCGCGACGTCGGGCCGCGTCAGGTGCAGCAGCTTGAGGACCACGGTGAGCACGCCGTCCAGGTGCCCCGGGCGGAACGCGCCCTCGAGCACCTCCCCGATGCGCCCCGCGGAGACGCGCACGATCGGGTCGCCGTCGGGGTACACGACGTCGGGAGCGGGCGCGAAGACGACGTCCGCGCCGGCGGACGCCACCTTGGCGACGTCGCCCTCGAGGTCGCGCGGGTACCTGTCGAGGTCCTCCTCGGGCCCGAACTGGAGCGGGTTGACGAAGATCGTCACCACGACCTGCCCGGTCGGCCCGGCCGCCTCGCGCGCGCGGCGCACGAGCCGCAGGTGCCCCTCGTGGAGCGCGCCCATGGTCATGACGACGGCGCGACGGTCGGAGGCGTCGGGGCCGGTCAGCGCCCACGCGCCGAGCGCGTCGCGCAGCTCGGCCCGCGTGCGCACGACGGCGGGGCCGACCCCGTCCTCGGTCGGGGCGGCCGTCGGGGCGGTGGTCATGCGTCCTCCTGGGCGGGTCCGGCGGCCGGCGGGCCGGGGGGCGGGCCGTCGAGCGCGTCGAGCAGCGCCTGCGCGGCCGCGTCGTCGATCCGGTGGCTCGCGAGCGCGCGGCGGGTCGCCCCGCGCGCCAGCTCGGTGTACGACGCCGGCACGTCGGTCGCGCCCGTGCGCGCGGCGAGGTCGCCGAGCACCTCGAGGTGCCGGGACACGGTACCGACGTCGCCGCGCGAGACCGGCCCTGTGAGCGCGGCGATCGCCCCCGGCCCGACGCCCTCGCGGACGTCCGCGGCGCGCGTCGCGCCGTCGAGCGCGGCGCCGAGCAGCGGCGCGAGCACCCGGCCGGGCGCCTCGACGCCGGCGGCCTCGA
>JAPSLQ010000192.1 GCA_031180595.1 Isoptericola sp. | reverse complement strand
CCCTCGATCGCGCGGGCGTCGTCGACCGTGAAGTCCGTGCCCGGGTCCTCCTGGCGGATCGTGATGGCCTCGACGAAGGCCTTCTCGCCGGCACCGGTCACCTGCGCGGCGTAGGCGTCGGGGTCGAGCCCGACGAGCTCGGCGAGCGCGCGCGCCGTCGGCTCGTGCCGGGCGGGGTCCAGGTTCATCTTGTCGATCCCGATGCGCCAGACGTCGCGCTGCGTCACGAGCGGCTGGTCCTGGCCGTCGAGGATGTCGCCGCGCTGCGCCCGCACGCGGTCGACGTCGAGACGCTCGCCGCCCGTCAGCTCGGGCACGAGCAGGTCCGGCTCCCACACGACCTGCCAGCTGCCCGGGCCGTCGCTGCCCTCGGCGGGCGGCTCGAACCGCAGGTCCGCCGTCGTCGTGTACTCCCAGCGGGCGGTCTCGGTGAGCTGCCACGTCCAGCCGAGCGTCGCGGTCGTGGTCACCTCGCCGTCGGCCTCCACGACCTCCCCGACGTCGGCCACGGTGACGGCGCGGTCCCGCTCCCCGGTCGTCTCGACGAGCGGCTCGAGGATCTCCGTGAGCTGCGCCCCGGGGTCGGAGGACGTCGTCGTGACGACCTCGACGCCGGAGAGGTCGCCGGCCTGGAGCGCGGCGGCGAGAGCGTTCGCGGTGTCCGACGCCGGTGGCCGGTCGGGGCCGGTGCACGCGGCGAGGAGGGCCGCTGTCGGGACGAGAAGACTGGTCAGCAGGAGGCGGGAGCGACGGCGCACCCTGGTGAGGCTAGCGGGCGGATGGCACTCTGGGGACATGTTTGCGCGACGCGTGCTCGCCTTCGTGGCCGTCGCGACGGTGCTGCTCGCCTCGGGGACGATGGTCGCCCACGCGGATCACGCGCCCTCGCCCACGTCCGTCGTCTCGTGGCGCGAGCACGACCGGCAGCGTGCCGGCACGGTGTGGACCGACCTCGTCACGGTGACGCCGGCGCTCGGACGGACTGCCGAGCTGCAGGAGCTGGTCGACGGTCGCTGGGTCACACGGTCGACCCTGACGGTCGACGACGGGTACTCCGCGCCCCTCGGCGTGCGCCTCACGCACCACTGGACCGCCCGGCCGGTGACGTGGTGGCGGCTGCACCTGCCGGCCACCGCGACCGCGGCGGAGGCGACCACGGCGGTCAAGCGCGTCGAGGCGTACTGGGAACCGGGCGACGACCCCGCGAGCCCGCAGGTGCTCGTCAACAAGGAGCGGCCGCTCGAGCCGCTCGACTGGGCCCCGCGGGACCTCGTCCGGCCCGACGTCGCCACGCTCGGCCGGCACGACCTCCTGCGGCCGGTCGCGGCCGAGGCGCTCGAGCGGCTCGACGCGGCGGCGCACGCGGCGACGGGCGAGCGCCTCGTCCTGGTGTCGGGCTTCCGGCCGCACGAGTACCAGGACGCGCTGCACGCGCGGTACGTGCGGGGGCACGGGCGCGCCGAGGCCGACACGTTCTCGGCGCGCGCCGGCCACTCGGAGCACCAGACGGGGCTCGCGGCGGACGTGACCCGCGAGGGCGTGCCGTTCACCGACTTCGGCACGACGTCGCTCGGCCGCTGGGTCGCCGACCACGCGTGGGAGCACGGGTTCGTGGTGCGGTACCCCGAGGGCGCGGAGGCGCTCACCGGGTACCGGGCCGAGCCGTGGCACCTGCGGTTCGTCGGCGAGGACCTCGCCGCCTACCTGCACCACGGCGGGATCTCCACGCTCGAGGAGGCGTTCGGGACCGGTCCGGCGCCCACCTATCCGCCGGCCGAGCGCTGACGGACGCTCCGGCGAGCGTGGCCCGGGCGTGCGGCCCCGGGGCCTGCGGCCTCGCGCGTCCGGCCCGGCGCGTGCGGCCATGACAGGTGTCACGGGCCGGGCGTGGATCCGTCCCGTGAACCGGTGACGCCCTCCATGCCCCGCGGCCCCGGGCCGGGGGGAGGATCGTGTCGACGGCGGGGCGCACTGCCCGGCCACGACGACGGAGGGACCACGATGATCGACGGCCTGCAGGAGTTCACCCAGTCGCTGCCCCCCATCCTGCAGTGGCTGGGGGTCATGGCGGCCGGGGCGATCCCGTTCGTCGAGTCGTACTTCGGGTCCGCGATCGGCGTGCTCGCCGGCCTGCCGCCGGTGGTCGCGATCGCCGCGGCCGTGGCGGGCAACATCGTGACGATGGCCGCCCTCGTGCTCGGTGCGCACGCGGTGCGCGGCCGGGTGGCCGGAGACCGCGAGGAGGTCTCGCCCAAGCGCCGCCGCCTGCGCCGGGCCTTCGACCGCTACGGCGTGCCGGGCGTGAGCCTGCTGGGGCAGACGATCCTGCCGAGCCAGATCACCTCGGCCGCGATGGTGTCCTTCGGCGCGCCCCGCAACGCCGTGCTCCTGTGGCAGACGATCTCGATCGTGCTGTGGGGCGTCGCCTTCGGCACGCTCACCGCGCTCGGGGTCGACCTGGTCGCCGTCGGCTGACGTGAGCGCTACGGCGCGAGCGCGCGGGCGACGCGGTGGACGCCCTCGGTCAGGATCTCGGCCGAGGTCGCGAGGTTGAGCCGCATCCACCCGGCTCCCCCGGTGCCGAACTCCCGGCCGTCGCCGAGCGCCACCCTGCCGCGGCTCACCAGTGTCCGGTGCGGGTCGGTCTCGCCGGACGCGCCGTCCGGCAGCGCGGCACGCAGGTCGAGCCAGGCGAGGTAGGTCGCGTCGGCCGGCTGCACGCGCACGGCCGGGGCACGCTCGGAGAGCAGGCGCGTCGCGAGCGCCCGGTTGCGCGCGACCCCCGCGAGCAGCGAGTCGAGCCACGCGTCCCCCTCGCGGTACGCCGCGGCGTGCGCGAGCACCGCCAGGTGGTTGACGGCGTGGCCCGCCTCCTCGGGGATGCGCCGCAGGTCGTCGGCGGCGTCCGGCCCGCACAGCACCGTCGCCGCCCGCAGCCCGGCCAGGTTGAACGCCTTCGACGCCGAGTGGACGGCGATCGCACGCTCGCTGCCCGCGACCGACAGCAGCGGCACGAACGGCGCCGCACCACCGCCGTCGGGCAGCCGCTCGAACGTGAACGGCGCGTGGATCTCGTCGGCCACGACGCGGACGCCGTACCGGTCGGCCACCTCGAGCACCGCCTCCAGCTCGGCGCGGGTGTGCGCGGTGCCGGTCGGGTTGTGCGGGTTGCACAGGAGCAGCACGGCGCGCCGGCCCGATCCCGGGCCGCGCCCGTGAGCCGCGACGCCGGTCGCCTCGGCGAACGCCGCCTCGAGCGCCGCGAGGTCGAGGCGTCCGTCGCGCAGCGGCGCCTCGACCACCTGCCGGCCCTCGTTGCGCGTGAACCCGTAGAACGGCGGGTACACGGGCGGGGTCACGACGACCGCGTCGCCCGGCGCGGTGAGCACGCGCAGCACCTCGACGATCGCCACCATGACGTCGGCGAGCGTGCGGCTCGTGCCGACGTCGGGCACCCAGCCCCAGCGCCGCTCGGCGAACGGCGCGAGCGCCGCGGCGTAGTCGGTGCCGATGTCGTACCCGGTGTCGCCGTCCGCGAGCGCCCGCGTCACGGCCTCGACGACGAACGGCGCCTGGGGCACGTCCATCTCGGCGACGAACAGGGGCAGCACGTCCGGCGCGTAGACGCGCCACTTCACGGAGGTCCGACGGCGGAGGTCGTCGAGGGTGAGCTGGTCCAGCGGGGAGTCGGTCACGCCTCCCGGTCTACCAGACGCGACCGGCTCCGGACCCGGTGGGCACCCTGCACGCGCGCGCCACGGCGTCGGGCACGCGCGCGGCGCTCCTGCCGCAGCACGATCTCCAGGCGGCGCAGCGCGCGGTCCAGCGACGGGTCCTTGTCCACACCTCTCAGGAGGTCGGACGGGCGCGTTCGTGACACCGCTCGCACGACGGCGTGCGGGCGGTGTACGACGAACCTCGTCAGACCTCCACCGCGGCGGGCTTGACGACCGGCGTCCACGCGTCCGGACGGAGCGCCGGGACGTCCTCGGCGCGGCCGGCCCACCGGCGCGCGTCCTCGATCGTCGCCGTGAGCAGCTCCCGCAGCCGGTCGTCGACGTCGGGCACGAACGCCTCGCTGATGCCCTGCACCGCCGTCGACACGACGGACGGGGCGGCGTCGCGCACGAACCGCTTGGGCCGCACGTGCGTGCCGGCGCAGAACCGGCGGGCCCAGTCGGCGGTGCGCGGCACGGCCGCGAGCGCCGCCTCGCTCTCGGGTGCGAGCGTGCCCTCGGGACGCTCGTCGAGCACGTCGAGCATCCGCTCCGCGCCGATGATCGCCACCGCCAGCGTCTGCTGCCGGTCGGCGGGCGCCACGGGCAGCGCCGTCTGGGCCGCACGGAGGGCGATGCGGACGTCCCAGTGCGGGTCGTCGCTCGTCAGCCCGATCACGGACGGGATGAGCGGGGCCAGCTTGGGGCGCGCCTCGTCGGACGTGAGGTCGTTGACGGCACGGGCGAGCATCGCCAGCAGCGGGTGCGTGCACTGCGGGTGGTCGCTCCATCGCTCGCCGGCGAGGAAGGAGGCGAGCTCCATGAAGCACGCACCCTTCTTCGGGTTGCGGTGCTTGCCCCGACCCAGCATCGGCAGGGCGTCGAAGTTTCCTGCAACAGATCCAGCCACGAGTCCACCCCCGTATCGGTCCGGTCCCTCCAGTGTGCGACCGGTGTGACGTAGGTCGCAACGGGTGGGGCCTCCTGAGCCACCTCAGTCACCCGCTCGTCCCCCCGCGGCGGCGTCTGAGGTACCCCCGGGCCGCAGGTCTGGGCGATCGCCCGATCCGCGGAGGCCCACCTCAGGACGAGATTGGAGGCACACGACGAGGAGAGGCACGACGATGAACCAGCTGTGGGGACCCGCCCTGGAAGCGGAGCTCGAGTACCGCCGCGAGCGCGCGGCGCAGGCGTACGGCACGCCGT
>JAPSLQ010000191.1:1865-4967 GCA_031180595.1 Isoptericola sp. | reverse complement strand
ACCGTGAGCAGCAGCCCCGACGTCTCGTTCCCGCCGGGGGTCCCGGCGCGCGCCGTCGTGGACCTCGACGCGATCCGTGACAACGTGCGCGCGCTGCGCGACCACGCGCGGTCGTCGGACGTCATGGCGGTGGTCAAGGCCGACGGGTACGGGCACGGCATGGTGCCCGCCGCGCGCGCCGCCCTCGCCGGCGGCGCCACGTGGCTCGGCGTCGCGACGGCGGACGAGGCGCTCGCCCTGCGGGCGGGCGGCGTCACCGCCGACGACGCGCGGCTGCTCGTGTGGCTGCTCGTGCCCGGTGCCCCGTTCGCCGACCTGGTGCGCGCCGACGTCGACGTGACGGTCGCCGCCCCGTGGGCGCTCGACGAGCTGGCGGCCGGGGCCCGCGCCGCCGGACGTGCCGCGCGCGTCCACCTCAAGGTCGACACGGGGCTGAGCCGCAACGGCGTCACGCCGGCCGGCCTGCCCGACGTCGCGCGCCGCGCGCGTGCCCTGGAGGCCTCGGGCGAGCTGCGCGTCGTCGGCGTCTTCTCCCACCTCGCGTGCGCCGACGAGCCGGGCCACCCGTCGGTCGCGCGGCAGGCGACGGCGTTCGACGACGCGGTGCGCGTCGTCGAGGCGGCGGGACTGCGCCCCGAGGTGCGCCACCTGGCGAACTCGGCCGCGACGCTCACCGCACCCGGCCTCCACCACGACCTCGTGCGACCCGGCATCGCGGTCTACGGCCTGTCGCCCGTGCCGCAGGCCGGGGCGCCGGGCGACTACGGCCTGCGTCCCGCGATGACGCTCGAGGCCCGGCTCGCGACGGTCAAGGCCGTGCCGGCCGGCGAGGGCGTCTCGTACGGACACCTGTACACGACGCCGCGCGACACGGTCCTGGGCCTGGTCCCGCTCGGCTACGCCGACGGCATCCCGCGGCACGCCTCCGGCGGGTCGGCCGGCGAGGGCGGACCGGTCGCCGCCGGGACGGGCGACGCGCGGCGGGTGCTGCGCGTCGCGGGCCGCGTCTGCATGGACCAGGTCGTCCTCGACCTCGGGCCCGGCGCGACGGAGGCACCCGGCGACGTCGTGACCCTCTTCGGCGCGTCCGACGGCGTCGCGCACGGCGCGGACGTGCCGAACGCGGAGGACTGGGCCCGGGCGGCCGGGACCATCAGCTACGAGATCGTGACGCGGATCGGCGCGCGGGTACCGCGCGTCTACGCGGGGAAGGAAGTGCAGCCGTGAGCGACGTCGTCGCACAGGCAGAGCTCGACCTGCCGGACGCAAGCACGACCCAGGCGCTCGGTGCAGCGCTGGCGGGCGTCCTGCGGGCGGGGGACCTGGTGATCCTCACCGGTGACCTCGGCGCGGGCAAGACGACCCTGACGCAGGGCCTCGGCGCCGCCCTGGGGGTGCGTGGCCAGGTCGCGTCGCCGACCTTCATCGTCGCGCGCGAGCACCCGCCGCTGCCGCGCGAGGACGGGTCTCGCGGGCCGGGTCTCGTCCACGTCGACGCCTACCGGCTCGGTGACCTGAGCGAGCTCGACGCGCTCGACCTCGACTCGTCCCTGGACGAGTCGGTGACCGTCGTCGAGTGGGGACGCGGGCTGGCGGAGGCGCTCACCGAGGACCGGCTCGAGATCGACCTCGAGCGGCCGCGCGGCGGCGACGTCGGTGAGGTCGAGGCCGAGAACCCCGAGGCCGGGACGCGCCACGCCACGCTGCGCGCCGTCGGGCCGCGGTGGGCCGGCGTCGACCTCGCCTCGCTGCTCCCGACGCGCTGACGTCCGGCGCTCGCCGCGCCATGCGCGAAAGTAGGCTGTGAGCGTGGCAGTTCTCGCTCTCGACACGTCCGCAGCCGTCGCCGTCGCCCTCGTGGACGACGACGGCGGCCGTCTCGCCGCGCGCACGTCCGACGAACGCCGTCGGCACGCCGAGTCGCTCGCGCCGCTCGTCACCGAGGTGCTCGCGGAGGCCGGCCTCGACCGCACGGACCTGACCGCCGTCGTCGGCGGGACCGGACCGGCGCCCTTCACCGGCCTGCGCGTCGGCCTCGTGACCGCGCGGACGCTCGCGCTGAGCCTGGGGATCGACGTCCTCGGCGTGCCGAGCCTCGACGTGCTCGCCGTCCAGGCCGTGGCGGACCTGGGCCTGACGCCGGGCGACGAGGTGCTCGCCGCGAGCGACGCCCGGCGCAAGGAGGTCTACTGGGGCCGCTACCGCGTCGTCGCGCACGAGGGCCCGCACGGGGTCCCCGTCGTCGAGACGCTCGCGGGGCCCGACGTCGCGCGGCCGGCCGACGTCGCCGCCGCGCAGCTCGGCACGGCACCCGTCGAGGCGGGGGCACGGCTCGTCGTCGTGGGGGAGGGTGCGGCGCTGTACCCGGACCACCTGCCCATCGCCGAGGACGCGCCGCTGCTGCCCGACGCGACGGTGCTCGCGCGCGTCGCCCTCGCGCGGCGTGCGGCCGGGCTCGCGCTGCCGACCGAGCCGCTGTACCTGCGCCGGCCGGACGTCCAGGAGCCGGCCGGCGCGAAGCGGGTGCTGCCCGCCGCGGGAGGTGCGCCGTGACCGAGCAGCGGTTCCGGCTGCGCCCGCTGCGCAGCGCCGACTTCGACCGCATCCTCGAGCTCGAGCGGGTCCTGTTCGGGCCCGGCGCGTGGACCTACGGGATGCTGGCGGACGAGCTCGCGGCGCTCGGGCGCTGGTACGTCGTGGCGGAGCCCGCGGGCCCGGAGGCGCTGCGCTACGGCACCGGGCGCCGGCCCGTGATCGGGTACGCGGGCCTCTGGTTCGACGGTGACGTCACCCAGGTCATGACGATCGGCGTGGACCCCGAGCACCAGCGGCTGGGCGTCGGGCGCGAGCTGCTCCAGGCGCTCGTGGACCGCTCGCGCCACCTCGGCGCGAGCGCGATGCTGCTGGAGGTGCGCGTCGACAACGACCCGGCCATCGCGCTGTACGAGAAGTTCGGCTTCGAGCGGCTCGGCGTGCGCAAGCGCTACTACCAGCCCGAGGACAAGGACGCCTACACCATGCGGCTCGACCTGACGGCGACCAGCGCCGACGGCGACGATGGCCGGGACGGCGACGACGGCCGGGACGGCGACGACGGCCGGG
>JAPSLQ010000191.1:0-1765 GCA_031180595.1 Isoptericola sp. | reverse complement strand
CGTCGGGTGCGCCGGAAGGAGACGCGGCATGAGCGCGCGGGAGCAGGTCATCGTCGACGTGGGGCACCTCGCGGCCGACCTCCACCTGGGCGACGGGCCGGACCCGGTCCAGGGCGCACCCGTCCTGCTCGACGTCCGGTGGGAGCTCGGTGTCGCCGACGGCCGGTCCCGCTACCTGGCCGGGCACCTGCCGAGCGCGGTGTACGTCGACCTGGACACCGAGCTCGCCGGGCCGCCGTCGTCCGCCATGGGCCGCCACCCGCTGCCGTCCGCGGCGTCCTTCCAGCAGGCCGCGCGCCGCTGGGGCGTGCGGGGCGACTCCCGAGTCGTCGTGTACGACGCGTCGGGCGGGACGTCCGCCGCGCGGGCGTGGTGGCTCCTGCGCTTCTTCGGGCACCGCCAGGTGCGGATCCTCGACGGCGGGCTCGCGGCGTGGGCGCGCGCCGGCCTGCCGCTCGAGGTGGGCGACGTGACGCACGCGCACGGCGACTTCGTCGCGCGGCCGGGCGGCATGCCCGTGCTCGACGCCGACGACGTCGCGGACCTGCCCGACGACGGCGTCCTGCTCGACGCGAGGGCCGCCGAGCGGTACCGCGGCGAGAGCGAGCCGGTCGACCCGCGCGCGGGCCACGTCCCCGGCGCCCTCTGCGCCCCCACCACGGGGAACCTGTCCGACGACGGCACGTTCCTCGACGACGCCGCGCTGCGGGAGCGCTTCGTGTCGCTCGGCGTCGACCCGGGCGCGCAGGTCGGGGTCTACTGCGGCTCGGGCGTGAACGCTGCCCACGAGATCGCGGCGCTCGCGGCACTCGGCGTCACCGCCGGGCTGTACGCGGGCTCGTGGTCGCAGTGGTCCAGCGACCCCGGCCGTCCCGTCGCCACCGGCGCCCGCCCCTAGCCCGGGCGCCGGCCAGGCTCAGACGGTCTCGGCGACCTCGCCGAACGCCAGGCGGGGGTTGCGCGGGTACGGCGAGCCCTCGCCGTCGGCCACGCCGACGTTGACGACGAGGAACGACCGCCAGCCCGACTCGGCGAACAGCTCGCGGTCGATGCCGTCGGTGTCCATGCCGTTCATCGGCCCGGTGGCGAGCCCCACGGCGCGCAGGGCGACGATGAGGTAGCCGGCCTGGAGCAGCGCGTTGGTGCGAGCCATGTGCTCACGCGTCTCGACGGCGGGAGCGAGCTGGTCCTTGATGCCCGGGTAGGCGGGGAACAGCTCGTCGAGGCGCTCGTGGAACGCCGGGTCGGCGGCCAGCACCAGGGAGACCGGCGCCGCCTCGACCTTGGGCCTGTTCCCGTCCGCCATGTGCGCCGCGAGGCGGGCCTTGGCCTCCGCGGAGCGGACGACGAGCACGCGCAGCGGGAGCGTGTTCATCGCGGTCGGACCCATCTTGGCCAGGTCCCACGCCGCCTCGAGCTGTGCGTCGGTGACCTCGGCGTCGGTCCAGAGCGAGGTCGTGCGGGCGTCGCGGAAGATCAGGTCGGCGGCCTCCTCGGCGATGGCGAGGGGTGCGGCCGGGAGCGTGGTGGTGGTCATGCCGGGGCCAACACGTCCATGCATACGGATGATTCCTAAAGGCAACCGTGACGTCGCTCACGGCTGCCGGAGCGCCCTGGCGCGTGAGGGAGAATGGGAGACATGGCTGAGGTGACCGGCGGGGACCCCTTGGTCCTCGGCATCGAGACGTCCTGCGACGAGACGGGAGTCGCGCTCGTCCGCGGCGACCACCTGCTGTTCGACGCGGTCGCGTCCTCCGTGGACGAG
>JAPSLQ010000190.1 GCA_031180595.1 Isoptericola sp. | reverse complement strand
GCGCGTGAGCACAATGTTCCCGAGAGGTAACCGCCCCCTGACGGGCCGGTCACGGCGGCTTCCTACCGTCGTGGCATGAGCAGCGAGCCCCTCACCACCACTGGCCGTCGGCACCTCGTCGTCGTCGGCGGCGGCATGGTCGCCCAGCGCTTCGTCGAGGCGCTCCGCGCCCGCGACACCGCGGGCGCCTGGCACGTCAGCGTCTTCGCGGAGGAGCCCCGCAAGCCGTACGACCGCGTCGGCCTCACGCGCTACTTCGAGGTCCGCGACGCCGACGAGCTGACCCTCGGTGACCCGGCGCTGTGGGACGACCCGCTCGTGACGCTGCACCGCGACTGCAAGATCGAGTCGGTCGACCGCGAGGCGAGGACCGTCACCGACCGCCTCGGCCGCGTCCACGCCTACGACGAGCTCGTCCTCGCCACCGGCTCCAGCGCCGCGATGCCGCCCATCCCGGGCAACGACCTGCCGGGCGTGTTCGTCTACCGCACGATCGACGACGTCGCGGCGCTGCGCGGCTGGGTCGAGGCCAAGCGCGAGGCCGGCAGGGTCGAGACGCGCCGCGGCGTGGTCGAGAAGCCGATCCGCGGCGCCGTCATCGGCGGCGGCCTGCTCGGCCTCGAGGCCGCGGGCGCGCTCAAGGCGCTCGGCGCCCAGGCGACGGTGATCCAGTTCGGCACGCACCTCATGGACGTGCAGATCGACCTGGGCGGCGGCGAGGCGCTCAAGCGGCTCATCAACGGCAAGGGCATCTCGGTGCGCACCGGGACCGCGACCAAGGAGATGAGGCCGCACCGTCGCACGGGACACGTCGGCCGGCTCGACTTCGCCGACGGCGGCCGGCTCGACGTCGACGTCGTCGTCGTGGCGACGGGCGTGCGCCCCCGCGACGAGCTCGCCCGTGCCGCGGGCCTCCCGGTCGGCGAGCGCGGCGGCGCCGTCGTGGACGCCACGTGCCGCACCCAGGACCCGCACGTGTGGGCGATCGGCGAGGTCGCGTGCATCGACGGGCGCTGCATCGGCCTGGTCGCGCCCGGCAACACGATGGCCGAGGTCGTCGTCGACCGCCTGCTCGGCGGCGAGGCCACCTTCCCCGGCGCGGACACCGCGACCAAGCTCAAGCTCTCGGGCGTCGACGTCGCGAGCTTCGGCGACGCGCACGGCCGCACCGAGGACGCGGTCGAGCTCGTGTGGGCCGACCCGCTCGCCGGCGTCTACAAGAAGCTCGTGATGTCCGACGACGCGCGCACCCTGCTCGGCGGCGTGTTCGTCGGCGACGCGACCCCGTACGCGTCGCTGCGGCCCATGCTCGGGGCCGAGCTGCCGGGCGACCCCGCCGCGTTCCTGCTCCCCGAGGGCGGGGGCGCCGGCGCGCCGGCGCTCGAGCTGCCCGACGACGCGGCGGTCTGCTCCTGCAACAACGTCTCGGCGGGCGCGATCCGCGGAGCCGTCAGTGAGCACGGCTGCACCGACGTCGCGGCCGTCAAGGCCTGCACCCGGGCCGGCACCACGTGCGGCGCGTGCCTCCCGTTGGTCAAGAAGATCACGACGACCGAGCTCGAGAAGGCCGGCGTCGAGGTCAGCAACGCGCTCTGCGAGCACTTCGAGCTCTCACGCGCCCAGCTGTTCGACGCCGTCCGGGTCGCCGACCTGCACACGTTCAGCGAGATCATCGAGCGGTTCGGCGTCGTGCCCGACGGGGCGGGATCGCCCGGACGCGGGTGCGACATCTGCAAGCCCACCGTGGCCTCGATCCTGGCCAGCCTCGGCAACGGGCACATCCTGTCGGGCGAGCAGGCGGCGTTGCAGGACACCAACGACCACATGCTCGCGAACATGCAGAAGGACGGCACCTACTCGGTCGTGCCGCGCATGCCGGGCGGCGAGGTCACGCCCGAGGGGCTCATCGTCGTCGGGCAGGTGGCCAAGGACTTCGGCCTCTACACCAAGATCACGGGCGGCCAGCGCATCGACATGTTCGGCGCGCGCGTCGAGCAGCTGCCCCAGATCTGGCGGCGCCTGGTCGACGCCGGCTTCGAGTCCGGCCACGCGTACGGCAAGTCGCTGCGCACCGTGAAGTCGTGCGTCGGGTCGACGTGGTGCCGCTACGGCGTGCAGGACTCGGTCGGCATGGCCGTCGAGCTCGAGCTGCGCTACCGCGGCCTGCGCTCGCCGCACAAGCTCAAGCTCGGCGTCTCGGGCTGCGCCCGCGAGTGCGCCGAGGCGCGTGGCAAGGACGTCGGCGTCATCGCGACCGACAAGGGCTGGAACGTCTACGTGGGCGGCAACGGCGGCCAGACGCCCAAGCACGCCCAGCTCCTCGCCGAGGACCTCACGTCCGAGGAGCTGCTGCGCACGATCGACCGGTTCCTCATGCTCTACATCCGCACGGCCGACCGGCTCCAGCGCACCGCGCCGTGGGTCGAGGAGTACGAGGGCGGCCTCGACGCGATCCGCGCCGTGATCATGGAGGACTCGCTCGGCATCTGCGCCGACCTCGACGCCGCCATGGCGCGCCACGTCGAGGCGTACGAGGACGAGTGGAAGGCCGTCCTGGAGGACCCCGAGAAGCTCGCCCGGTTCGGCTCGTTCGTCAACGCCCCGGAGGTGCCCGACCCCGACCTCGCCTACGTCCCCGAGCGCGGCCAGAAGCGCCCGGCGACGCCGGACGAGGTCGCCGCCGGCATCGCCGAGCCCGCCCTCGCCGGCCCCGTGCTCGTGTCCGGCCCCACCCTGGAGGTGCGCGCATGACCACCCTTGCCCCGAACCCTGCCCCGGCGCCCACGACATGGACGGCCGTCTGCCCGCTCGACGCGCTCGTCCCCGAGCGCGGTGCCGCGGCGCTGCTCGAGACCCCCGGCGGCGCGCCGGTCCAGGTCGCGCTGTTCCGCCTGCTCGACGACGAGGTCCGCGCCGTCCAGCAGCTCGACCCCTACTCGGGCGCCAACGTCATGTCGCGCGGCATCGTCGGCACCCGCGGCGGGGAGCCGACCGTCGCCGGCCCGGTGTACAAGCAGGTGTTCGCGCTGCGCGACGGGCGCTGCCTCGAGGCGGGCGGAAAGACGCCGGTCGACGGCCACGGCGCCCACCTGGCGACGTTCCCGGTCGAGGTGCGCGACGGCGTCGTGCACGTGGGCCTGGGATGACGAGCGCCGGGCGCGAGGCCGCGGTGCAGGCCGGGACAGGCCGGGTGACCCTGGTCGGCGGCGGCCCCGGCGCGCCGGACCTGCTCACGTTCCGCGCCTGGCGCGCGCTCGTGCAGGCCGACGTCGTCGTGACCGACCGGCTCGCCCCGGTCGAGGTGCTCGAGGACCTGGGTCCCGACGTCGAGATCGTCGACGTCGGCAAGACGCCGGGGCACCACGCCGTGCCGCAGGAGGAGATCAACGCGCTCCTCGTGCGGCACGCCCGCGCGGGTCGGCGGGTCGTGCGGCTCAAGGGCGGCGACCCGTTCGTCTTCGGCCGCGGCGGCGAGGAGGTCGCGGCGTGCCGCGCGGCGGGCGTGCCGGTGGAGGTCGTGCCCGGCATCTCGTCGGCCCTCGCCGTGCCGGCGCTGGCGGGCGTCCCGCTCACGCACCGCGGCACGACGGCGGCGTTCCACGTCGTCACCGGTCACACGCGGGACGGCGAGGCGGTGCTCGACGACGTCGCCGTGGCCTGCGTCACCTCCCGGACGGCTACGCTGGTCGTACTCATGGGGGTCTCGGCCCTGCCCGGGATCGTGCGGCGCCTGCTGGACGCCGGGGCGGACCCGGCCACCCCCGTGGCGATCGTGGAGCGCGGCTCCACCCCGGACCAACGGGTCACGCGCGCCGCCCTCGACCTGGCGGCCAAGCGTGCCGACGAGGTCGGGGTGGTCTCGCCCGCCGTGATCGTGGTCGGTGACGTGGCGGCGGACGGCGTGCTGGAGGGACCGGGTGAGCGCACGGTGGGGGAGCGGCATGACTGAGCCGGCGCGACCGGCCCTGAGCCAGGTCATGGCCGGCTGCACCGTGCTCATCACCGCCGACCGCCGCTCGGGCGAGCTGGCCGCGGCCCTCGAGCGCCGCGGCGCGAGCGTCCGGCACGCGCCCGCGCTCAGCATGGTCCCGCACGTGGACGACGACGCGCTCATCGCCGCGACGCGTGCGCTCGTCGTCGACCGGCCCGACGTCGTCGTCGCGACGACCGGCGTCGGCTTCCGCGCCTGGATCGAGGCCGCCGACGCGCACGGCCTCGCCGACGACCTGCTCACCACGCTGCGTGGCGCCCGCCTCGTGGCGCGCGGCCCCAAGGCGCGCGGCGCGATCCAGGCCGCCGGGCTCCAGGCCGACTGGGTCGCCGAGTCCGAGACGTCGGCCGAGGTGGCCGAGGTGCTGCTCAGCGAGGGCGTCACCGGCCTGCACGTCGCGATCCAGCACCACGGCGCGGGCGCCGACGGGCTCGACGAGGTCTTCGCGAAGGCGGGGGCGCGCGTCTCGCGCCTCGTGGTCTACCGCTGGGGCCCGGCACCCGACCCCGAGGCCGTCCTCGCCTCGGTGCACGCGGCCGCCGCCGGCGAGATCGACGCGGTCGCGTTCACGTCCGCACCCGGGGCCGAGGCATGGCTCGAGGCCGCCGAGGAGGCCGGCGTCGGTCACCGGGTCGTCCAGCGGTTCACGAGCGGCGACATGGTCGCCGCCGCGGTCGGCCCCGTGACCGCCCGGCCGCTCGAGTCGCGCGGCATCCCCACCCTTCAGCCCGAGCGCGGCAGGCTCGGCGCGCTCGTCCGGGCTCTCGTCGGGCACTACGAGCACATCGAGTCGGTCGCCCTGGCGACCGTCGCCGGCCCGCTCGTCATCCGGGCTCGGGTCGCGGTGCTCGACGGGCGCGTGCTGCCGCTGTCGCCCACGGGCGTCGAGGTCCTGCGGCTGCTCGCGGCCGCGGGCGGCGACGTCGTGCCGCGGGACAAGGTGCTCGACGTGCTCCCGGGCGCGTCGCGCGACCCGCACGCGGT
>JAPSLQ010000189.1 GCA_031180595.1 Isoptericola sp. | reverse complement strand
ACTAGCTCGCGGAGAGGCGCTCCGCGGTCTCGACGACGTTGGCCAGCAGCATCGCGCGCGTCATGGGACCGACGCCGCCGGGGTTGGGCGAGTACCAGCCCGCCACCTCGAGCGCGGCGGGGTCGATGTCGCCGACGACACGCGACTTGCCCGTCTCCGGGTCGGTCTCGCGCGAGACTCCGACGTCGACGAGGACCGCTCCCGGCTTGACCATGTCGGCCGTGACGAGGCCCTTGACGCCCGCCGCCGCGACGACGACGTCGGCCCGCCGCACGAGCCCGGCCAGGTCCTGGGTGCCGGTGTGCGTCAGCGTCACGGTCGCGTTGACCGCACGGCGCGTGAGCAGGAGCCCGATGGGCCGCCCCACGGTCACACCGCGACCGAGGACGACGACCTCCTTGCCCTTCAACGAGACGCCGTGCCGCTCGACGAGCTCGATGATCCCCCGGGGGGTGCACGGCAGCGGCGAGTCGATCTCGTCGCCCACGCGCAGGACGAGCCGGCCGAGGTTGGTCGGGTGCAGTCCGTCGGCGTCCTTGGCCGGGTCGACGAGCTCGAGCACGCGGTTGGCGTCGATGCCCTTCGGCAGCGGCAGCTGGACGATGAAGCCCGTGCACGCCGGGTCCTCGTTGAGGCGGCGCACGGCCGCCTCGATCTCCTCCTGCGTCGCGTCGGCGGGCAGGTCCTCGCGGATGGACTCGATGCCGACCTCGGCGCAGTCGCGGTGCTTGCCCGCGACGTACCACTGCGAGCCCGGGTCCTCGCCCACCAGCAGCGTGCCGAGGCCCGGCACGACGCCGCGCTCGCGCAGCGCGGCGACGCGCGTGCGCAGCTCGTCCTTGATCGCCGACGCCGTCGCCTTGCCGTCGAGCCGCTGGGCCGTCACTGGGCCAGCCCGGGGTAGAGCGGGAAGTCGGCCGTGAGCCGGGCGACCCGCGCCGCGAGGCCGTCGACGTCGGCGTCGGCGCCGTCGCGCAGCGCGGTCGCGATGATGTCGGCGACCTCGGTGAACTCCGCGTCGCCGAAGCCCCGCGTCGCGAGGGCCGGCGTGCCGATGCGCAGACCGGAGGTCACGCGCGGCGGGCGCGGGTCGAACGGCACCGCGTTGCGGTTGACCGTGATGCCGGCGTCGTGCAGGAGGTCCTCGGCCTGCTGGCCGTCGAGCGCGGAGTTGCGCAGGTCCACGAGCACCAGGTGGACGTCGGTGCCGCCGGTGAGCACGGAGACGCCGGCGCCGGCGACGTCCGGCTGGGACAGGCGCTCGGCGATGATCTTCGCCCCGCGCACCGTCCGCTCCTGGCGGTCCTTGAAGCCGTCGGTCTGGGCGACCTTGAACGCCACGGCCTTGGCGGCGATCACGTGCATGAGCGGGCCGCCCTGCTGACCCGGGAAGACGGCGGAGTCGATCTTCTTGGCGTACTCGTCCTTGGCCAGGATGAAGCCCGAGCGGGGGCCGCCGATCGTCTTGTGCACCGTGGACGACACGACGTCGGCGTGCGGCACCGGGGACGGGTGCAGCCCCGCGGCGACGAGGCCGGCGAAGTGCGCCATGTCGACCCAGAGCCTGGCGCCGACCTCGTCGGCCACCGCGCGGAACGCGGCGAAGTCGAGCTGGCGCGGGTAGGCCGACCAGCCGGCGATGATGACGTCGGGGCGCGACTCGAGGGCCTTCTTGCGCACCTCGTCCATCTCGATGCGGTGCGACTGCGGGTCGACGCCGTACGCGGAGACGTCGTAGAGCTTGCCGGAGAAGTTGATCTTCATGCCGTGCGTGAGGTGGCCGCCGTGGGCCAGCTCGAGGCCGAGGATCTTGTCGCCGGCGTTGATGAGCGCGTGCAGCACGGCGGCGTTGGCCTGCGCGCCCGAGTGCGGCTGGACGTTGACGTGGTCGGCGCCGAACAGCTCCTTGGCGCGGGCGATCGCGAGGTTCTCCGCGATGTCGACCTGCTCGCAGCCGCCGTAGTAGCGGCGGCCGGGGTAGCCCTCGGCGTACTTGTTGGTCAGGACCGAGCCCTGGGCCTGGAGCACCGCGCGGGGCACGAAGTTCTCCGACGCGATCATCTCGAGGGTGTCGCGCTGGCGGGCGAGCTCGCCGTCGAGGACGGCGGCGATCTCGGGGTCGAGCTCGGCGAGGGGCGCGTTGAGGGTGGGGTCGGGAGTGCTCATGGCCTTCTCCAGCTGTGTCGGACGGCGGCATGTCGGACGGGGTTCGACAGGGTCGGATCGAGCGAGCGGGCCCAGGCGAACGACCCGTCGTCAGCACAGCGCGTCGCTCCCCGGTGGTGATCCACCTGTACGCCAGTCGCGACGTCGCGATCCTATCGGATGACCCTTCCCCGGCGCCTAGCCCGACGTGCGCGGCACCTCGGTCGTCGCCACCGGCCAGCCGTCCTGCCACGCCAGCCTCTGGATCGCGAGGCGGAACATCCCGCCGTCGTCGGCGTCGTAGAAGTGGTACCCGAGGTAACCGTTCGACAGCGACTGCCCGCCCGGCCCGATCGTCGACCCGTCGGTCGCGAGCACCTCAGTACCGCCGCCGAGCGCCATGTCGCGACCCTCGGCGTCGAGGAACGGCCCGGTGACGTCCCGCGAGCGCCCGACGACGATCCGGTAGGTCGAGTCGACGCCGGAGCAGCACTTGTCCCACGAGACGAAGAGGTAGTACCAGCCGTCGCGCTCGACCACGTAGGGCGCCTCGATCGCGTTCTCGGGCACGCCGGCGCGCGCGGCGACGCGCACCGGCTCGGCGCCGGCCGCGACCTTCCCGCCCGGCCACTCGAGCGGCACGACCTGGATGCCGCCCCAGAACGAGCCGAAGAACATCCACGGCTCGCCGTCGGCGTCCTCGACGATCCCCGGGTCGATCGCGTTCCAGTGGTCCTCGCCCGCGTGGGAGCGGATGACCATGCCCTGGTCGGTCCAGCCGAAGTCCGGGTCGTCCGGGTCGAGCGTCGTCGCGGTCGCGACGCCGATCGCCGAGTCGTTCGAGCCGAACGTCGACGCCGAGTAGTACAGGTACCAGGTGCCGTCGTTCTCGTAGAGCTCGGGCGCCCAGAAGTTGCTCACACCGTCGATCTCGTCGCGCACCCAGGCGGGGTCGCCCAAGGCGTCCCACGCGGTGCCGACCCTCTCCCACGTGCGACCGCCGTCGTCGGACCGCCGGATCTGCGGCGCACCGAAGCCGACGCGCACGTCGCCCGTCGAGTAGACGAACCACGGCTCACCCTCGTCGCCGACGACGAGCGCGGGGTCGTGCGTCGCGAGGTCGCCCGCCAGCTCGAGCGGCTCGGGCGACGGCTCCCACGGGAGCGTGAGGTCCGAGGTCCCGCCGAGCGCGACCCCGCCCGCGACGACGGCGGCCGCCACGGCCGCCGTCGTCACCACGGCGGAGCGCCTCACGCGCGCGCCAGGCGCAGGATCGACCACGACACGGGGGGCAGCTCGGCGTGCGCCCGGTCGTCGGCGACCTTGGCCGTGGTGTTGGCGCGCGGCGCGACGGACGCGTCGTCGTCGGCCGTGGCCGTCCAGGTGTGGTCGGGGTTGGACAGCGTGAGCGCCTCGACGAGCCGCAGGCCCGGGAAGCCGCGCAGGTCGACGTCGAGCGCGACGTCGTCGGTGACCGACCGGTTCGTCGCGAGGACGACCAGGTCGCCGGTGGCGGGGTCGTGCGTCGCGACGGCGTCGAGCGCGGGCACCTCGCCGAAGCGTGCCGTCTCGACGAGCGGCGAGTCGACGGCCAGGCGCAGGACCTCGCCCCTGGCGTGGTTGGACGTCAGCGCGAACGGGTGGAAGATCGTCTGCTTCCACACCCGGCCGCCCGGCTCGGTCATGATCGGCGCGATGACGTTGACGAGCTGGGCGAGCGAGGCGGCGTGCACGCGGTCGGTGTGGCGCAGCAGGCTGATGAGCAGGTTGCCCACCACGACGGCGTCGGCGACGTTGTAGCGGTCCTCGAGCAGCACGGGCGCCACCGGCCAGTCGTCGCCCGACGGCGGCCGGGACTCGGCCCGCTTCTGGTACCAGACGTTCCACTCGTCGAACGAGATGTGGATCCGCTTGGTGTGCTTGCCCGCGGCGCGCACGGCGTCGGCGGTCGCGGCCACGGACTCGATGAAATGGTCCATGTCGACGGCCGAGGCCAGGAAGGAGGCGAGGTCGCCGTCCTCCTCCCAGTAGTAGGCGTGCGCCGAGACGTAGTCGACGTGCTCGTACGCCTCGGTGAGGACCACGCGCTCCCACTCCCCGAACGTCGGCATCGCCGAGCTCGACGACCCGCACACCACGAGCTCGAGGCCCGGGTCGACCATGCGCATGGCGCGCGCGGTCTCGGCCGCGAGCCGGCCGTACTCCTCGGCCGTCTTGTGCCCGATCTGCCAGGGGCCGTCCATCTCGTTGCCCAGGCACCACATGCGGATGCGGTACGGGTCGGCGGCACCGTTGGCCCGGCGCCGGTCGCTCCACTCCGTGCCGCCCGGCACGTTGCAGTACTCCAGCAGGTCGAGCGCCTCCTGGACGCCGCGCGTGCCGAGGTTCACGGCCATCATCGGCTCCACGCCCGCCTTGGCGGCCCAGCGCATGAACTCGTCCACCCCGACGAGGTTGGGCTCGGTCGAGTGCCACGCGAGGTCCAGCCGGCGCGGGCGCTGCTCGACCGGCCCGATCGCGTCCTCCCACCGGTACCCGGAGACGAAGTTGCCGCCCGGGTAGCGCACGGTCGACACGGCGAGCTCGCGCGTGAGCTCGAGGACGTCACCGCGGAAGCCGTCGGCATCGGCGGTGGGGTGCTCGGGGTCGTGGATCCCCGAGTACACGCAGCGGCCGAGGTGCTCGACGAACGAGCCGAACGTGCGCCGGCGCACGGGCCCGACGACGAACGCCGGGTCGACGGTGACGGATGCGGGGAGCATGGGTTCCTCCGGGACGGTGGGTCTGGTCGGTGAGTCTGGTCGGTGGGTCAGGCGGTGGTCTGGTCGGT
>JAPSLQ010000188.1 GCA_031180595.1 Isoptericola sp. | reverse complement strand
AGGCCCGTCGTCGAGCCGTGGACCCGCAGCATCGCCTCGCCCGTCGCCGACCACGGGAACAGCTCGGCGCGCGCCCGGGCGGCGGCGCGCCGGGTGCCCACGGGCCGGTCGAGCACCGCGTGCACGGCCAGCGCGAGCGCCTGCGGGTCGGGAGCCGCGGCCGCCCCGGCCGCTCCGACCACCTCGGGCAGGGCGCTCGTCGCGCTGCACACGACCGGCGTCCCGGACGCGAGCGCCTCGAGCGCCGCGAGCCCGAACGTCTCGATCGGCCCGGGCGCCACGACGACGTCGGCGCACGCCAGCAGCGTCGCGAGCCGGGCGCGGTCGGGCACGAAGCCGAGGAACCGGTGCGCGACGCCGAGCCGCTGCGCCCGGGCGCGCAGCCGCGTGAGCAGCGGCCCGCCACCGGCGACGACGAGCCGCGAGGGCCGCCCGTCGTGCACCACCTGGGCGACCGCGTCGACCGCCAGGTCGACGCGCTTCTCGCTCGACAGCCGGCTCACCACCAGGACCACCGCCTCGCCGGGCGGCGCGAGCATCGCGCGCGTGCCGGCGTCGTGCCGCTGCGGGGAGAACAGGTCGAGGTCGACGCCGAGCGGGACGCGGTGCAGCGGCGGGACGGCGCCGGGCACTCCGCTCCCGAGCGGGCCGGCGAGACGTCCGGCGAGGCGCTCGGCCTCGGCCGCGGCGAAGCCGGTCGTCGCGACGAGCCGGTCGAAGCGGCGGAACGTGGCGGTGTTCCACCGGTCCGCGACCACCGGGGCGACCGCCGACCCGACGACGCCGGTGCCGCCGCGCGGCCGCGCACCCTTGCCGGCGCCCGGCCAGAAGGCGCGGAGCACGCCGTCGACACGCTCGTGCAGCATGAGCAGGGACGGCACGCCCTCCGCACGCGCCCAGTCGCCGAGGCTCACGAGCGTGGTCCGGTCGCTCACCTCGAGGCGGTCCGGCGCCAGGTCGGCGAGCAGGGCCCGGACCGCGCCGGGGCGCGTCACCACCCGGTAGCCGCCGATGCCCGGCACGAGCGGCGCCGGGACGGTCACGACCCGCACGCCGTCGGTGACCGCCGTCGTCGGTTCGCGGCCCGGGACGACGAGCACGGGCTCGTGGCCGCGCGCGACGTACTCGCGGGCCATCGCGTGCATCGCGGTCCGGATCCCGCCGGAGCGCGGCCCGTAGAAGTTGGCGACGTGCACGATCCGCACTCAGACCACCGCCCGCTGCCGGATCGCGTCGTCGTAGTGGCCCACGAGCTCGGAGCAGACGTCGTGCCACGAGCGGCGGGCGGCGCTCGCGCGTGCGGCCACGCCGAAGGCCCGGCGCTTGCGGTCGTCGCCCAGCAGGTCGACGACGTGCGAGCGCATCGCCGCGTGGTCGCCCGGCGGGTAGAGCCAGCCGGTGTGCGAGTGCTGCACGATGTCGAGCGGGCCGCCGGCGGCCGGCGCGACGACAGGGACGCCGCTGGCGTGCGCCTCCTGGAGCGTCTGGCCGAACGTCTCGAGCTCGCCCGGGTGGACGAACACGTCGAGGCTCGCCATCGCCCGCGCGAGCTCGGGGCCGCGCAGCATCCCGGTGAAGTGGGCGTCGGGGAGCAGCTGGGTGAGCGCCGCGCGCTCCGGGCCGTCGCCCACGACGACGAGCCGCACCCCGGGCAGGTCGGCGAGCGCCGCGAGGGCGTCGACCTGCTTCTCGGCGGCGAGCCGTCCGACGTACCCCACGAGCAGCGGCCGCCCGGCGCCCACGCGGGTGCGCCACGCGTCGTCGCGGGCCGACGGCCGGAACGTCGCGGTGTCGACGCCGCGGCCCCAGAGCCGCAGGCGCGGGATGCCGCGGGCGCGCAGGTGCTCGATCGTCGGCGTCGACGGCGCGAGGTTGATCGTGGCGCGCTCGTGCAGGTTGCGCACCCTCCGCCACAGGAAGGTCTCGAGGTGGCGCACCCCGTAGCGGGCGGCGTAGCCGGGGACCTCGGTCTGGTAGACGGCGACAGTCGGCAGCGCGAGCGCCTCCGCGGCCTGCATCGCGCGCCAGCCGAGCATGAAGGGCGAGGCGAGGTGCACGACGTCGGGCCCGTACGCCGCGAGCGTGCGCTCGATGCGCGCCTTCTGCCCGACGACGACCCGCACGTCGGGGTAGCCCGGCAGCCCGACCGAGCCGAGCTCGACGACGGGCGCGCCGTGCACGAACGGCGGCACGACGCCGTCGTCGGTGTCGGGCGCGAGGACCATGGCCTCGTCGCCCCGGGCCCGGAGGTGCTCGAGCACCCGCAGGACGGAGTTCGTCACCCCGTTGACCTGCGGGAGGAAGGACTCTGCGACGATGGCGACCCGCACGATCAGCAGGCAACCGGGCGCGGGTGACGCGTGGGCGGTCGGGCGGCGTCGTGTCGGGGAAGGGTCGGGGAACGGCGGGCGAACGTCCGCTCGCAACGGTACGAACCGGGCAGGTCAGGGCGTGGTGGGCGCGATCCGCTCGCGTGCGGCGGGCTCGCGCAGCCCGAGCTGCGCGATGCGCCAGACCGCCCCGACGAGCAGGACGACGAGCGCGAGGTTGCGCAGCGCGGCGACCGTGACGATCCACGTGTCGCCGTTGAGGAACGGCCCGTACGCGACGGGGTAGATGATCTGCGTCCCGAGCGCGGTCAGGAGCACGCCGACCGCGGGCGGCCACCAGAACCGCCGCGTGCCCGGCCCGGCGAGCGCGATCGCCGCCGCGAGCGGCGGACCGATCCAGGCGACGAACTGCGGCGAGCCCACCTTGTTGAACACGATGAGGGCGAGGAGCAGGGCCGCCGAGCTCAGCAGGACGACGTCGGCGACGTGGTCGGGGCGGCGGCGCGCCGACCACCAGGTGACGGCCGCGATCGCCAGGACCGCGACGGGCAGCAGCCAGTCGAGCGCGTCGGCGACCTGGCGCGCGGCGGTGCCCTGCACCTCGTAGGTGAAGATGACGTCGTTGTACTCGATGCGCACCGTGGGGTCGACGAGCCGCAGCACGCTGAACCACGTCGCGGCGACCGACTCGGCCTGCAGCGTCCGCGAGTCCTGCTGGCCGAACACGCTCAGCGCCCGGGTCCCGGCGCCTCCGGCCAGGGCGAGGCCCACGACGGCCGCGCTCACGATCGCGCCGGGCACGACGACGTCGCGGAGCAGCTCGCGCAGGTCGCGTCGGGTCGCGGCGAGCGCGACGACGACCGCACCCGGCGCGATCTTGATCCACGCGCCGGCGGTGGCCAGCGACGTCGCGAGGCCGGGACGGCGGCCCGCGAGGACCAGCGACACGAGGATGAGCGGCGCCACGACGCCGTCGAGCCGGCCGACGAAGATCGGCCCGAGCGCGACCAGGAAGGCGAGCCACCACCAGGCGGCGACCTTGCCGCGGTCCGTGGTGCGCACGAGCACGACGGTCGCGGCGGCGTTCAGCAGCACGACCATCGCGGTCCAGACGATCTCGTAGCCGAGCACGTCCGCCGACAGCAGGGCGGGCAGCACCACGGGCACGAGGGCGAGCGCGGGGTACACCCAGTCGTAGTCGAGGACCGGCCACTGGCCCGTCTCGAGTCCGTGGCGGGCCCACCACTCGTAGAGCGTGACGTCGCCGTAGATGGTGTACGACCAGGCGACCGCGTCCCAGACGACCCACGCGTGCACGACGACGAAGCCGAGGACGAGCAGCCACCCGGAGGACAGGGCGGCCCGGACGGCGGAGGGGTTCGACGACGGCACGCGCCACATCGTGTCAGAACCGGCGCGCGGGATGACGGATGCGGGTCCGGACGTCTAAGGTTTCGGATACCCGAAACCTTGCCAGGCCGGAAGAGGAGAAGACGTGACCCGAGGCCGTGTCCCGACGCTGCACCGTGCTCGTCTGGCCGCCCTCCTGGGCCCGGCGTTCGTGGCCGCGATCGCCTACGTCGACCCGGGGAACGTGGCGGCCAACCTGACGGCCGGCGCGGAGTTCGGCTACCTGCTCGTGTGGGTGCTCGTCCTGGCGAACGCCATGGCCGTGCTCGTGCAGTACCTCTCGGCGAAGCTCGGCGTCGTGACCGGGCGCTCGCTGCCCGAGGTGCTCGCGGACCGCATGCCGCGCGGTGCCCGGCTCGCGTACTGGGGGCAGGCCGAGGTCGTGGCGATGGCCACCGACCTGGCCGAGGTCATCGGCGGCGCGATCGCGCTGCACCTGCTGTTCGGGGTGCCGCTCGTGCTGGGCGGCCTCATCACGGGCGTCGTGTCGATGCTCGTGCTGGTGATCCAGCAGCGGCGCGGCCAGCGCGTGTTCGAGACGGTCATCACCTCGATGCTCGGCATCATCGCGATCGGGTTCTGCGCGGGTCTGCTGTTCGCGCCGCCCGACGTCGGCGCCGTGCTCGGCGGGGTGGTGCCGCGCCTCGACGGGCCGGACTCAGTGCTGCTCGCCGCCTCGATGCTGGGCGCGACCGTGATGCCGCACGCGATCTACCTGCACTCGTCCCTGGCTCGCGACCGGGTGCGGTTCGACCGGCGCGAGCGCGGGCGGCAGGGGCTGCCCTCGGGGCCGCAGAGCCCGAGCGCGACGCGTCGGCTGCTCGCCGCGACGCGTCTCGACGTCGTGCTCGCGCTGCTCATCGCCGGCGGCGTCAACATCGCGATGCTCCTCCTCGCGGCCGCGAACCTGCCGGGGCGGGCGGGCACCGACACGATCGAGGGTGCGCACGCGGCGATCGGCGAGTCGCTCGGACCCGTCGTCGCGGTGATGTTCGGCATCGGGCTGCTCGTGTCGGGTCTCGCCTCGACGTCGGTGGGCGCGTACGCCGGGGCCGAGATCATGGCGGGGCTGCTCCGGGTGCGGGTGTCGCTGCTGGCGCGCCGGCTCGTCACGCTCGTGCCCGCGCTGCTGCTGCTCGCGACCGACCTGTCGCCGACCTGGCTGCTCGTGCTGAGCCAGGTGGTGCTCAGCTTCGGCATCCCGTTCGCGATGGTGCCGCTCGTGCGCGTGACGCGCGACGCGGGGCTGCTCGGCGAGCACCGCAACTCCACGGGGACGCAGCTCGTCGCGTGGGCCGT
>JAPSLQ010000187.1:2061-5046 GCA_031180595.1 Isoptericola sp. | reverse complement strand
GGCGAGCGGCCGGTCGCGCACGTGCCCGTCGGCGGGACCGACCCGGCGGGCGCCGACGAGTGGGCGCCGTACCGCGGCGGGGACGCGTTCTGCCGCCACGTGCTGGCCGGCCAGGCGCCGCGCGCGGTGTGGACGGCGCTGCCCGGCCTCGCCCCGGCGGCCGACGGCACGCCGGCGCGCCTGCCGCACTGGACCGCAGCCGTGGCGCAGGCGGTGCGGGCCGCGCTCGCCGGCGGGCGGCGGGCGCTCGTCGTCGTGCCCGACGCCCGCGACGCCGACCGGGTGTGCGCCGCGCTGGACGCGGCGGGAGTGCCGGACCACGTGCGCCTGCTCGCCGACGACGGGCCCGCGCCCCGGTACCGGGCGTTCCTGCGCGCCCGCCACGGGCTGGCGTCGGTCGTGGTCGGCACGCGCGCGGCCATGTTCGCGCCCGTGCCGGACCTCGGGCTCGTCGTGCTCTGGGGCGACGGCGAGGACACGCTCGCGGAGCCGCACGCCCCGTACCCGCACGCGCGCGAGGTGCTGGCGCTGCGCAGCGAGCTCGAGGGAGCCGCCTACCTGCTCGGCTCCCCGGGACGCACCGTGCAGGGCCAGGCGCTGCTCGCCTCGGGCTGGGCGCGCGAGATCGCCGCGCCGCGCGACGTCCTGCGCGCCCGGTCCCCGCGCGTGCGCGCGCTGACGTCCGTCGAGCTCGCGCACGAGGGCCCCGGCGCGGCCGCGCGCCTGCCCACGACGGCGTGGCGCACGGCCAGAGACGCCCTCGGGCGCGGCCCCGTGCTCGTGCAGGTGCCGCGCACCGGCTACCTGCCCGTGGTGGCGTGCGGCCGGTGCCGCACCGCGGCCCGGTGCACGCACTGCCACGGCCCCCTCGGCCTGCCCCGCACCGCGTCGGCACCCCAGTGCACGTGGTGCGGGCGGCTCGCGGGCGCCTGGCGGTGCGCCGAGTGCGGCGACACCCGGCTGCGGGCCGTACGCGTCGGGTCCGACCGCACCGCCGAGGAGCTCGGTCGCGCGTTCCCCGGCACCGCGGTGCGCCTGTCGGCCTCGACCGCCCCGGGCGGCGTGCTCGACCGCGTCGACGCCCAGCCCGCCCTCGTCGTCGCCACCCCGGGCGCCGAGCCCGTCGCGGACGGCGGGTACGCGGCCGCGCTGCTCCTCGACGCCGCCGTGACGACGTCGGGCACGGGACTGGCGGTGGCGACCGAGGCGCTGCACCGCTGGCTCGCCGCCGCCGGCCTCGTCCGCCCGGCCGCCGAAGGCGGGCAGGTGCTGCTCGTGGGCGACGGCGCGCCCGCACCCACGGGCGCGCTCGTGCGGTTCGACGCCGGGTGGCTCGCCGAGCGCGAGCTCGCCGAGCGCCGCGAGCTCGCGCTGCCCCCCGCCGTGCGCGTCGCGGCCGTGACCGGCGAGCGGAGCGCGGTGGAGGCCCTCGTCGGGCGCGTGCCGCTCGCCGAGGGCGACGCACTGCTCGGCCCCGTCGAGCTGCCCGCCCGCGAACCGACGCTCGAACCCCCCGTGCGCGTCGTCGTGCGCGTGCCGCTCGCCCACGGGCTCGAGCTCGCCCGCCAGCTGCGTGCCTCGCTCGCCGTGCGCTCGGCCCGCCGCGAGGGCGGCACCGTGCGCGTCCAGCTCGACCCCAAGGAGATGCTCTGAGGATGCCAGCACCGACCGGCCCCGCAGCGGGCGCCCGCCGCCACCCCATCGAGACCGTCGTGTACGACTTCGGCAACGTCCTGGTGCGCTGGGACCCCTACGGCGCGTTCACCGACCACGACCGGGCCGCCGTCGACGCCTGGATGGCCGAGATCGACTTCCCGACCTTCAACCACGCCCAGGACGCGGGCCGCACCTGGGGCGAGGCGCGCGCGGCGCTCGCGGACCGCCCGCACCTGGTGCCGCTGGTGGACGCGTACGTGACGGGCTTCGCCGGATCCCTCCTGGGGCCGGTGCCCGGCTCGGCCGAGCTCGTCGGCGAGCTCAAGCAGCTGGGGCTGCGGCTGTACGGCCTGACGAACTGGTCGGCCGAGCTGTTCCACCACGCCGAGGTCGCAGCGCCCGCCGTCGGGCTCATGGACGACGTCGTCGTGTCGGGGCGTGTGGGGCTCGCCAAGCCCGACCCGCGCATCTTCGCCCACCTCGTCGCCACGCTCGACGTCGACCCCGCGCGCGCCGTGTTCGTCGACGACTCCCCGGCCAACGTGGCCGCCGCCGCCGACGCCGGGTTCCACGCCGTGCACTTCACCGGCACGGACGCCTTCCGCGCCGCGCTGCGCGACCTCGGCGTGCCCGTGCGCGCTGCCTAGACTGGCCCGGTGCGTCTCCTCTTCGCCGGAACCCCCGAACCCGCCGTACCGTCGCTCCAGGCGCTCCTCGGCTCCCGCCACGAGGTCGTCGCGGTCCTCACGCGCGCCGACGCCCCCGCCGGCCGGGGCCGCAGGCTCGTGCCCAGCCCGGTGCGGACCGCCGCCGAGGAGGCCGGCATCCCGGTGATCACCGACGTCCCGCGCGGCGAGGAGTTCGTCGCCCGGCTGCGCGAGCTCGCCGTCGACGCCGCACCCGTCGTCGCGTACGGGCACCTGCTGCGTCCCGACGTCCTCGCCGTCCCGCGCCTGGGGTGGGTGAACCTGCACTTCTCCGTCCTGCCCGCCTGGCGGGGCGCCGCACCCGTGCAGCACGCCATCATGGCCGGCGACGAGGTCACCGGCGCCACCACGTTCCTGCTCGACGAGGGCATGGACACCGGCCCGGTGCTCGGCACCGCCACCGAGACCATCCGGCCCCGCGACACCGCAGGCGACCTGCTGCAGCGGCTGTCGGTCAGCGGGGCCGAGCTGCTCGTCGCCACGCTCGACGCGCTCGAGGACGGCACGCTGCGTCCCCAGCCCCAGCCCGCCGACGGCGTCTCGGTCGCGCCCAAGCTCACCACCGACGACGCCCGCGTGCGCTGGGACGCGCCCGCCCACGCCGTCGACCGGCGCATCCGCG
>JAPSLQ010000187.1:0-1961 GCA_031180595.1 Isoptericola sp. | reverse complement strand
GAGGACGGCACGCTGCGTCCCCAGCCCCAGCCCGCCGACGGCGTCTCGGTCGCGCCCAAGCTCACCACCGACGACGCCCGCGTGCGCTGGGACGCGCCCGCCCACGCCGTCGACCGGCGCATCCGCGCCTGCACGCCCGCGCCCGGAGCCTGGACCACCCTGCCCGGCACCGACGGACAGTCCGGCGCCCGCCTCGGCATCGGCCCCGTGACACCGCGACCCGACGTCACCGACCTGCCGCCCGGGCACGTGCGCGCCGGAAAGAAGGAGGTGCTCGTCGGCACCGCCACGCACGCCGTCGAACTCGGCCAGGTCCGGCCCGTCGGCAAGAAGCCGATGCCCGCCGCCGACTGGGCCCGCGGCGCCCGCGCCCTGTTCGACGCCCGCCCGGACGCCCCCGACGCCCCCACCAGTGCCCCCAACGGCGCTCTCGGCGGCATCGTGCTGGGGACGCAGCCGTGAGCGACGAGCGCCGCGACGCCCGCGGCCGCCAGCGCGGAGCGGCACGCGGACGGGGCCAGCGCCACCGCACCGCACAGGCGCCGTCGCAGCGACGCCGTCGGACCGACCCCGCCCGTACCGCCGCCTACGACGTGCTGCGCCAGGTCGACGGGTCGGACGCCTACGCCAACCTCGTGCTCCCGCCCCTCCTGCGCGAGCGGCGCATCAGCGGCCGCGACGCCGCCTTCGCGACCGAGCTCGCGTACGGCACGCTGCGCCTGCGCGGCCGCTACGACGCGATCCTCGCCCGGTGCGTCAGCCGGCCCCTCGAGCAGCTCGACGCCGACGTGCTCGACGTCCTGCGCCTCGGCGCCCACCAGCTGCTCGGCATGCGCGTGCCGTCCCACGCCGCGGTGTCCGAGACCGTCGCACTGACCAGGGACCGCGTCGGCGCCGGCCCCGCCCAGATGGTCAACGCCGTCCTGCGCGCCGTCGACCGCACCCCCCTCGACGAGTGGCTCGAGCGCCTGCGCGCCGAGGCCCCCGACGCCGTCACCGCCCTGGCGGCCACCGGGTCCCACCCCGTGTGGGTGACCCGCGCCCTGCGCGAGGCGCTCGCGGGCAACGGGCGCTCCGTGGACGAGACACCCGCCCTGCTCGACGCGGACAACGCCTCCCCGCGCGTCACGCTCGTCGCCCGGCCCGGCCTCGTCACGCCCGGCGACCTCGCCGGGGACGCACCCGAGGACGTCCGCCTCGAGCCCGGTGCCTGGGCACCGACCGCGCTGGTCCTCGCGGGCGGCAGCGACCCGGCCGCGGTGCCCGCCGTCGCCGACGGCCGCGCCGGCGTCCAGGACGAGGGCTCCCAGCTCGTCACCCTCGCGCTCGCCGCCGCACCGCTCGACGGTCCCGACGCGCGCTGGCTCGACCTGTGCGCCGGCCCCGGCGGCAAGGCCGCCCTCCTCGCGGCGCTCGCGGGCGCCCGCGGGGCCACGCTCGTGGCCAACGAGATCCAGCCGCACCGCTCCCGCCTTGTGGAGCGGGCGCTGCGCGCGGTGCCCGACGGCGTCGTCGAGCGCGTGCGCACGGGGGACGGGCGCGAGCTGGGCACCGAGGAGCCGGGCGCCTACGACCGGGTGCTGGTCGACGCACCGTGCACCGGCCTGGGGGCGCTGCGTCGCCGGCCGGAGTCGCGGTGGCGGCGGACGCCGGGCGACCTCGCCGTCCTGTCCACGCTGCAGCGCGAGCTCCTCGGATCAGCCCTCGACGCCGTCCGGCCTGGGGGAGTGGTGGCCTACGTGACGTGCTCCCCGCACCTGGCGGAGACCCGCCTCGTCGTCGACGACGTGCTGCGCCGCCGCGACGACGCCGAGCGGACGGACTCCCGGGAGGCGCTGCGCTCCGTCCTGGTGCCCGGTGCCGAGATCGACCTCGGTGACGCGGGCGGCGGCGCGGAGGGGCTCGACGTGCAGCTGTGGCCGCACGTCCACGGCACCGACGCCATGCACCTCACGCTGCTC
>JAPSLQ010000186.1 GCA_031180595.1 Isoptericola sp. | reverse complement strand
CCGTCGATGTGCTTGGTCGCCGAGTACACGACCACGTCCGCGCCGAGCTCGAGCGGCTTCTGCAGCACCGGCGTCGCGAACACGTTGTCCACGACGACGACGGCCCCGGCCGCGTGCGCGAGCTCGGCCACGCGGCGCACGTCCACGAGGTCCTGCATCGGGTTCGACGGCGTCTCGAAGAAGACGACGTCCGCGGGCGTGGCGAGCGCCTCCTCCCACTGGGAGGTGACGTGCCCGTCGACGAGGTCGACCCGCACGCCCCACTTGGCGAGGATCTCGTCGTAGATGACGTTGGTCGAGCCGAAGAGCGCCCGCGCGCTCACGATGCGCGACCCGGACCGCACGAGCGCCGCGAGCGTCGTGAACACCGCGGACATGCCCGACGCCGTCGCGTAGCAGGCCTCGGCCCCCTCGAGCAGGCGCAGCCGCTCCTCGAAGGTGTGCACGGTCGGGTTGCCGTAGCGCGAGTAGACGAACCGCGAGTGGTCGCCCGCGAAGGCGGCCTCGGCGTCGGCGGCCGAGTCGTAGACGTAGCCCTGCGTGAGGAACAGGCCCTCGCTGGTCTCCTGGAAGTCCGAGCGCCGGTGACCGCCCCGCACCGCGAGCGTGGCCGGGCGTGCCGAGGCGGGCAGCGGGCCGCGTCCGGACCCGCCGAGCAGCACCTCGTCGGCGCCGGGCCCGGTCCCGATCTCCTGGCGCGTCACCGCTCGGCCCGCGCGCCGGTCTCGAGCGTGGTCCAGGGCAGCCCGCGGACCTTCCAGCCCTCCTGGTCGCGCACGCCCCGGAAGCCGGGAGCGCCCTCGAACCCCTCGAGCACGTTGTACGACGGGGCGATGCCGGCCGACGTCGCGAGCCGCGCGGCACCGATCGAGCGCTGCCCCGACCGGCACAGGAACACCACGGGGCGGTCCGGGCCCACGCCCGCCTGCTCGAGCTCGGCGAGGAACGAGGCGTTGGGCCGCCCGTCGGCGGTGACCCACTGCGTGAGGACGACGCGCTTGCCGAGCGTGCCGACGTCGGGCACGCCGACCTGGCGCCACTCGCCCTCGGTGCGGACGTCGACGAGGACGGCGTCCGGGTCGGCCGCGAGCAGGTCCCACGCCTGCTGCGGGGTGATGTCGCCGGCGTAGCCGTCGGCCGGCCGGGGACGCACGTCGCCGGACGAGCCGGGCGCAGGTGAGCTCATGGCACTCCTCCCATCGGTCGTGGCGGTAGCACCCACGCCCGGGCCCGGAGGCCCGCGGGTTGCTGCGGCGTCGTCGTGCCACGTCACTCGGCCGCTCGGGATGGTCGAGGCGATCGTACGACATCGTGTCCGGTGCGTGGGACGCGCGTCTCACGGCAGCCCGGGCGGGCGGGCGAACCGGTGACGCCCGGATGGTGAGACGTTCGTCCCAGCAGTTGACGCGTTCTCGACGACGGCGCCATCCTGTCGGCAGGTCAAGAGCGCCAGCGCGAAGCCCCGGCTCGCTGGCCGGCAACCCTCCCCTCGCGGCGGGGTGCCCCGGGTGACGACCTGGCCCGCGCCGACCGGCGCCGGGCAAGCGCGGGGAGCCGCCTCCCCGAGACCCGAGGAGGACGCATGACCACGCTGACCGAGACCCCCGGCTGTACGAGCCCCGCGAGCCCCGCGAGCGTCGCCGACCTGCCCGCCGTCCTGCCCGTCGTGGGGCGTGACACGCTCGTGCCGCTCGTCGACGGGCGCGAGGTGCGGTACGCGAACCTCGACGTGGCGGCGTCCGCACCGGCGCTCCAGGCGGTCGCGGACCGCGTGAACCAGGTGCTGCCCCTGTACGCGAGCGTGCACCGGGGCGCCGGGTACCTCTCGCAGGTCTCGACCGCGCTGTACGAGGCGGCCCGGCGCAGCATCGGCGCGTTCGTGGGCGCGCGGGAGGACGACGTCACGATCGTCACGCGCAACACCACCGACTCGCTCAACCTGCTCGCGGGCTGCGTCCCGGCCGACCCGGTGACCGGCGAGCCGGGGCGCGTGCTCGTGCTCGACGTCGAGCACCACGCCAACTTCCTGCCCTGGCAGCGCGACGCCGCGGCGACCGTGCTCACGGGCCGCGGCACCGTGGCCGAGACCCTCGCGGAGATCCGCGCCGAGCTGCGCGCCGCCGTCGCGGCGGGCCGTCCGTACGCGCTGCTCGCGCTCACGGGCGCGTCCAACGTGACGGGCGAGGCGCTGCCGGTCGCGGACGTCGTCGCCGCGGCGCACGACGCCGGCGCGCGCGTGCTCCTCGACGGCGCGCAGCTCGTACCGCACCGGCGGCTCTCGCTGGCCGGGACGGGCGTCGACTACGTCGCCTTCTCCGGGCACAAGGCGTACGCGCCGTTCGGTGCCGGGGCCCTGGTCGGCCGTCGTGACTGGCTCGACGCCGGCACGCCGTACCTCGCCGGCGGGGGTGCCGTGCGCCGCGTCCGGGTCACGACCACGGAGTGGCACGACGGGCCCGCCCGGCACGAGGCGGGCTCGCCGAACGTCGTCGGGGCGGTGGCGCTCGCGGCGGCGTGCGAGGCGCTCGCCGCGCTCGACCCGGACGAGGTGCGCGAGCACGAGGGTGCCCTGCGACGGCGCCTCGTCGCGGGCCTCGAGGAGCTGGAGCGCGTCGAGGTGGTGCGGGTGTGGGCCGACGCCGCCGACCCGGTGGGCGTCGTGACGTTCACCGTGTCGGGCTACGACCCGGGGCTCGTGGCCGCGTACCTGTCCGCCGAGCACGGCATCGGCGTGCGCGACGGGCGGTTCTGCGCCCACCCCCTGCTCGGCCGCCTCGGGTTCGACGCGGGAGCGGTGCGGGCGTCGGTCGGCGTGGGGACCACGGGCGAGGAGGTCGAGCGCCTCGTCGCCGCGGTGCGGGCGCTCGTCGTCGAGGGGCCGACGGCGCGCTACGACGTCGTCGACGGGCTCTGGGTCGTCGTCGACGACCCGCGCCCCGTGCCGCAGGGGTCCGGGCTCGACGGCCTGCTCGCGACCGCCGCGCTCGGCGCCGACGAGGCGTTCGGCTGCCTCCCGGACTGACCAGACCCGCCGGTCAGCCGGCGACGGCGAGCACGAGGCAGACGCCGCCGAGGAGCACGTCGAACCCGATGCACCACACCGCGAGCGAGCGGTGCACGACGGCGTCGCGCCGGTAGTGCCGCACGTCCCAGACGGCGTGCGCGGCGAGCGCGGCGCCGGCGAGCGCGAGGCCGACGCGCGGTGCCAGGGCCAGGGCCACGACGGCGACGCCGAAGTACCCGAGCATGGCGAGCGCCTGCGGCCCCGTGGTCGGCCGCCGCGCCGCGAGACCGACGCCGGCAAGGACGAGCGCGACCGCAGCGAAGAGGGTCCAGCGGGGCACGTCGAGCGCGGCGGCGAGGAACGGCATCGCGCTCGTCACCGGGACGCCGACCCACGACACCCACCGCCGCCCGCTCGCGGCCGCGGCGAGGTAGCACAGGCTCGCGACCCCCACGGCCGTCGCGGGCGTGGCCGCGGTGACGCCGTCGAGCCGCACGCCGCCGTCCGCGGCGGCACCGGTGAGCAGCAGGCCCGCCCCGGTGACCGCGCCGAGGACGAGCCAGGCGGTGAGCCGGGGCCACGACCACGGTGCCGGACGGTGAGCCGCGGCGTCGGCGGGCCTGGACAGGACTGGTGACTCGGACATGTGGATCGGCTCCTCGCGCTCGGTACCCGGGTGGGGTATATACCCCCGAGGGGTAACCTACGCCGACGCGGCGGTCCGCGGAACCCCCTATTTCGCGCGTCGCGGGCCGCGCCGCCGTCACCAGAGCGGCGGGCGGCGCTCCGGCCAGCGCAGGACGTCCTCGAGCTGGGCGGCGAGCGCCAGCAGCGTCAGCTCTCCGCCCGGGCGGCCGACGATCTGGACCCCCATCGGCAGCCCGTCCTCGGTCCAGTGCGTGGGCACCGTGATCGCCGGCAGCCCGGCGACGTTGATCCACGACGTGAACGGCGTGTACTGGCACTGCTGCTCGAAGTTGCGCTCCGCGTCCTCGGCGTCGAACCAGCCGACCGGGCGCGGGGTCATCGCGAGCGCCGGCGTGACGACGGCGTCGTGCGCTCGGAGCTGAGCGATCAGCCGCCGCTCGAAACCCGACAGGGTGCGCAGCGCCTCGACGAGCTGCCGTGCCGGCATCTCGCGGCCCCGGGCGACGAGCCACCGCGTGAGGGGCTCGAGCAGGTCGAGCCGCTCGGGCTCGTCGATCGCCACGGCCGAGGCGCCGGCCATCCACAGCGTCCGGAACGCGGGGCCGTACTCGGGCGCCGGGTCCAGGTCGATGTCCGTGACGTCGTGGCCGAGCCCGCCGAGCGACCACACCGCGGCGTCGAGCGCCGCGATCGCCTCGCGGCTCACCCGGATGTCGTAGAAGTCGTCCCACGCCGAGTCGGTCGTGACGGCGACGCGGAACCGCTCGGGACCGCCGGGCACGGTGCCCCACAGCGCGGTGGCGAGGTACTCGCCCTCGCCGGCCGACGGCGCGCGCAGCGTGAACGGGTGCGCGACCTCGCCGCCGCGCGTCCTCGGCAGCATCCCCTCGAGCAGGAGCGCGGCGTCCGCCGTCGTCCGGGCGATCGGGCCGGCGACGACGAGCCCTCCCACCGAGTCCACGCCCGAGCCGCCGGGAACCAGCCCGCGGGTCGGCTTGAGGCCGACCAGCCCGCACGCCGCGGCCGGGATGCGGACCGAGCCACCGCCGTCCGACCCGGGGGCGAACGGCAGCATCCCGGACGCGACCGCGGCCGCCGCGCCCCCGCTCGACCCGCCCGCCCCGCGCGAGGTGTCCCACGGGTTGCGCGCGACGGGGCCGGCGAGCGGCTCGGTGTACGCGGGGAAGCCGAGCTCCGGCGCGGACGTCTTGCCGAGGCTCACGGCACCGGCGGCGTCGAGCTGCGCCACGATGTCGTCGCACACGTCGGGCACGAACGCGTGGTCGCCCGCGAACGCACGCGAGCCGTAGCCCGTCGGGACGCCCGCACGGTTCCACAGGTCCTTGTCCCCGCTCGGCAGACCCCACAGCTCGCCCGACGGCGGGCCCGCGGTGAGCGCCGTGGCCCGTTCCCGCGCGGC
>JAPSLQ010000185.1 GCA_031180595.1 Isoptericola sp. | reverse complement strand
GGCCCGGAGCGCCTGCGCGTGCTGTTCTGGCAGCTGCTCGCCGTCGAGCTGTCCGTGATCGGCGCCGTCTCGGGCGTCGCCGTGGCGCTCGGGTCGACGGCCCCGCCCGTGCCCGACGACGTCCCCGCGGACACCTCGCCCGCCTACCAGCTCACGGGGTCGCCGCTGCCGCCCGAGCCCACGCTCGCCCGGTGGTTCACCGAGTGGAGCCTCGACCCGCTCGTCGGGTTCGCCTGCGTCGCGGGCCTGGTGGTGTACGTGCGGTGGGCCGTGCGCCTCGCGCGGCGCGGGGACCGCTGGCCGGTGGGCCGCACGATCTCCTGGTCCGCGGGCATGGTGCTCATGTTCTGGGTCACGAGCGGCGGCCCGGCGGTGTACGGCCACGTGCTGTTCAGCGGCCACATGGTGCAGCACATGATCATGGCGATGCTCGTGCCCCTGTTCCTCGTGCTCGCCGCTCCCGTGACGCTGCTGCTGCGCGCGGTGCCGGCGCGCAAGGACGGCTCGCGCGGACCGCGCGAGTGGGTGCTCGCGCTCGTGCACTCTCGCTGGGGGCAGCTCCTGGCCCGCCCCGTCGTCGCGGCCGTGCTGTTCGCGGGCGGCATGGTGGCCTTCTACTACACGCCGGCGTTCGAGCTCGCGCTCACCAACCACGCGGGGCACGTGTGGATGGTCGTGCACTTCACGCTCGTCGGGTACCTCTTCGCGAACGCGCTCGTGGGCATCGACCCCGGCCCGTCGCGGCCCGGCTACCCGCAGCGGCTCCTGCTCCTCTTCGCGACGATGGCGTTCCACGCCTTCTTCGGCGTCGTGCTCACGACCGGCACGTCGCTGCTGGCGGCCGACTGGTACGGCAACATGGGCCGGCCGTGGGGCCCGAGCGCGATCGAGGACCAGCAGCGGGGCGGCGGCGTGGCGTGGGGGATCGGCGAGCTGCCGACGCTCGCGCTCGCGATCGCCGTCGCGGTCCTGTGGACCAGGTCCGACGAGCGCGAGGCGCGCCGCCGCGACCGCAAGGCGGAGCGCGACGGCGACGCCGAGCTCGAGGAGTACAACGCCATGCTCGCGCAGATCGCCGAGCGTGACGGGAGCGCCCGGAAGCGTCAGGGACAGGGGTAGGGGCGGCAGCCGGAACCGCCTGCCTCGGGGCCGGTGCTCGCGTGCGTCACCGCGCCCCGACCTCCTCGCCCCGAACCGCCCCTGCCGGCTCGTCCCCGGTCGGGCGGGGCAGCCAGCGGAGCGCGACGAGGCCGAGCGCGAGGTGCAGCACGCTGGCCGTGACCGCGACCGCGTGCAGGCCGGTGACGAAGGCCGACCTGGCGTCGACCACCAGCGTCGCGGCCAGGCCCGGGAGGTGGAGGGTCTCGTCCAGCGTCGGGGCGAGACCGGGACCCAGGAGCCGGAACAGCAGCGCGGCCAGCGAGCCGAGCAGCGCGATGCCGAGGGCGTTGCCGATCTCGTTGCTCGTCTCGGCGAGCGCGCCCGCGGCGCCCGCCCGCTCGGGCGGGACCGCCCCGACGGCCGTCTCGGCGACGACCGCGAAGGAGATGCCGTAGCCGATGCCGGCGACCGCCGTGGAGGCGACGTACCAGCCGGTCCCACCCGTGACCGTGGTCGGCAGGAGCAGGAGCAGCCCGGTCGCGATCGAGAAGTGGCAGACCAGCAGGGCGGTGCGCTTGCCGATGCGGTCGACCACGGCCGGGGTGACGATGCAGGTCGTGGTGAGCACGACGGCGCCGGGCAGGGCCAGGAGCGCGGTCTGCAGGACGGGGAGACCGAGGACGGACTGGAGGTACGTGCTCGCCAGGTAGGCGGCTGCCGACCATGCGGCCAGGGGCAGGAGGCCGGTGACGATCGCGACGGTGAAGACGCGGTCGCGAAAGAGGCGGAAGTCGATGAGCGGGTGGTCCAGGTGCCGCTGGCGCGCGCCGAACCATGCGAGCACCGCGACTCCCGCGACCCCGGTGATCACCGCCGCGGCCGAGAGGCCCGCGGCCGCGGCGTGCTTGAGGCCGTAGGTCGCCAGCAGCAGACCGACCGCCGAGGTCACCACGCTGGGCACGTCGACCCGCCCGGGCCGGGTGCCACGGACCTCGCCGAGCACGACGGGTGCGAAGCAGAGGAACAGGGCGATGACCGGGAGGTTGACCAGGAACACCGATCCCCACCAGAAGCGTTCGAGCAGCACGCCACCGACGACCGGCCCGATCGCGAAGCCGGCGGCGAAGGTGGCGGCGAAGATCCCGATGGCCCGCGCCCGGCGCCTCGGGTCGGTGAACAGCTCACCGAGGACCGCCAGGGCGGACGGCAGCAGGGTGGCACCCGCGACCCCCATCAGCGCGCGGGCGGCGATGAGGAGCTCCGGGGTCGGCGCGAAGGCGGCGGCCGCCGAGCCGATCCCGAAGAAGGTCGCGCCGGCCAGGAGGAGCCTGAGCCGGCCGTACCGGTCGCCGACGTTCCCGAACGCGATGAGCAGGGAGCCCACGGCGAAGCCGTAGATGTCCAAGGTCCACAATGCCTGGTCGGCGCTGGGGCGCAGGGCCTGGCTGACCCGAGGCATCGCGAGGAACAGGATGGAGCCGTCCATGGAGACGAGCAGCACGGGTCCGAGGACGACCAGCAGTCCGAGCCAGGCCCGCGTGCCCGGGCCGCTCGTGGGAAGTTGCGTCATGGCGGACACGCTCCGCCCCGGCGGCTCCGCCTGCCAGGCACCCGCCGTGGGTACACCCAGCAGGTACACCCACGAGCGCACGGGGCACGCCTAGTCTCGGTGGCGTGGAGAGCCTCGGAGCATTCTTGAAGGGCCGTCGCGACCGGGTCACCCCGGACGAGATCGGGCTGCGCACCTACGGGACCGCGCGTCGGGTGCCCGGGCTGCGCCGGGAAGAGGTGGCCCACCTGGCCGGGGTCAGCGCCGGCTACTACACCCGGCTCGAGCAGGGACTGGCCGAGACGGCCTCCGAGCAGGTCCTCGGCGCCCTCGCGCGAGTGCTGCAGCTGGACGAGGTGGAGACCGCGCACCTGCGCAACCTCGCGCGCCAGCCCTCTCGTCCCGGTCTCGCCGAGCCGCCGCCGGAGGAGCCCCACCCTCGTGTGCTCCAGCTGCTCGAGTCCCTGGGCGAGGCGACCCCGGCGATCCTGCTGGGCAGACGCGGAGACGTGCTCGCCTGGAACCGCGCCGGTCACGCGCTCCTCGCCGAGCACGTCGACTTCGAGGCGCCGCGCCGCGCGCAGGCTCGCCCGTCGATCCCGAGGATGTTCTTCCTCGACCCGCTCACGCGGGACCTGCACCGCAACTGGGAGGAGCTCGCGCGGATCCACGTCGCCTACCTCCGGCTCACGGCCGGGCGGTTCCCGACCGACGCGCGGCTGGCGAACCTCATCGGCGAGCTCACGATGCGCAGCGACGAGTTCGCCGGCATGTGGGCGACGGGGGACGTCGCCGACTGCACCACCGGGGCCATGCACCTGCAGCACCCCACGGTCGGAGCCGCCAGCGTCACCTACCAGGTCTGGCTCCAGCCCGACAGCCCCGACCACCGTCTCGAGATCTACACCCCCGACGACCGTTCCTCCGCGGACGCGCTCCAGATCCTCGCCCGTCGGGTCTAGGTCTCTTAGCCGGCATCACTCCCGGGGGGGAGCCGCGAGCCGCCCGAACGTCAGTGCAGGGTGTCGAGCACCCGCGTGGCCAGGCCGTGCGCCGTCGTCGTGGCGAGGCCGGACAGCACGGTGACGGACCGCACGCCCGGCATCGGGTCGGCGACGACGAAGGGTCCGCCCGGGACCAGGCCCGGTCCGCGCCACGCATGACCGCGCGCCGGCGTCGCGCTCTCGAGGCCGGTCACCGACCACCGTTCGAGCACCCGCGGCCTGCCGCCGAGCAGCGTGGCGGCCTCGGCGAGCAGGGCGGTGTCGGCGGCCTCGGACCGGTAGGGCGCGACGGCGTCCGGCGTCCGGGCCGAGCCGACGACGAGTGTCCCGTCGGCGCGCGAGGTGAACGCCAGGTGCACCTCGTGGTCCAGCACCTCCCTCGCACGGGTCCGCAGGCGCTCGCGCACGTCGGCGAGCGCGGGGCTGCTCGCGAAGGCGGCGTGGTGCAGCAGCGCCGTGCCACCGAGGACCGCGGGCCTCCCCTCCGGCGCGTCGCCCGCGCCGTCGGGCGCCGCCACGCGCAGCGCCTGGCGGCGCACCTGGCGCACGTCGGCGCCGGCCGCGACGTCGGGGAAGAACCGGTCGACGTCCTGCCCGACGGCGACCACGACGCGCTTGGCGACGACCTCGCCGCGCGAGGTCCGCACGAGCGTGCAGCCGCTGCCCGGCTCGAGCGTGTGGACCGCGGTCGACCAGGTGACGTCGACGCCGGGGCGGTCCGCCAGCCACGCGGCGAGCGCAGGGACGGACTCTCGCGGCTCCAGGCGCACGTCGAGCGGGAGGAGCGCGCCGCCGACTATGTCGTCGCAGGTCACGGCCGTGCGCTCGCGCACACCGGCCGGGTCCAGGAGCACCGCGTCGCCGTCGCGCATGGCCACGAGGTCGTCGAGCACCGCGAGCTCGGCCTCCGTGCGGGCGACCGCGACGCTGCCGGTCTGGCGGACCCAGAAGCCGGCCTCGCGGCCGAGCTTGAGCCACCTCTCCCGGGTCGCGAGCGCGCACGCGAGAGCGACGCCCTCCTGCGTGGTGACCGCCGCGTGCCCGTCGCCGCGGACCGACGCCCCGAGGGGACGCGGGTCGCGCTCGACGACGAGCACCGACATGCCCCGCGCCGCCGCCTCGGCCGCGTGCGCGAGCCCGACCGCCCCCGCGCCCACGACGACGAGGTCGGCCTTGACGGGCAGCGCGGCGGAGCGGGTCGTGCGGGGCAGGGGCTGTCTCACGTCCAGAATCTGCCCGACGGTGAACAGCCCGCTCAAGGCGCTGCGGGGGTGCCGCAGAGGTGTTCGCCAACTGTTCACCTCGGGTTCGGCCGGCGGTCTCCGGGCGGTCTCCGGGGCGCCGCGTGTGATAGGACGACGGTGTGACCCAGGACACGACGGCGGCGACCCCGCCCACCGAGCTCCCCACCCCCTTCCACGACCTCGAC
>JAPSLQ010000184.1 GCA_031180595.1 Isoptericola sp. | reverse complement strand
CGGCTCGCCTTCGCCCTGCGCGAGCCACGGCTCCTGCCCGAGCTGTTCGACGACGCCGCGAGGACGCGCCTCGAGGCGGTCGCCGACGTGGCGCCGGCGGTCGTCACGTCGCCCGAGAGCCCGGCGGCGACCGCCGCGCTCCTCGACGTGGACGTGCTCGTCACCGGCTGGGGGGCTCCCCGCCTCGACGAGGCGTTCCTGGCCCGCGCGCCGCGGCTGCGCGCCGTCGTGCACACGGCCGGGACGGTCAAGTCGTTCGTCACGCCTGCCGTCTGGGAGCGGGGCATCCAGGTGTCGAGCGCCGCGACCGCGAACGCCCGCCCGGTCGCCGAGTACACGCTCGCCATGATCCTCCTCGCCGGCAAGCGGGTGCTCGACGCCGCGGCGATGTACGACAGGCACCGCACGCTGTCCGGGTGGTCCCTGCCGGCTCCGCTGGGCAACAACGGGCTCGTCGTGGGCGTCGTCGGGGCGTCCCGGACCGGCCGGCAGGTGCTCCAGCTCCTCGAGCCGTTCGACACCGAGGTCCTGCTCTACGACCCGCTCGTCGACGCCGCCGAGGCCGCCGGGCTCGGAGCCAGGAGCGTCGGGCTGGACGACCTGCTCTCCCGGTCCGACGTCGTCTCCCTCCACGCGCCCTCGCTGCCGCAGACCTACCGCATGATCGGCGCGCGCGAGCTGGCTCTCATGAAGGACGCCGCCACCCTGGTCAACACCGCGCGCGGGCAGCTCGTCGACACGGACGCCCTGACGGACGAGGTGCTGACCGGCAGGCTCCGCGCGGTGCTCGACGTCACCGACCCCGAGCCCCTCCCCGAGGACCACCCCCTCTTCGGCGCCTCCGGCGCGCTGCTCACGCCGCACGTCGCCGGGTCGCTCGGGAACGAGCTGCGCCGGCTCGGCCTGAGCGCCGTCACCGAGGTCGAGCGGCTCGCCGCGGGCCTCGAGCTGGCCCATGCCGTCCGCCCGGAGCACCTCGCCACGACGGCGTGACGCGTCGCTGGCGCGGCGCCCGGTTTTGATCGTTTGCGCCGAGCACCGCACGCGGCCTCCCACGATGGGCACGTCCATCGACGGACAGGCTTCCCAACGTCACGAAGGAGTGACCACAGTGGTCAACGTCAGCCGCCGCACCGTCCTCGCCTCGGCCCTCACGGCCGGGGCGGCCACCGCGCTCACCTCCCGGCCGGCCACGGCCGCAGCGGTGAGCGAGACGGTTCCGCTCGCGCTCTCCGGGCACGACCCGGTCGACCTCCGCTGGCTCGACGGCGGTACGCCTGCCGCGCTGGCGGCCGGCACGACCTGGGGCGTGCCGTGGCCCAGGGGCGCGCTCGCGCCCGAGCAGTCGTTCTCGCTCACGACCGACCTCGGCGACGCTGTACCCGTCCAGACCTGGCCGACCGGCTGGTGGCCGGACGGCTCGGTCAAGTGGACGGCCCACGCGGTGAGCGACGCGGCGCCGCGCGGCGAGCGGTACCGGCTGGCGCCCGGCAGGCCCGCCGCGGGCCTCTACTCGGTCGCCGTGAGGGAGAACGCGGGCAACGTCACGGTCGACACGGGCGTGGTCACGGTCGTCTTCGCGCGGCACGGCGACCACGTCGTGAGGTCGATCCGGCGGGGTGGCCAGGAGATCGCACGGGCAGGTCGCCTCGTCGTGTCGAGGCAGGACGCCGCCGAGACCGACGACCCGCAGAGCCTGAAGTTCGAGTCGTTCGCCGGCAGCGTCGACACGGTGACGGTCGAGCAGTCCGGCCCGGTGCGGGCCGTGGTCAAGGTCGAGGGCAAGCACCGCAAGGGCTCGCGCGAGTGGCTGCCGTTCGTCCTGCGCTTCTACCTGTACGCCGGCTCCGACGGCATCCGGCTCGTGCACACCTTCATGTTCGACGGCGACGAGGAGCGCGACTTCATCCGAGGCATCGGCGTGCGGTTCTCGGTGCCGATGGCCGGTGAGCCGTACGACCGCCACGTGCGGTTCGCGGGGCCGGACGGCGGCGTGCTGGCCGAGGCCGTCAAGGGCATCACGGGCCTGCGCCGCGACCCGGGCGCCGCCGTGCGCAAGGCCCAGGTCGAGGGCAAGGCGCTGCCCGATCCGAGCACCTGGGACCAGCGGGTCACCTCGCGCCTGCACTGGATCCCGAGCTGGGGCGACTACAGCCTGAGCCAGCTCACGGCCCACGGGTTCGAGATCCGCAAGCGCACGGGCAAGGGCCACTCGTGGATCCGCGTCGACGGCGGGACGCGCGCGGCCGGGCTCGGCTACGTCGGCACGCCGGCGGGCGGCCTCGCGTTCGGGATGCGCAACTTCTGGCAGCTCCACCCGACCGAGCTCGAGATCACCGGGGCCGCCGGAGAGCAGGCCGACGCGACCGTCTGGATGTGGTCGCCGCGCGCCGACGCGATGGACGTGCGCTTCTACCACGACGGCATGGGTCAGGACACGTACGCCGAGCAGCTCGACGCGCTCGAGATCACCTACGAGGACTACGAGCCCGGCTTCGGCACGCCGTACGGCGTCGCCCGCACGACCGAGCTCATGTTCTGGGCGCTCCCGGCCACGCCGTCGGCGCAGCGGTTCGGCGAGCTCGCGCGCGCGAACGCCGAGCCGCCGATGCTCGTGAGCGGCCCCGAGCACAACCACGCCGCCGGCGTCTTCGGCTCGTGGACGCCGGTCGACCGCTCGACGCCGGCCAAGGCGCGGCTCGAGGACCGGCTCGACGTCATCCACCGGTACCACCTCGAGCAGCAGGAGCAGCGCTCCTGGTACGGGTTCTGGGACTACGGCGACGTCATGCACTCCTACGACGACGACCGGCACCAGTGGCGCTACGACGTCGGCGGCTACGCGTGGGACAACTCGGAGCTCTCGACCGACATGTGGCTCTGGTATCACTACCTGCGTACGGGCGACGCGACGGCTTTCCGGTTCGCGGAGGCGATGTGCCGGCACACGAGCGACGTCGACCAGTACCACCTGGGACGGTGGAAGGGCCTGGGCACGCGGCACAGCGTCCTGCACTGGGGCGACAGCGCCAAGCAGGTGCGCATCAGCAACGCGAACTACCGCAGGTTCTACTACTTCCTCACGGGCGACGAGCGCGTGGGCGACGTCCTGCACGAGCTCGTCGACTCCGACCGTACGTTCCTCGTGCTCAACGCCACCCGGAAGATCGACGGCTCGACGGGCGAGTACGACCCGGACCCGACGGCGCTGCCCATGGGCACCACCACGGACTGGGGCGCGGTCGCCGGCGCCTGGCTGACGGAGTGGGAGCGAGGCGGCGACCCGAGGGCGAAGGAGCGGTTGCTCGCCTCCGCGCGGTCGATCGCGGCGCTGCCGAACGCCTGGGTCCAGGCCGGCACGACGTACGACCTCGAGACGGCCGAGTTCAGCTCCGGACCGGAGAAGTCGGTCTCCGTCGGCAGCCTCAGCTCGGTCTTCGGGCTCATCGAGGTCATGACCGAGCTGCTCGACCTCGTCGACGAGCCCGAGGTCGAGGCGCGGTGGGTGCAGTTCTGTCGCCTCTACAACGGGACGCGCGCCGAGCAGGCGACCGAGACCGGCCAGCACTGGGGCAGCCTCAACCTGCGGCAGGCATACTCGCGCGCCACCGCGTACGCCGCGGTCAAGCTCGAGGACGACGCCCTGGCCGCCCGCGCGTGGCAGGAGCTGCGGACCGGGCACGCCGGCTACCCCGACAACCACGACTGGGGCACCCGGCGCATCGAGCCCCCTGCCGTGCTGGCTCCCGTCGACGAGGCCCGCTTCTCGACGAACGCCTCCGCGCAGTACGGCCTGGCCGTGATCCAGTGCCTGGCGCTCGTCGGGGACAGGCTCTCGTGAGCCCTGCGCGACGCCGCACCGAGACCGACGACTGACCACCCGAGGCGACCACCCGCACGGGGCGGGTGGTCGCCCCGGCGCGTCCGACGATCACGCCCGGCGCTCGAGCAGCCCGGCGAGCCGCGCGAGGTCCTTGGTCGTCGCACGCCGCATCGCGGCCTCCATGACCGGTGCGGCGACCGAGGCGAACCCCGAGGGCTCCCCCGCGTTGTGCAGCGTCATGCGGGTCCCGTCACCTGCCGGCTCCCACGTGTACGTGGTGCGCATAGGGAACGGCCCCTGCGCCGTCGCCATGACCAGTCGCTCGCCGGGGACCAGCTCCTCGACGCGGTACGTGTACGCGATCCTGCGGCCCAGGAAGCGGGCGACGAAGTCCATCTCCGAGCCCACCGAGACCGGTGGGTCGGACCGCCACTCGACCGAGTCGATGTTCGCGTACCACTCTGGCGCGTTCGTCGGGTCCGCCGCGTACGCCGCGACCTCGGCGAGCGGGGCGCCGATCACGCGCTCCACACGAACGTCCACCTGTGCCAACGCGCTCCCCCACCCTCGGTCCGCCGACCCGCGACACCTTCATGCAAGCACGCCGCGCCCCGGGAGGCCCGTCGTCCTCAGGGCAGTGGGGTCGTGGCGCCACCGGACCCTGATTGCGAGCCGGCCACGTCGGTGGTTGCGTAGAAGTTGAGCGCCCAGCGAACGGGAGGATCGTCATGCAGATCGACAAGGCTCAGATCCTGGAGCTGCTGAAGTCCCGCGGGGAGCGCGACAAGGTCGACCAGGCGGGGGCAGAGCTCCCCGACCCGGTCGACACCGAGCAGCACTCGGGCCTCCTCGCCAAGTACGGGATCGACGTCAAGGAGATCATCGACAAGCTCGGCGGGGGCAAGCTCGGCGGGATGCTCGGGGGCTGACGGCGCACGGGTCGCCGATCCGGCACCACGCCCGCAACGGGGTCGACAGGGGCGTCGCGGACCTACCGCCGCGCCCCTGTGGGCGTGCTCGCGAGCGGTCGTCGGGGGATGCGGTGCGTCACCCGACCGGCCGAGACTCCCGCCAAAGCAAACAGGCCACTTCGCATCCCCGTGTCGAGGGTTCGAAATGGCCTGTCACATGGTCGAATGGTGGAGCTGAGGGGACTCGAACCCCTGACCCCCTGCATGCCATGCAGGTGCGCTACCAGCTGCGCCACAGCCCCGGGAACCGACTCTCGCCGTGGCGATCCGTCTGATTCGGTGCGTTCCTCCCG
>JAPSLQ010000183.1 GCA_031180595.1 Isoptericola sp. | reverse complement strand
CTTCAGCCCCTGGAGTGGCGGACCGCCAGCACGATCAAGGTGACCAGCAGCGCCAGGAGCAGCAGCACGAGGACCACCGGACCCAGCAGGAGCGCGAGCACGAGTGCTGTGATGACGAGCACCTTGGTGCTGGTCCGGGTGCCGGCCCACACCTCCTTCAGCGCGCCCCACACAGGATTCTTGTCCTGCAGCGCCGCGCTGACGCCCCCGGTCACGGCATCCGCGGCAGCGCCGTGGTCGTCGACCACGTCCTGGATCGTGTCCTCGGCCGCCTCGCCGACGTCCCGGACCGTGTCCCCGAGCCTGCCGGAGAGGCGGTCGAGCGCCTGGGCGGCTCGTACCGCCGAGTAGCCGGCCACGTTCCCCACGAGCGCACGTAGCCCGGGTGCGATCGACGACCGGTCCGTGCTCGGCGCTACCGTTGCTGCCGTCATCGTCGACCTCCGTGAGCCGTAATGATCCTCGGCGTCTCCCGATCGACGATACGCCCGCGCCGGGCGCGCGGCACCCCGCACGGCGGTGTGATCGCCGCCGCGAGCGCGCGCACCTACCGTGGCACGCGATCAGGTCCGGCGCTGTGAGTGCGCGGCGCCATGCCCGGTCAGGTCGCCGTCGCCGTGCGGACCAGCCGCTCGATCTCGTCGGCGGCACCCTCGGCACCTCCGGCGCGGGCGAACGCGTCTGCGAGCGCCGCCGCGCCGGCACGCTGGGTCATCGCACGTCCGACCGCCGCGGCCAGCCGCTCCGGCGTGACCTTCTTGCGCGGGAGGCGCTGGCCGGCGTCGTTGATCTCGACCCGGCGAGCGACCTCGAACTGGTCGCGTCCGAACGGAGCGACCACGACGGGGACACCTGCCGCGAGCGCCTTCTGGGTCGCTCCCATGCCGCCGTGCGTGATCGCGCAGGCAGCCCGCGACAGCACGGCCGAGTGCGGGACGAACCGTGCGACGGTCGCGTTCGCGGGGACGTCGAGGTCGTCCGGCACCCCGGACGGAAGCGTCGCCACGACGTGGACGTCGGCGTCGCGCAGGCCCTCGAGCGCGGCCCGGACGAGCGAGTCGTCGTTCTGCCGCTCCGAGGACGTGGTGACCAGCACGAGGGGCCGGTCGACCCCCGTCAGGGAGTGCGGGACGTCGGCGGGCGGGTCCCAGCTGACGGGTCCGACGAGCCTGAACGACGCGGGCCACTCGCCGCCGCGGTACTCGAACGGCTCGGCCGTGAGGTACAGGGTGAGCGGCGCGCGTGCGTAGATGTCGGTGACCGTGCGGACCGCCGGCACGCCGGCTGCGGCGCGGACGTCGTTGAGGGCCGGCCTGATCGACCTCAGCACCGATCCGATCACGACCGGCTCGAGCGCCCGGTCACGCATCCGCCCGAGCGGCCCCGCGGCCGGGCGCAGCCCCGGACCGAACGGCGGGACGCCCGCCCGAGGGATCGGCACCGGGTACGGCACCCAGCTCGCCCACGGCAGGCCTGAGGCCTCCGCCACCGCGCTCGCACCCCAGCAGTTGCAGTCGACGAACAGCACGTCGGGTCCTACGTCGGCGATCGCCCGGCGGAGGTCCTCCACCTCGAACACCGCCCGCTGGGCGAAGGTCGCCGTCGACCGCTTCAGCCCGTCGACGGGTGTTCTGCCCAGGTAGTCGTCGATCTCGACGGCCTCGATGCGCGGGTCGATCGCCTCGGCGGAGAGGCCCGCACCGCGGGCCTGCTCGACGCCGTCCGCGAGGGTCCGGACCGCGACGTCGTGGCCGCGCGCCGCGAGCTGCTGGAGGATCGGTATGACCGGGTACAGGTGGCCGAGGCCCGGCGAGGTGTAGCAGAGCACCTTCATGGGAGCACTCCTTCGATCATCTGGACCACCGCCTTGGTGGTCTGCGTCCGCGACAACGCGGCCTGCCGGCGCAGCAGGAACCACGTGTAGACGTCGCACGCGGCGATCAGCTGTGCCCTGAGGCGTCGGCGGTGCACGCCGCTTCGCATGCTCAGCCACGGCTCGAAGACCCGCTCGACCCAGCGTGCGTGATAGTCCCTGCCCTGAGCCGTCACCTCGGCGAACGCCGGCACCCGCTGCTCCTGCCGGAGCAGGTTCATCACCTCGTCGCCCATCAGCTCGTAGTGCTCGACCAGCGTGTCGACAGCCCCGGCGACGTCCCCTACGGGCGCCTCGTCGCGCTGGGCCCGGACGGCGGGAGTCGCGGCCGCGACGATGGCCCGCACCAGCCCCTCCTTCGAGCCGAACCGGCGAAGGACCGTCTGGACCGTGACGCCGGCACCTGCCGCGACGTCGTCGAGCGACACGTCGTCGTAGGCCTTGCGCGCGAACTGCTGCCGGCCGACCGCCAGGATGCGTTCCCCTGTGTCACGGACAGCCTCCGCGCGAGCGCCCATCGTGTACTGGCGTCTTTTCATGTCAATCAAACTAACACCAAATTCGCACGGTGCACAGGCTCGAGGCGAGCCTCCTCGGACGACGGCACGAGCGGGACGGCCCTGGGCCGCCGGGGACTTGGTGGGCGGCCTGGCCGCCGGGCCGGACTGGATCCGGCAGGAGACCGGGACGTCAGCCCGGGCCGTAGCGCAGAGCAAGGACCTGCAGACCCTGGGCGCTCGCCACGAAGCGGTGACGGCGGTCGTCGGTAAGCCGGGCGACCCAGTCGTGGACGCAGACGTCGGCGAGCTGCAGCGGCTCGCCCGACGGGTCCGGCACGGTGAGCGTCAGGCGCAGGCCCAGGTAGTAGGGCGAGGACAGCGGTCGGCGCGTCACGGGCAGGCCCGCCTCGGCCAGACGCGCCGCCACGCGGTCACCGAGCGCGGGCCGGGCGCCGTCGTCGACGTGCAGGGTGGCCGACGGCGCGCCGGGGCGCAGCCCGAACCGGTCGGCGGCGGCGCGCACGACGCGCAGGTGCGTGGCGACCTGCTCGACCACTGCCCGCACCTCGAAGCCGTCGTCGGGTTCCCCGCGGCCCGCGTCGGCGAGGCAGAAGAGCCGGAAGTGCGTCGAGAAGCCGGCGGGCAGTCCGGCCTGGCCGGGCCGCAGCGTCTGGTGCACCGTGGTGAGGCGCACGTGCGCGTCCGGGGCCGCGGCGAGCCGGGTCGCCGCCTCGATCGCGAGCACGTTCGTCGGGTCCGACACCACCTCGGTCCCACGCGTCGTGGAGACCACCCGGTCCTGCGACGTCGGGCTCACCACCGAGCAGGTGCCGAGCGGCGCGACCGGTGACAGAAGCACCGCCTCGTACCCGGTCGCCGCATCCAGGGCGAGTGCGTCGTACGCGACCGTCGTGCGCTGGTCGACCAGCCCCGGCCGCACCGTGGGGTCGGCCTGCCACTGCCGGCGCAGGTCCACCGGCCGCCGCCGGGCCGCGAACCGGCGGGCGTCGGCGAGGTACGCGGGGCGTGCGTCGCTGGGCGACCTGTGGTGACGGTGCTCCCCCATGGCGGCTACCCTGCCGTGCCCGCGCCCAGGCGTCACGCAGATTCTGCTCCGCGCGGCCAGCGGCACGTGCAAACGTTCTCATCTCGGTCAGCGCGCATCGGCGCGAGCGGTCACGATCCTGTGGCTGCGCTGCTTGCAGCGGCTCTCCGATGCCGCTCGTTCGTGCAGCACCTAGGGTCCACCGTCAGCGCAAACGATCTCATCGTTTCATCAACATACTCTTGCGACCGGATGCCCAGGCGGCCTACGGTTGGCGACCAGGACGCCAATGGGGGCGCCCACTGGGGGAGGAATCACACATGACACGCACGCAGGTCCGATCTCCACGCATTTCGAAATCGATTTCGACACTCACCGCGCTCGGCGTGGTCATGGCCGGGTCCACGGCCGCCTGGGCGGCGGACGACGCCGCGAAGGCCTCTACCGCCCGTCCGACCGCCGTCGTCGACTGGGACGACGAGCGCCAGGAAGTCGACGGCTTCGGCGGTGCCTTCGCGTTCCACAAGGCGGGCTCGATCCAGAGGCTCGGAGAGCCGCTGGCGTCACAGATGCTGGACATGATCTTCGACGACCGGGCCGGCATCGGCCTCGACATCGTCCGCGTCATGGTGGGTGACGGCGGCGTCGGCGTCTGGGGCGACCAGCTCTACGACGGCCCGACGCAGACCATCGAGCCCGCGCCCGGCGAGCTCGTCTGGGACCAGCCGGACTGGGAGGAGGTCAAGCCCACGTTCGACCGCTACCAGGTCTGGCTCATGCAGGAGGCGCAGGAGCGCGGCGTCGACACGATCCTCGCGAGCGTCTGGAGCCCGCCGGCCTGGATGAAGGAGAACGGCTCTGTGACCCGGACGTCGGACGGCAGGCCGAACCGCCTGCGCGACGACATGTACGACGAGTTCGCCGACTACCTCGCCGAGTACGTGATCGGGTACGAGCGGGAGTTCGGCATCCGGATCACGCACGTCTCCCCCACCAACGAGCCCGACCTCACCACCAGCTACTCCAGCTCCGTGTGGACCCCGGAGGAGCTGCGGGTCTTCGTGCGCGACCACCTCGGCCCGACGTTCGCCGAGCGCGGGGTCGACGCCGAGATCGTGCTCGGCGAGGCCGTCGGGTTCGACGAGCGGTGGGTGCTGCCCGCCATCACGGACCCGGCGGCGAACCAGTACGTCGACGTCGTCGCCGCGCACGGGTACGCCGGGCTGGTCGACGGCGCCACGCGCGCCGCGCCGGGTGCCTTCACGACGTCGCACGAGCTCGGCAAGCAGATCTGGCAGACCGAGTACATGAACCAGGGCGCGCCCCGTGACCGGCTGTTCGTGAACAACACGATGACGGACGGCCTGCGGTATGCCGAGCTCATCGGCAACCTTTTCAACGAGACCCGGCTCAGCGCCTACTTCTGGTGGTGGCCCGTGGCCAACAACGGTGCCGACGGCTCGGACCTCATCCGCCTGGTCAACACCGGGACGCCGCAGAGCGGCAACCCCACCGAGACCGGCGAGTACCGGATCTTCAAGCGCTACTACGCGATCGGCCAGTACTCGCGCTTCGTCGACCCGGGCATGGTGCTGCTCGGCACCACGCCCCAGCCCGCCCCGGGCGTGACCGTCACGGCGTTCAAGGACCCGCAGACCGGCAAGTTCGCGGTCGTCGTGGTCAACGAGAACGCGCACGACGTC
>JAPSLQ010000182.1 GCA_031180595.1 Isoptericola sp. | reverse complement strand
CTCAAGTTCGCCTCGAGCACGATGCTGCCCGCCGGCGCGGAGGTCGCGATGGGCGGCGGCAGGGTCGCCGTGCTCGACGACGAGAGCGGCTCGCTGTGGGTCACCGGCGTCGACCGCTTCGCCGGGCTCGACACGGAGGAGGCCGACCCGACGATCGAGCTCGACGGTGCCGGCCAGGTCGCGGTGTCACGGGAGGGGACCACCTACGCGGTGGTGCCCGGCACCGACACGCTGTGGACCCTGGACCCGGACGGCGAGACCCGGTCGCGCGAGCTCGGTCTGCTCGACGGTGGCGACGACGTGGTGATCACGACCGTCGGCGACGAGCCGGTCGTCCTCGACCGCACGGACGCGCGTCTGTGGCTCCCGAGCGGGGAGGTCGTCGAGGTCGCCGACGCGCAGGGCGCGCGGCTGCAGCAGCCCGGGCCCGACGCCGACGCGGTCGCGTACGCCACGGCCTCCGGCCTCGTGCTCCAGCCGCTCGACGGCGGCACCGCGGTCACGCGGCGCGCTGCCGGGACGCCGGCGGCGCCGGTCCAGCTCGGCGGCTGCCTGTACGGGGCGTGGTCGCAGACCGGTCAGGTGGTGCGCGACTGCGAGGGGACCGACCGCGACGTCGACCGCGAGCTCGAGGGCATCGACCAGAGCACGCGCCTCGAGTACCGGGTGAACCGCAACGCCGTGGTCCTCAACGACCTGACCTCCGGCACGCTGTGGATGGCGCTCGACGAGTACGAGAAGGTCGACGACTGGGACATCCAGCTCCCCGAGCGGGCCGAGGGCGAGGACGCCAACGCCGAGGACGCCAAGCCCGAGCTCGTCGACCAGACGGTCGTCGACCGTGAGCGCCAGGACCCGCCCGTGGCGCAGGACGACTCCTACGGCGTGCGGCCGGGCCGTGCGACGGTGCTCGACGTGCTCGCGAACGACGTCGATCCCGACGGTGACGTCATCACCGCGCGGCTCGTGGGCGACCAGCCCGAGCCGCTGACGGTCCAGCGCGTCCTCGGCGGCAGGGCGCTGCAGGCGGTCGTCCCGGGCGACGCGACCGGCGCCGTGAAGTTCCGCTACGAGGTGAGCGACGGCCGCGGCGGCAAGGACGAGGCGAACGTCGGCGTCCGCGTCGTGCCGTGGGACGAGAACTCCGCACCCGAGCAGACGGGCGAGCCGGTGCTCCGGGTCCAGCGCGGCGGCAGCGGCCAGATCAAGGTGCTGCCGTTCTTCCGCGACCCGGACGGCGACGACGTGTACCTCGCCACGGCCGCGTCGACGGTGCAGGGCGACGAGGTGCGCGCCTACCCGGACGGCACGGTCGAGTTCCGCGACAGCGGGTCGGCGACCGGCCGCAAGAAGGTCGCCGTCACCGTGGGCGACGGTCAGGGCGAGGTCGTCGAGGGCACGTTGTGGGTCGACGTGCTGGGTGACTCCCAGGAGCCGCCGGTCGCGGTCGGCGACCACGTCGTCGTCACCGCGGGCGAGCCCGTCACGGTCGAGCCCCTGGAGAACGACTCCGACCCGAACGGCGACGAGCTGCGACTCGCCTCGGTGAGCGAGGCCCCGCCCGCCAAGATCACGCCCAACCACGACGCCGGCACGTTCATGTTCCTGGCCCAGGAGCCAGGTTCCTACGACGTGCTCTACCAGGTGTCGGACGGGCCGAACGCGACGACCGGCGTCGTGCGGGTCGACGTGCTGGACCCCGACTCGGCCGACGGCGCCCCGATCGTCGTCTCGGACACGGCCATGCTGCCCGCGGGCGGCTCGGCGCTCGTCGACGTGCTGGCCAACGACACCGACCCCGCCGGCGGCGTGCTCGTCGTCCAGTCGGTCCGCGTGCCCGACGACGCGGGCGTGACCGTCGCGGTGCTCGCGCACCAGATGCTGCGCGTCACGGAGACACGACGGATCTCCGAGCCCGTGGTGATCGAGTACACGGTGTCGAACGGCTCGCACACGGCGAAGGGCGAGGTGCGCGTGCTGCCCGTGCCGGCTCCGGAGCGCCTCCAGCCGCCGAACGCCGCGGCCGACGAGGTCACCGTCCGGGTGGGCGACTACGTCAACATCCCGGTGCTGTCGAACGACACGCACCCCGACGGGCTCGAGCTCGAGCTCGTCGACGACCTCGAGCAGGGGGTCGACCCGTCCGTCGGCGAGGTGTTCGTCTCCGAGGACCGGCTGCGCTTCCGCGCCGGGTCCGAGGCGGGCACCGCGTACGCGATCTACAAGGTGCGGGACCGCAACGGGCAGGAGGACTCGGCCCAGGTCACGATCCACATCCGCGACGGCGAGGAGAACGCCCCGCCGGTGCCCCGGGACGTCGAGGCCCGCGTGCTCGCGGGCGGGACCGTCCGCGTCCAGGTGCCGCTCGACGGGATCGACCCCGACGGCGACTCCGTCCAGCTCACGGGCCTCGCGAGCGGTCCGGGCAAGGGCCGTGCGCAGGTGGTCGACGGCTACGTGGACTACGAGGCCTCCGCGCGCGCCGAGGGCGCCGACAGCTTCCGCTACACCGTCCAGGACGCGCGGGGCGCCGTCGCGACCGGAACCGTGCGCGTCGGCATCGCACGCCCGCCCGAGACCAACCAGCCGCCCGTGGCGGCGGACGACCAGGTCACCGTCCGTCCGGAGCGCCGGGTCGCCGTGCCCGCGCTGCTCAACGACTCCGACCCCGACGGCGACCAGATCGGCCTCGTCGCCGGCGCGCTCGAGGGCGGGGACGAGGTCGCCCCCGAGGTCGTCGAGGACCGCATCGTGGTGACGACCCCCGACGACGAGGGCACGTACACCTTCTACTACGCGATCGAGGACACGTACGCGGCGCGCGCGTCGGCCGCCGTGAGCGTCACCGTCGCGGCGGACGCGCCGCTGCTGCCGCCCGTCGCGCGCGACGACTCCGTGCCCGTGGCCGAGATCCTCGGGCAGACGAGCGTGACCGTGCCGGTCCTCGACAACGACGAGGACCCCGACGGCGCCGCGAGCGACCTCGAGGTCACGACCGAGGCGTCCACGGCCACGGTGACCGAGGACGGCGAGCTCGCCGTGGAGCTGACCGCGTCGCGCCAGGTGGTCACCTACACGGTGACCGACGTCGACGGACTGCAGGCCAAGGCGTTCCTCGTGGTTCCCGGCATGACCGACGCCGAGCCGATCCTGCGCCCCGGCCAGGCCCCGCTCGAGGTGATCTCCGGCGAGCCGCTCGCGATCGACATCGCCGAGCACGTCCTCGTGGTGGAGGGCCGCACGCCGCGCCTGACGGCGTCGGACCAGGTCACCGCCGTCGAGGGCGACGTCCGGGTCGACGGCCCGACGACGATGACGTACAGGTCGACCGAGGGCTACACGGGGCCGGCCGCCGTGACCTTCGAGGTGACCGACGGGTCGGGTACGGACGACCCGGACGCGTCGACCGCCGTCCTGACGCTGCCCATCACGGTGCTCCCGCCGGAGAACCTGCCGCCCGAGCCGGGCTCACCCACGGGCCAGGTCGCCGCGGGCGAGGAGAGCGCCGTCGACCTCGGCCGGTTCGCGACCGACCCCGACGAGGACGAGCTGCGCTTCACGCTCGGGTCGCTGCCCGGCGGCCTCGGCGCGACGCTCTCGGGCTCGCGCGTGACGCTGGAGGCCGCGCCGGACGTGCCGAAGGGCACGGTGCTCACCGTGCCGTACACCGTGACGGACGAGCAGCACCCGCCGGTCGACGGCAAGCTCACGGTCGAGGTCGTCGCCTCGACGCGGCCGCTCGCGCGCGCCGTCGAGGACGTGGTCGACGACGCGCACCAGGGCCGGCCCGTCTCGGTCCCGGTGCTCGCGAACGACTCCAACCCGTTCGCCGACCGCGCGCCGCTCGAGATCGTCGGGCAACCCATCGTCGAGGTCGGCTCCGCGGAGGGCACGGTCGTCGACGGCGACGACGTCGTGGTCACGCCCGACGCCGACTTCGTCGGCACGATGGTCGTGCGCTACCGCGTCGAGGACGCGACCAAGGACGCCGACCGACAGGTCGAGGGCCGGGTGACGATCAACGTCCTCGGGCGTCCCGAGGCGCCGACGCGGCCCCAGGTCGAGGAGGTCCGCTCGCAGACCGTCGTGCTGTCGTGGACGCCGCCGGCCAACAACGGCTCCGAGATCACCTCGTACACCGTGACGTCCGACAAGGGCGACACGTTCGAGTGCGCGACGACCACGTGCACGCTCGAGGGCCTCACCAACAACGTCACCTACACCTTCACCGTCACCGCGACCAACGACGTCGGGACGTCCGACCCGTCGCCCGCGTCGGCCGAGGCACGGCCCGACCAGCGCCCGGACCCGCCCGCGGCGCCGACCCTCGAGTTCGGCGACAAGTCGCTCATCGTCACGTGGGAGAACGCGGACTACTCCGACCGTTCTCCGATCCAGTCGGTCAACCTGGAGATCTCTCCCGCACCGGCCAGCGGCCAGACGCAGAAGGTCGGCGTCACGGGCAACCGCATCGTGTGGGAGGGCCTGACCAACGGCACCGCGTACAAGGTGCGGGTCCAGGCGGTCAACCTCGCGCCCGAGCCGTCGGAGTGGGGCGCATGGTCGGCGACCGAGATCCCGGCCGGCCCGCCCGCGGCGCCCGCGGCGCCCACGGCGCAGCGGGTCGAGGACCCCGTCGGCGGTCGGATCACCGTCACGTGGACGGCCCCGGACGGCAACGGCGACAACGACATGACCTACCACGTCGACGAGTACCTGAACGGCTCCAAGACCCGGACCGTGACGACGAAGGCGACGTCCCAGTCGTTCGAGGGCCTCGACACGTCCGGCAACTACCGGTACGCGGTCACGGCGGAGAACAAGGCCGGCAAGGGCGAGACGAGCCCGCAGTCGAACGAGGTCATGCCCTACGGCACGCCCACCGTGCCGCCGCGCCCGTCGGCGCGCCTGCTCAACGACACGAACGGCAAGGCCGAGGTCTCGTGGGGCGGCACGGCAGACTTCCGCGGGCCGGGCGGCTACTACCAGGTGCGTGCGACGGACGGGCAGGGCAACGTCATCGGGCCGCGCAACGCCGCGTCGCCGTACGTGTTCACGGGCCTGACCAACGGGCGCAACTACACGTTCCAGGTGCTCGCCTGCAACAACTTCAAGTGCTCCGA